>NZ_UHIL01000002.1:0-301964 GCF_900460535.1 Vibrio parahaemolyticus | reverse complement strand
TTAAACACATCAAAATTATCAAATAAAAGATAATGCTGGTGTGTTTTTTTTGTTATGGTGGAACCATCCCCCACAACCTTATAGTAGTTGGTTTCTTTTTCTGTTGGGTATTCCATTACCGCCATATCTATATCAAAGTTGTTATGTAAAACGTCCATATTTATAAGCGTATAATAGCTAAAATTATTATCTATATCTAATGAATTATAAGACGCTTTGAAATATAGTGTTGGTTGCTCTTTTTCATAGTTTAAATAGACTGCAGATAGTACTACGTTTAATATTGTCAATAAAATTGCGCTATATTTCCACATTGTTTAGTTCCTCTACAACTCTAGCTGATATGTATGAAAATGGCAGATCTTTGATATTTAATATGACTTTATTAACAACTATACCATCACTCCCTATGTATGAAAAAGATAAGCTTTCATCAGTGATCATTATGAATAACTTTTCGGGCTTACTTGGTGAACTTCTGTACATTTTTAATATCTCTGAAGCAAGTTTGTCAGACAGTTCAAAATCGTCAGAGTATATTGATAAATACTCATGTTGATAGCTTAGATTGGGGTAGCTTAATAAAACAGGTTTTCGAATATATTCTTCGTTATACAGCTTTATAGATACAGTAACCAAGATAATTAATAAATTCAAATATAAGTATTTGAATCGAAATAAGTTTGTACCTTTCAACTCTTCTTTCGTTGGAATAGATGTTGGCTTTGTCTTTGTACTATCAGGTGAAGCAGCCGAGGAGTCGATAAGTTGTTCTACGATGGAGGAATCAAGCACATAGCCAACTTTCGCTACAGTTTTTAACCACAACTGATTCTTTCCATTATCCTCAATAAGATTTCTTATATTTCGGATAGATTGTGTTAGAGAGCTATCAGACACAATCTTGCCTGGCCACCCTTTTTCCATCAAGTGAGCCTTAGACAAAATTTGTCCGGAGTGTTTTGCTAGCTCCAATAAAGTCAAAAAATCATGGCGGCCAATTTTGTGTTGAGTTCCGGTTTCACTATCGACCACTATTTGTGCGTCTTCCTTCAGAATGAATTGTTTTACTTTGTACTGTTTTCTCATGGTGATCTCTGAAGTTGTGGCACTCTTCTTTACATTCTACACGCCAATTTCTGATGAACTCAAACCTAAAGTTGTGATGCTGTGTATTACAGAACAACTTTCAATAGCGTGGAGTTTGGTACATAGCTCAAGCTATTATGATTAATATTGATTTTAGTCTAAGGAGTAAGCTAACCATTCAGTTAGGGGGCATAGTAAGCTACTTGACTTTTGAGAGCAATATACGGGCCTATGTACTTGCACCGCCCCGAAAACTAAATCACAAGTAAAGATACTATCCGACGATTAGACACTTTATGAGATAAGAAATTGTCATGAGTGATTTTTAGACAGAATTTGTTCTGGCTACTATTGTGAGAGGCTTCGTTTCCTAATTCGAGTTCAGTTAAAAACTCACCGAATATGATTAATTGTTAGGCGGTCACTATCGTTTCCGCCATACTTCGCCCTGTCAGCTTGTTAACGCTTTTATCATGGTGTAAGTCTTGCCAACTTGAGCAGTGTAATTTCGTAAGCTTAGCTCCTCACCGACCAGTTTCTTTACACGGAACATCGCCTTCTCTGAGAGCGAACGTTTATGCTAGCCGTACTTCTTTTTCCAATGCTTATTTTAACCGTACAGCTTCTGGTAACTGGCTACTAAGTTGCGAGGATGAACTTGTTCCAAAAAAACTACACTTTCTCTTGGTGGAATGAGCAGTGTGGCTTGTTTGCAAATACATGAAAAATGATGGCATGACGGCGGTCGTGGCGTGCGCTTAAAAATAGAGTTAATGAACCTTTAAAGACCTCTCAGCGGCAATGAAAATACACGTTTAACCATAAGAGCCGCAGTAATCGCTAACTCACAAAACAATCGCGGTCTTCCACGGTTCTCCTGCTTGATTTGCTTCAATAGCTGAACGGTCTCTTCATCAATCCAAAACCTCAGTGAACCGTGATTGATTCAAACTTAGTTGTAGTGTTTTCAGTTGGTTGTTTGGTGTTTTTTTCATGATTATTCAGTTTTCTTTTTTGTTTTTTTTTTGCTTTTATGATGTCTGACATTCAAGCCTTAGAGCTTCCATCGGCTTCGCTGCAGAAATCGAATGAACTAAATTAAAATCTTACGTTCAGAGCAGGGACATTCATTCACTTACTTTAATTTCATGCCGAAGCCTCGTTACAAAACCACTGACTGGCGCATACGATACAAGGCAGTGTTACAGGGCGATTAGGGTTAAGAAAGCGATACCTCTAATACATCCGCGTGAGGGAGCAGCCTTCTGGGAAAAAGTGCATCCACGCAATCTGGCGGTTGGCTGTCAGAAACCACTAGGTATCGTGTGAAACAGTTACTTGGAGCATTACTCACTCTTCGTGACTACGATGCACAAGTTGGGGAGACTTACGCCATGATCAAAGCTCTCAACAAGTTAACTGGGGTAGGTATGCCCGAAACTCAATATATAGTTTAACAGGCGAACGATTTAGCTAGCGTCCGCTCGTAAGTTTAATTCAGCAACAAAGCCTATTGTCGAATCAATCACGCGATGACAAATAGGAGTGCCAGTAAATTAATAATACTGTCCAAAATGCTACCAATGGTACGATATTATCGAGGTATTTATGTTGAATATTAATCTAAATGCAACAAATCAAAGCGTAGCCACATCACCATTAACGGTTACTAAGCAAGATTCGACTCTCCCTGAACCTGTTCTGGTGCTTCTAAATGACAGCACTACATTAGAAGCACCCTATTCCCCTGAAACACTACAGACACAGTTGCAACAACAAAAAGCAGCTCTGAAAAGTACTGCACCCAATTTAAGAAGTACCGAATCAAATATATCAGATTCATTGTTAGCAGCAATAGACCAAAGTGCTGTAGAGCTAGAACTTATTGGTATGTGGGCCGAAGGAGGTCAAGCGGGTTTCCAAGCGGCATTAGAGTTTATTGGTCAGCCACTATTAGGATTGACAAATCCTCAAGGCTCTCAATGGGAAGACATATTTCAATTAGCGATGTTGGACTTGTTGATAAATGCCCAAGACTATGGTATCGCTACCGACACTGTGTTTATGCAAAAATTGTCGTTTTGTTTAGAATATATAGGCACAGGTCAACATAACTCGTGGGTAGAGGCGCTGCCACCTGCTGATAATATGTCAGCTCCTCCAACTAACGGTATCGCTCAGGATAATCTATTAAAGATGGCAAAGCATGTTTGGTCAAAAATGGCAGAGCTGGTATCCAACGGGACAGCTAGTCAAGAATCTTTGCTCTATAGAGCCATGTCGAAACTGACATCAGGGCCAATTTCAGCATCCCAATCATTTCCTCGAGAGTTAGAAACTTTATTAACCACCAGTGGCAGCACGACGTCTCAACTACAAAACTCGGGGTATTTTGATACCACCAAAGGCGGCTGGATCACAACTAATAATAACAATATGAGCCCGTTAATCCGATTAGTCTTTCTGAGTAACATGTTAAAAGATAATCCAGAAATGTCTAAGGCCACGCTCGAAACGATACTAAAGGGAAGTCTTAAAGATATTAATGACCTAACACCAACAGGTGGTAACTATCAGCATGTTTATGACTACATCAGTAAATTTGGTGACCCTAACTCATTCCAAAGCGGGCAGATGGGCTGGCAGAACTCCAGTTACGGCGAAAACGGTAATGGAGATACTACGGGCGGAAAGAGACCTAATGGGGTCAATATTGCGTTAGATTTTGATGGTTCGTTGAATGCTAACTGGTTAAACGCCCTTTATCAAAACTACCCACAACGAGTATTAGGTGACGAAGACACCAAAGAAATTAACCGCATTGGGGATAACGTGAAAATGATCCAGCAAACCTTAAAATACTGGTATCAAATTTTGCGTGATGAACGCTTAGCGATTGCGCGTAATATATAACCAGTGCTTGTGTCATCCCATACTTCTCAATAAAACCATCCCTTGGGGTAACTCATATCAGTTAAGAAAATGATCAGTTGAACGAGCCTGTGGTTGGTAGAAAATACCCTCAAGCATTCATGTTTGAGGGTATTTTTATGTTAGCACACTGGCTGGTTGATATTGATGACTTTGCTTCTCCCGATTCACTTACGCTTTTTCAAAAAGAACTTCCATTAGAAAGGATAAATCAAGCACTGGATGAAACGAATAAAGCCAGTATGAGAAGGCGAAAACTGCCCACTGAATTGGTCGATTGGTCGATTGGTTGCTTGTCGGTGTCGGCTTCTATCACGACAGACCGATTACTGACGTTTTGGACAAGTTAGACTTAACATCGTCCAGCTCTTTAGGTGAATCCATTGCCCCAAGTGCCATTCCTCAAACCAGAAAACGACTTACAGCGTGCGCGTAAGCAAGTTCCTAGTCTCCCAGAGAAATAGCAAGCGAGCTTGGTACTGTATTCTAAACCGAAGCAACTTAATCATATAAAAGGCGTGCTAACTTCTCTAACGGATAGCTAATATGACCTTCAACCCCTACTGGATGTCTACTTCGAGCGTTGGTAAGTTGAGAGCTGCTATGGTGAGATAAAACATGACATATTGGCCGATGGCTCTCTTCTTCGAAGTCAATCAGTGGGAGGGATAGACCAAGAAATCTGGGGAATACTCATCGCTTATAGTCTGGTTCGTGTGGAGACAAGTCGTATAGCCAAAGAAGCGAATGTGTATCCTCTACGGATAAGTTTCATGATGGCTCTTTGAGATATCCAATATGAACTAATGTTGTGTGTAATCGCCTCATCAGGCTCGATCCCCAAAAAGTCGAGGGTAATGAGAGAGCGAGTGATGAGTTATATTCTGCTAGAACGAAAAAACGGCCCAAATCAAGGGCCGTTCGTATGAGTAAAACTCGTTATCCAGTTCGCTCCAAGCACCTTAAGTGATAGGAGTTAATCATTACGATGGCTTTATTTTTTATATTAAGCAAAAACATTTAGCTTTTATCTACCTATTTGAGTCATGACCCAAAATGCGACTCCTTAAATCCAACTTGGCGAATAGAACACCGATGAGGAGAGGGATTAGCATAAATAAAGATTGGTCTGATATTACATCACCGCTTATATATGCATTAATAGAAAGTGCTATTAGGGGAAATATCAGAAAACAAAGTGAAGCGACAAACGGAGAAGACACATTACCTAGTTTAAAATAGGCCACAATACCTCCCACACTAGCAAACATGCCAAGATAAGCTACAGCTATTATAGATTGAGGCGAAAATGCTAAAGTATTTGGTTTTTCAAACAGGAATGAACCAATTATAAGCAGTAGTGCAGCGATAAAACTTGGCACTACGTTGTAGGTAATGACTTGGATTTCAGCACAGTACTTTTGTACTAAAACATACATGAAAGCGTGGATCAGTACTGCAATGCTCAGGGCTGCTGAACCAAGAAAGATCGCATCTCCTCCGATAGCAAGTTCATTTGATAAAATCACACACAAGCTCACGACTGCCGTAAATACACCAAATATTTGGTGTGCGGCTAAACGAAGCCCAAGGAAGATCGTTGATGTCATCATGACTGCAATAGGCATGTTGGCAAAAATTATGGAAGCTAATCCTGATGAGATAAACATCTCACCTGTAATCATTAAGGTAAATGGGATAGCAAAATAAAAAATAGAGACAATAATAACCCAGTGCTCTTTACCTCGTGGAAATAACAACGGTTGATTTAATACTCTTGCCAAGAAAATCAAAATGGGACAAGCAATGAGAAAGCGCATGCCCGTAGCAAATAACGGAGGAATCGTTGACACGGCTACTTCCATAGCAAACCAGGTCGTACCCCAAATCATACAAACCGAAAAAAATAACAATATTGTTAGTTTGTTTTTAGACATATTAATACCTGTTATGAAAATATAATGAAAATTCCATTTATAAATGCATCTATCTGTTGATGGCTGATTAGGTCGTGTTTATTAGAACTTTTAGATTCAAGGAGCTGCGCCTTGTTAATACTGGTTTCCATGAACTGAACAGACATTAACGTAGCTATAACATTTTTATCATTCAATCCGAGGTGTGTATGTGTAGGTAAGGAATTGTCAGTTTCGGTATTTGAAGAGGATACCAAAATGAAATTATGTTTTTCTCTAGGGCTAATACTGATGCATTTTTCGGTCGAGATAAAATAAAGCCAGCTACTAGATTGATACCGATCTGTTGAACGATCCTGTGGTTGGTTGAAAATACCCTCAAGCATTCATGTTTGAGGGTATTTTTTATGTTGGCTTACTGGCTTATTGATATCGATGACTTCGCTTCTCCTGATTCAATTGCGCTTTGTCAAAAAGAGCTTCCATTGTAATAAATAAAGCACAGGATGACCCCAAGAAAACCCAATACACAGTATGAAGTTGTTAGACAGTTAGATGAAGAAGGATGTGATTTGATTGTCGAAATGGGTGTCTCTCAGCATAAGCGTAAGCAAGATCCTAGTCTTCCAGAAAAATGACAATGCACAAGTTGGCGAGATTTACGCCATGATAAAAGCGTTAAACAAGCCACAGGACTAGGTATGCTTGAAACGATAGTGAGTACCTAACAATTAGTCATATTAGGCGCGTCTTTAACTGAATTCGAATTAGGAAACAAAGCAATGGTGAGACAATTTTTGTATGCGTGATTTGGTGAGATTATGTCGGTGAATTTTATTGTTTCAGAATTTACCTGATGAAATGAAGAAAATTAGAATGATAATAACGCTCTGTGTTCATTATTGAAATGAGTATTATGATTCCTACATTCAACAGAGTTAGCACACCTTTAGTGCAAGATAAACAACCGCTAAATGACCATTTAGATGATCAAAAAATATCAATAGCTAAAGTGTTTCATGACACATCTCGAGCCTCTGAAGTTAAAAAGCATTCTTCTTTGATTTCAAAGCTAAAGGCATCCAAACAGGGTTTAAAAGAAGAAAGTAAGCAAGTAGTGCACGACAGAAGCGTTTCTTCAAAAGCAGAAACAGGTAGGTACGATCAAATTATGCAGGCATGTAGTGAAACTTTCGGGAAGTGGGACTCCCAAATGATTCAAAGTGGTCTTAGACAACATTTTCTGAGCTATGCTGCTTCTTTGCTTGATGTGAATTTTGAACGCCTAGCCGCAATGTCTGGTGATATGGCTAAGTCTGTAAAATGTGCTGAAAAACCTATTCGAAATGAGTTGGTGACTTGGCTGTATGCAGGGGGAATCTCCAGCGCAGATGAGACTTGGAGTCAGCAGGCAAATAAGAGTCATTTAGAAAACGGTCTCCGAAATTCTGTAGATGGGCTACCTCAAGCTGCGAAGCAATCAATCGTAGATCGAAAGAAGCAAAGAGAAGACGATTATAAGAGTTTGACTCATGTTGCTAATAAACTGCTTGACGAGTTTAACTTGAATTCTTCTGAACCTATTAGAACTTCTGATTCGAAAGTTTTGACGAGTTCTTCAGTGTCTCGAATGATCTCTGATTTAATAAGTAAACATGTCAATAAGTGAACATTGATAGAAAGGATTTGATTTTAGAGCTTTTTTGATGCTTTGTTTTTCAGGTTTTTTCATCACATTTCTCTTGAGTTTATGTGTGTTTAGTTTCATTTTTTCATCTCTTTTCTTTTATAACATGAGGTTGGTTTTGAAAAGAAAATTAATTTCAGTTGCCATTTTTTTGGCTATTTCTGGATGCCACTCTGATGATTCAAAATTTGATATGCCTGGAAGTGAAGTTCCAGAAGTTCCAGAAGTCCCTAGTGATCAAACTAGAAAAGGTAGTTTGTTTATTTCAAATCAGCGCATAAAAGGCGATGTGATTTGTAACGGAAATGAACTTAATAACGAAGCCACTTTTGAATTCTTCGATAGTGATACCGTTGTTAATTGTTATTATGGTGCAGTTGAACTTGGTTCATTTGATACCAATAAATACATTGACCGCAGCATTTCATATCAAAACATAGACAATCAGGTTAATTTTGATTTGTTTGATGTATTGGAGCAAGGAGCTAAAAGCAACTCTCTTAAAGTTTTAAGTAAAATTAATGTTTGTCCGACAGAAAAAGACACGATTTGTTTAGATGAAATTAACAGTTATGATGTTGCTCAGTTGTACGGGTCAACTGATGATGATGCTGTAAATGAATTTCTCAATCCAACCGTTGCCGACAATGTTGAGGGGCCAACATCTCATGTAAATACAAACATAACGCCTGAGGTTTCACCTGGCACGAGTAATAACCTGACTGCATCTTTTGTTTCAGCTTCTGCAGAAAGTGCTTATGAGTATGTTCCTAGCATAGAGAATAAACCACTTACAAAAAGTGTAATTACAGACACTAGTGGTCGTCCTATTGTTGGATTGTCTTATTTTAGTCAATCTTCTCAAGGTGTTACCGATAGTGAAGGGCAGTTTGAATATCTTTGGGGCGAGAACATCATATTTGGTATTGATACATTCGAATTAGGTCAGACGAAAGGTAATAAAGTTCGTTATTCATTGTCTGACCTGAGCACCAATACTGTTGTTCAGCAAAACATAGAATCGCTTATTCTACGTTATGGCGAGATTCTAAATTCAAACATCATTGTTAATAAGGATGTAGTAGACACATTTTCGAAGTATCCCAACGTTATTAATGAGTTGATAAATTTAGAACTTCCTAATGGAGCGAGGCTAGGCGATACAGAATATACGACACCAAATGAATTTGAAGAACAGTTTTCTCGTGGGTTAACTCAAGAGATTGATACGCAGTTAAAAAAGGATAGTAGTTGGTTTAACTATGATATTGATGCCGTTAAAGAGCTTAAGGATAACTCTGGATATGTGACAGAATCTTTGAGCACTATTTATGACGGCGTATCTCAATTTCATATTTTCCATGATAATTATGGCTGGGGTGGTTCGGGCTGGGCTCGCGCTATGCGAAATTTTAACCTAACGAATGAAGCTTTCCCTGTTCTAATGCCTAGAGCTGATAATAACTATTGGTTAGAGTTCGGTGAAGAAGCGGCTTGGACACGAGGTTCTGGCTCCGATAAAAAGCCTTATATTGTTGATGCAACTACGATTGATGATAAATCGTCTGTAGTAATGCAACGTCCAGAGCGTATTTCTAAAGACAATACTGTGTATCAATTACCTACAGTCAGTGCTGGTTCGATCGGTAGTGGTAAAGTCGTGTTCATGGGTAATGCTATGTATACGTCTATTTTATCTTGTCCTGATAATTATTGGGCTGATAAGCAGTTAAAGATCGATGAGACAAAGAAAATATGCACTTACGAAATGGCCGCTTCGAACTCAAACCGCAAGCGTGATACCCGTTTTGATGGTGGAAGCATGAAGCGATTTTTTGAGAACATGATTTCGTGGATGGTTCCGAATGACAGAAAACTCAACATTGCTACTAACATTCAAAAAGGACACGCTTTCAGAATGAATGGCAGTGCCGAAGGAAATATTTACAACTTTTTCGTTGATAAGTCCTTTGGTTTCGATGAGTTAACTACGATTTCTAGTGGTAGTTTTGGTGCTCTATCACCACAAACGACACCTTTACTTTTATTGCAGTCTTTTGAAATTAAAACTGGCGGATATGAAACGAAATCGGTGGTCTCTGATGTTTCTCGTCCGAAGTTAACGGTAGAAGATATAAGTGACCTTATTAAGTATGTTAATGAGGGTGGTAACATTATCTTTTTTGATGCGTTGGAGCAAAGTAACCCTGAACCAGTTGCGCGTTTGGCTGATGCAGCCGGAGTCTCAATTGGTGGAGCAAACGTAGCCAAAACTTTGCAAAGTTATTGCGGTGATGGTTTCTGGTGTCACAACACGGATAAGCCTAACCCACCAAATTTGCATGCAGTTGCTGAGCATGATGTTGTAGTTTTAGAGCGATTCTCTGATACCAGTAAGCTTACTATCAATGATGATGGTTCTATTACTTGGCCTTCATCCGTGGATATGCCTAAGTTAGAAATTCCAACATACAAAGTAAAGGTTAATGACAAAGTCGTTGAACGTGCTGCTTTTCACATTGTAAAGGATGAAATTGCGAAACATTCGGCCATTCAGGAGTTAAAAGAGAACTTTCCTGGCGTACCGGTGTGTAAGGATGACTATCAGTATGAGGTAAACTGTATCGAGGTTCGCTCTGGACATGGTATTCCGAGCTTTGGTAATCATCATCGCCCTAACTTTACTCGTTACCCGATGAGTCCTGAAGTAGTGGAGGGGATGGTCAAAGCTGCGAACTTGGGTGCAAATATTGATAAGCTATTTTCTCATGAAGTTTACTATCGTAGTAAAGGTAAAGAAGGTGTTCGCTTATCCCAAGCAGATCTGACTGCAACATATGACAACTTGTCTATTTGGTTGTGGAACGATACTCAATATGAGTATAACGCCGAAGTTCAGGACGAACTAGGTTTCAAGCGTTTAGTCGAAATGCTTAACTGCTATACTGATGATAAGCACAGTGGTGGTATGAGTTGCAGTGAAAGCACCAAGTCAGATCTAGTTAAATGGGGGCTACTAAATGAGCGTTCAGAGCTAAATCCATCTTACCCTCTTAACTGGATGGAAAAACCACTAACTCGAATTATGCTCGGTCGTTCATACTGGGATTTGGATATTACTGTCGATACGAACAGTTATCCAGGTAAGGCGTCGGGGGCTGCTACAACTGCAAGTGTAGATGTATTCATTGGAAATCGTCCAGTGGTTGGAACGGCAGGAAATATGCAGTCTACAGGTTTGTGGGCGCCTCAATTAGAGGAGGTTGTTGTATCAGGCGGTGTAAAAGCTACTATTCATGTCGCGTTAGTTGATGATTTGACAGGTCGTGAAAGCCACGAACTCAGTCTGCGCAGGCCACCACGTGTTCAGAAGTCGTTTGAATATGATGGCAATCATTTAGCGTTTAAAGTGCCATACGGAGGGTTGATTTATATACAACCATATCATGTGGAAGAAGAAAAAGGAGTCACTTATACGTTCTCGGGAGTTTTAAAAGCGGACTATTGGAACAACGGAAAGTGGGTTAATAAAAGCAGTGATGGGGTGCCTTTAGCTGAGATTGATACTGGTCATTTTATTTACACAACTCCAGTTGAAAATACGACAGCTTTAGACGTTGATAAATTTGTTGAGGAGCTGAACTTTTTTGCAGAAAGCGCTAGTGATTTCTATGGAAGAGATAGTAAAGCTTCTCACAGTTTACACCAACGGTTTACTAGTGATGCGTTACCTGGTTTTAGACACCGTTTCGTGAATGATGTGCAGATATCTATTGGCGCAGCGCATTCAGGATATCCAGTGCAAAGTAGTACCTACGATAAAAAGGCGACTGTAGTTCCAACGAAGCCGTTGGATGATTGGCTGCTATGGCATGAAGTGGGGCATAATTTAGCAAGTGCTCCATTTAATGTTGTGGGTAGTACAGAAGTTGTTAACAATATTCTTGCACTTTATATGCAAGAGAAAAGAGAAGATAAGCCATATATGGAACGGATTGAGTCTGATATTCAGAAATCAGTCCTATGGTTAGAACGATACAATGGTCATGCTTGGAGTGAAGCCAATAACAATATGAAGTTGGCGATGTTTGGCCAACTTAAACGTTGGGCAGAAGAAAACTTTGATCTATCAAAATGGCAGAGTCACTCTATTTTAGATGTGAATCATTCTATTTTTGATCAGGATCAAGGTTGGAATATGTTCAAGTTGATGCATCGCTTAGCCCGAGCTGGAGATGATATCAGTAATAACTATTGTTCTTCCGCCGCTACCGGATTAAGAGATGGAGATCTGTTGATGGTTTGTGCATCATATGTAAGTGGGTATGACCTTTCACCATACTTTGAAAAGTGGAATCCGGGTGAAAGTAAAGCTATTTTACCTGATGGTTCTCCGAGCTACAGCGGAGGTATTACTCAAGAAGGACTGTCTTTTGTGGCAAACTTAAAGTTACCACAGCCAGCTACTTCTCCTGAGCGCTATACCACGGTACATTAGGCTGGAGACTAGTTGTAAAAATTGTTCATTAAGCAATGGCCCTGATTAGGGCCATTGCTTTTATTGGAATGAAAGAAAGTTGATATTTTATCACCCACCTGAGGATGCCATGAGCGAATTGGAAAAAACGTTACTTAATATTCGTAGCTTACGTGCACTTTTACGCGAGCTTACGAACGCAGAACTTGAGGAGGCTTACTCTAAGTTCAAAACGGTTGTCGAGGAGCGTCGTTTAGAAGAAGAAGCTATTAGAGCTGAGCAAATTAAGAAAGAAGAAAAACTAGCAGATATCGCTAGGCAAATTAAGGAGCAAGGTTTGGATGTTTATGAACTTTTGTCCGCACTCTCTTCAACTACCCCTAAAAAGAAAGGTAAGCGTAAGCCAAGACCTGCAAAATACAAATATATTGATACTAACGGAGTTGAGAAAACTTGGACTGGTCAAGGTAGAACTCCTTTAGTTATTCAAAAAGCTCTTGATGAAGGAAAAAAACTTTTAGATTTTGCTCTTTGAAGTAAGTAAACAACAATCCACCCACATTTAATTTATGGGTGGATTTTTTGATTAACTCACCATTTACCTGGTGGTTAAAAGTCGCTATCTGATTTTAAGGTTATATTTTAGCTGTTGTTAGGCATCTGTTTTTTTGAGTAAATTCAATTTAAATAATTATTATTCACTATTAATAAATTACTAAAACTGATAATTCTATAATAGGAAATCTATAGATATGTTTAATAATTCATATATTAATGTTGAGGTTTAAAATGCCTATCTCTTTAACCGGATGTTTAAAACAACATAACATAACTAACACTCTATTAGGTAATTGTAGTGAAAGTTTACTAGTTAAACGAATAACTAATTTGGAAAGTATGCCAAAAAAAACGAAGTCACTAATGCTTGTGCTGGGCTCATCAGGATTTGGAAAGGATCGTTTGAATATTTTAGGGCAGCAATTGCCTAGAGTTTTAAAAAGGAAAGAACCTTACACAGCTGCTTTCCTAAACAACAATGCTAAAAAATGTTTTGAAGAATCTATAAAAGACATTAAGAGAATAAATATAGACAATAATCATTTAATGGGGCCAAAAGTTTCTAGTGATCTAATAGTCGAGGCTTTAGTATCTGACGCGGCTAAAATACAGAAAAATGTAGTAATAAATGAATTAGACCTTACTGAATATACTAAAGTATACGTATTAGGGCATGGCAGTGCAGGTGTTGGTGTGATCAAAAGTGGAGAGCAATACTTTAATGTCGAAGATATTGTAAACCTTCTTGAAAAAAATGGAATATTGTCAACCATTAAAGATATTAGGTTTGTTAGTTGTCAATCGGCAGACAAAAGAGCACCAGTAAGTATGTCTGATAAGGACATTCAAGAAGCAAATTGTGATAAAGGTATGTTACATAGGGCTATTTTTGGGAAAGAAAAGTCGTTGATAGATTTGATTTCTAATGAAATCTGGTCTCGAGGCTATTCTGATATTTCGGTTTCAGGATATCATGGAAATGGAGTTTTTTATGATGGTAAAAATATCCCATTAGAGCATATAAGAAGTTCTACTATACCCGCATCTGATATTGTAAAAAGGAAGGATGTCAGAGAAACACTGTATTCAGAAGTGGACTGATATCAACGATTAGTATTTGTTCTGACAGAACATGGTCTTTGACTGAGTTCTGTCAGAACCTTTAAAAATTTTTATGTAAACGAACGTATAATATATTTCACAGGAATGATAGTAAGGAATGAGTGGTTGTTTAAAATATACACATCATTTTTTCTACTATTCTTATAGTGGTCTCATTTTCTAAAGATAAAAATATTAGAGATATTGATATGATATAAACAATAAAAACAAAAAAATCATATGAAAACAAATGCTTTTTTAGAAGTAATTTAAATCTACGCATTATATTAATAAGGTTTTGGTTTGTTTTTTATAAACACCAATCAATAGATTGGGATGTAAATATAAATCACCACCAACTAGATGGTGATTTATAGCATTTAAATTTGTGATTTACATTCACCAAATGATAATTTGTTGGAAATGCACATAACAAACATATGTCCATTGCCGCTCTCATATGCCTCGACAGTAACAAAGTATTCTGATGTTTCATCTAAATAAGTTACACTTGGTATTGATTCTTCGTTGTCATCAACAAAATATTTTACCGAGGAATAGTCTTGCTTTAGGCTTGTTTTCTCTGATTTTGTGAAGACCGTAGAAATACCATCTTTATAACCAGAAAGAGCTGCCATCGTATAGTTATGACCATTGATGTTTACTGTCATATAGGCGCTTAACCACTTTGAACCTGCTGTTGTGAAAACCGATTGACCGTATACATCTTTGTATGGTTTTCTTTTTATGTTTCGGTTTGTCCAATAGTCCTCCACAATTGCCTTAACCGGGGATTCAGTTTTGATTGTTGTATTTCTAACAACAAATAACAGTTCAGCCGACCCTGGAGAAGGAAAAGGTATTGATGGCAGATCAATCGCGAATGATTTAGATACTGAAAACATTGAAACCAATATCAAACTGAAAGCAAAGTAGAGTTTTATTTTCATAATTAATCCTTTATATGATCTTGAGCAAAATCGCTCGAGATAAAGGAAAGCAAATAAACATAAAATGTAGAAGTGAAATGTTAAGGTTAATAGTGAAAAGGTGTGAGGTTTTTCTAATGGAGCTACCATGATTAAGTGGGGCAAATAAAAATATTTATTTTATTATTCCCAACAGTTATAAGTATTCAACAGAGCGTAGAGAATGACATGCCGTCAATTTATTTGTCCTTTTAATGATTAGTTATCAACGAAGTTAGTTTTTGGTGGACATGTTTCAATTGTCGAGTTTCGAGCACTGTTAAAGCACCTGAATAACGACTCGTCAAAAGCCGAATTATAACTTATGCTCATGGGCTATCTTTTGTTTGAGATTCGAAGATTAAGTTCAAATAATTGCTATCAAAGCAGAAATAGTCGAATATATTGTCAATACTTATTTGTCATAGCTAAGTTTTTTAGTGTTTTTAAGTCATTATTTTCTCTAGATTGCACTCGAAATTGCAGCGGTGTCACGGAATATTTGCGTTTGAAAGCGTCGCAAAAGTATGCAGAGCTACCGAAGCCTGTCCGATAACTGATCTGAGAAACGGTATAGTTGGTAAATGTAAGAAAGTTTAGCGCTAACCCCATTCTGACATCCAGTAACAATTGACTAAACACCATCCCCTCTTTGCGCAGATGTCGGCGAAGGGTGGATGGTGTGGTAAATAATAGTTTTGCGATATCATCAATATGCCATTTTCTTTGTGGATCCTGGGTTATCAATCTTGCGATAGTCTCTTTTTTCGGTTCTTCATAGTTGAAGTGAAAAACATTGTGCACATCCACTCCAGACTCATTCAAAGTCAATAAGATAAAGAATAACCCTTGTTCCATAAGTTGCATATGTAGGGCATGCTCACTGACAGCGTTGTAAGTCTCTTTCATTATCTGAAAGTTACGTTCAACGCACAAAGGCGTTGGCAGCTGATACATCGGTTGGCGATTAAATTGATGGTGTTTATTCACTAGGCGAGCAAAAGCACTCTTTAACATTTCATCTGTAAAGATTAGAAAGTGAGCCTCCATTGATTGTAGAGGAGATTTGGGTGTTAGAGTGCAGGATACGCGACTGTATTTCGGAACGATGACTACGCACGGATTGTCTATATCAATCTGTTGTTCATTGATGCAAATATCCCCTTTTGCGAATGAAATGCTAACAATGTAGTGCTTTTCAACATAGAACTCTTTGAGTGTAAATGACTTGGATGATTGAATGTTTTTGTATTCCATAGTTGTTTATCTTTATTGAAAACTTGTCTGGTAGTAAAAAGTAAAACATCCATGCGACTAAAAACTAAGCAAGTATATAATGAGTTAATGCTTTATTTCCTACAATAGCGCAATGATACGTTACATCTATAAAAGTTAGTCGATGCCTAAATGCCATTGTTCGCATTTGATTCAGGCATGATCACTATTTTTTGGCAAAGAGCTTGGAGTAATTCGATTTGGTGAGAGATCACCAAAATACCTAGCTGGCGGCTCTTTACTTCTTGTAGCAACTGTTGCCAAATTAACCGCTGAGTTGTTGCGTCCAATTGTGCTGTTGCTTCATCGCAGATTAGGAATTGAGTGCTCGGCGCTAACGCTCGAACTATATAGAAACGTTGCAACTCGCCCCCCGACAATTCATGCGGAAAACGTTGGAGTAAATGAGGTTTAATTTTGTAATTTTCAAGTTGCTTGGTGTAACACCTCGATTTATAGGCTTCTTTTAAAGATTTACTCAAAGGCCAGCGTGGATTAAACGCAAACTTACAATGTTGCCCAATCCACTGAACCGGGTTCGCCTGATAACGCTGAACCGTTGGTGTTGTCAGCTTAACCGTTTGCTTTTCTAATTGGTGTGGTGGGAAATGCCCTGCTATTAATTTCGCGATTGTAGACTTGCCGCTGCCACTTGGTCCGGTTAACCCTACAACTTCTCCGCATTTAAGCTCCAAATATGGCAGGTGAATGGAAGCCTTTTGATATTTAAAAACGCCTGTATCTAGCTTAATCAAAATTTTTGACTCCAAAATTGTGGTTGTGCTTGCCAGAGCGCACTAGTGTAATAATCACAATGACCATTTTTGATTTGATTTGGCGAGACTTCTTCAATGATTTCGCCATTA
Source organism: Vibrio parahaemolyticus (assembly GCF_900460535.1). Taxonomy (NCBI): domain Bacteria; kingdom Pseudomonadati; phylum Pseudomonadota; class Gammaproteobacteria; order Vibrionales; family Vibrionaceae; genus Vibrio; species Vibrio parahaemolyticus. Next base: position 285,096 of record NZ_UHIL01000002.1, on the reverse strand, counting down.
GCAAGTACGATGACCCTATCTGCAATCGACATCATCAATGGCAAATCATGGCTGATAAGTAAAAAGCTTTTGTCCAACTTACTGAGTGAGCGAAACAGTGCCATAAGGCGCTGCGAGCTCTCTGGGTCTAACCCGCAGGTCGGTTCATCTGCAATAATTAATGAAGAGTTTTGCATTATAGCTAAGCATGCTAATACGCGCTTCGCTATGCCACCTGAGAGTTGATAAGGGTAGGCATTGACTATCTCTTCACTCAACCCCACCGTTTTTAAGAGAGGCAATAATTGCATGTGAGAGCAACGAAACAGCTCAAGCTGTTGTCTTATTTTTAAATCTGGATTTAACGCCGTCGCGTGCTGCGCGATTAATGCAGTGGAATACGAGTTGACAATTTGACCACTGAAATTAAAGTCATCTGGCAGTGCTTTCATGAGTAATTGGGCAAGCAAGCTTTTACCACCACCACTTTCTCCGACGAGAGCAACGATTTCATTTGGTTTTACGGAGAAGGTCAGTGAGCTTAACACGTGTTCTTTTGTGTAACGTTGATAAATTGATACATTATTCATAGACAGCATGACGGGGCTCTCAAATGATTGTTGCGTACCCACACGCGCGTGCAGTGAGACAATAAAATAATAGTAAAGACGAGCATCAAACCGGGTAAGACAGCTAACCACCACTGTCCAGTTAGTAGGTAAGAATTAGCTTCATCAAATATTTTCCCCATTGACGCACGTGTCGGATCTGAGCCAAATCCAAGAAAAGATAAAGCGGCAGAATGAAGCAAGCCATGTGGTAAAAGTAACAGCATTCCGGTCATCCATTGTGGCAGCAAGTGTGGGAATGCATGCTGTAAAATGACATGAATTTTCTTGTGTCCGAAGTTTAAAGCATGGCTGATATAGTCAGAGCACATAAGAGATTGAATTTCGCTCTTGCATAAACGAGTCAGCTTTGGCCAGTGACTTAAAGCGATAGCAAACATGACGCCTTGTGAACCGCTACCAAAACTTACGGTCAAAATCATCAGTAGCAGTAAGCTTGGCAGCGACAGTGCGCAATCCACTATGAAATCGATGAGCATGTTCCATCCACGGTTTAAGTTTGCAATGATTGCTAAAATTAAAGCGATGATCGCACTAAAAAAAATCGCGATTCCAGTCATTGATAGGCTGTGCATTAATGCTTTAAGAGTTCTACTGAACATGTCTCTGCCCAACCAATCTGTACCAAACCAGTGCAAATAGTTAGGTGGGGAAAGTCGAGCCAGCAAATTCATTTCTTGACCTGAGTTGGGCCAGAAGTAAGCAAAAATCAGTAGTCCAATGAATGCAAATGTTGACCAGTATGATTTTGTTTTCATAAAAGGTGTTTTCATTTTAAGGACGAAAGCTACTAGGCTGGCTGATTCGCTGAATGATATTGGCGAATGCATTTCCGGTGGCGATCATCAGTGTGGTACACAAGCTTAATGCTAGTAATAAATGACTATCTTTCGTTAGCCCAGAGTAAACAAACGCATTACCTAGTCCGGGATAGTTAAAAACACTTTCAATGAGCACGGCGTTACCGAGCAACTCGGCAAAAGCTGCAAAATGTAAGGTAACTGTAGGGACAAGGCTTCCTTTAATTAAATATTGACAGATCAAACGCTTCTTTGGTATTTGGTGCATTTGCGCGTACTTGACATAATCACTATCAAGTAATGAAACTACTTTTTCTTTGGTGTGTAGTATTAGTGGGCCTATTCCAACTAAAACTAAACAAACGATAGGTAAGATCATGTGTTGTAAATTATCCTGCCACGTCGAGTTAACGATGGACAATGAGGTCGCTCCTCCTACAGGGAACCAGTGCAACTTAAGTGCAAATATGGCAATGAGAATAATGCCGACCCAAAAGCTGGGTAAGCAAGATAAGATCCATGAGCAGTAGTAAAGACATTTCCCTAGTGCGCTTTTATTTTTAAGTCCAGCTACTAGCCCCAGACCGTAACCAAAACATAAGGTCAGACTCCAGCTGAAAACCAACAAGTTAAGCGAATTACCGCTTCTTTCTTTAAGCACATCGCTAACAGGTTGTTGGTAATAGTTTGAATATCCCCATTCCCCATGAGTTATTTGTACAAGCCAATCGGTGAGCCTATCTAGCTCGGACATATTCGTACCTAGAATATGCGCGATGTTATCCCTTTGCTCACTGGAAACTGAAAATACATTGCCGCCTAAGAACTCGTTAACCGGATCGGTCGGGGAGTGAGATACTAGTAGTACGATGCCCATCACCGTTACCACGAGGAGCAGAAATGTTCTCAGCAACATCAATAAGCCGTGGCGGTTCATTGACATACCCAGCGCCATTCGGCGATGTTGCTCACTAGTGGCCAACCATGGGCGTGAGGTTCCGTTAATGGTGAGCCGAGGTCCAAACATTTATTGGTAGCATATAGGTGGTCTAGGTTGACCAACCAAGTCCAAGGTAAGTCCTTTTCGATGAGCTTTTGAGACTCTTGCCAAAGCGGCAGAGACTCTTGCCAAGAAGAAGCATGAATAGCTTGATCGATTAAATGATCTACCTCTTCGTTTTGGTATAAACCAGAGTTGTAAAAATCCACGCCCGCATAATCAGAGTGAAATAAAGACCGAATTTCATTGGCTGAATGACTGCCAAATCCCATTAATACAGGATTGTTGTGCATATGTTTTGCAATAGTGTCCCAGTCAGCACCGACAATGTCTAACTTGATGCCAATAGGTTTTAGCATTTGACTGATAGTAATTGCTAATTCTTCTCTTACACTGTCACCGGCCTTGTAGTAGAGCGTCATTTCTGCATTGATGCTGTTACGCTCTCTTATTCCGTCGTTGTTACTATCAATCCATCCAGCAGAGGTTAACGTTTGCTGAGCTCGCTTTACATCGTAATGGTGCTCTGAGGGAGTCATTGGACCCCAGGGTAAGCCATCGGCAACAGAGTATGCTGGATGTGCGTATCCATTTAATAGTTGTTGAATAATAACAGAGCGATCGATTGCCAGATCTACGGCTTGACGAATAGCAATATCGCTACTAATCGCACTTTCTTTATTTCCCTCTTTTGTTGAGAGCATTGGCCAGACAATACCGCGGTTATCAACACTATTGATGGACCAGAGTTTGCTCTCTTTCGGTAATGAGCTCACGAATTTTTGAGGTAACGTTGTTAGGTGAAGTTGACCTGTTTTGAACAACGCAAAGCGTGAGGACTCGCTTCCAAAAACAATCACTAGCTCGTTAAAAGCTGGTTTCTCAGCATAGTAGTTTGGATTAACACGTAAAGTGACAGACTGGCCTTTTTTCCATTGAACAAATTGGTAAGGCCCAGAACCTATTGGATATTGAGCATAGTTTTTAGAGTAGGCGTGTTTTGGCACGATACCTATAGAAACAAAGTGGTCGATAAATGTAATATCTGGCTGCTTTAGATCGAAGCGTAAATGCGTAGGAGAAAGCACCACGACGTCTTTTAGGTTTGACAGATCATGAGCACTCAATGTGCGCTTCGCTTGAAGAAATGTGAATGCGACGTCCTCTGCTGTTAAGGAAGAAAGGTCGCTAAAAAGAATATCTGAGCGGATTTTGATAGACCAAGAAAGCTTGTCTTCAGATAGCTGCCAAGAAATAGCGAGATCGCCTTGTAATTCAAAATTTTTATTATATTTCAATAAAGTAGATTGAATTAGAGGGTTCCCATACTTTCCCCAACCAAGGACCGAGTCAAATCCTTTTACAGGTTCGTCCCCGAGAGCAACAAATAAAGTGTTTGGTTGTGACGCATAAGAAGATGTAGAAAAAGCGCAGAGTAGCGCAGCTATTAAAAGCACGGGTAGCTTTTTCATTTGTTGATTTTACACTCCATAGATGAATTGGAGCGATAAAGTATTGTTCAATTGGCAAAGCTGCAACATCTGTGAATATAGATATTCGCTCATTTTGTTTTGTGAGTGTTTGTATGGGCTTATTTCTATATTTTATGTCATTTTTTCAAAGTGCCAATCCCAACAATCTGGATGTATTATCTCGACCAGAGAGTGGCTTGTCGGCGCGATGACAAGTCGAATACCGTTTTATTTCATCTGATAAAAAATGCACTTATTCAATTGAATTAATGCGAGTAAAAGCGTCAATGTTTCACCGTACTAATGTGTGAAAGCAGCCACTCTCTCTTTTAATCCCATTTTCTTTTTCTAATATGAAGTGTTGGGATCTTCCTTTATTTTTATGTCGGATCGGCAGAGGTTCGTATGTTTGATATGTCCAGCTCGTCATCGGGTTGGGTGGCAGAGATCTATCTGCGTTACCAATTGAAGAGAGGCATCACTCGCCTTATTGAAAGGAAGCAAGTTGGGCCATTAATGGTGCAACGACCGTTTTATCCCGAACACGGGAGCTCTCATACCTATTTATTGCACCCTCCAGGTGGTGTTGTTGCAGGGGACTTACTTAGCATCAATGTTGTGGTTGAAGAAGGTGCACATTCCTTGATTACTACGCCTGGAGCAACCAAGTTTTATCGCAGCATAGGTGAGGTTGCGCGCCAAGCACAGAATTTACGCGTAGAAGAGGATGCTTTTTTAGAATGGCTACCTCTCGAAAATATCTTTTTTCCCTCTGCTGCCGCAATACTTGAAACAAACATTTCATTAAAGGTGTCATCGCGTTTTATTGGGTGGGATATGCAGTGTTTTGGCCGTCCAATGCTCAATGAGACATTTGAATCCGGTAATGTCATCGGACAAACCAAAATCTTTGTTGATGACAAACTTATACTAGCAGATTCGCTCTGTGTAGATAGTACGAAGTTTAAAGCGGCCGGAATGCGCGAGTTTCCGATGCTTGGAGCTATGTATATATATCCCGCAAGTGAAGCTTTGAAAGAGTTAGTTCATCGCTCGATTCAAGACTACTTGATGCAAACAAAAGAGTCGTTGGAAATCGGTTTAACAGATGTTGATGGTTTATTGACTGTTCGAGCACTCGGTCATCAGACAGAGGAAATTATGGGCTGCTTAGTCCTGATTTGGAAAACATGTCGCAAGCTCTGGTTAGGTTATGTACCTGACATACCAAGAATTTGGGCGACGTAAAGATTGTAGGTATCACAGTGGAACTAACACCAAGAGAGAAAGATAAGTTACTCCTTTTTACAGCAGGTTTGGTCGCGGAGCGACGCCGTGCACGAGGTTTAAAGCTGAACTACCCTGAAGCGATAGCTTTGATCAGTTGTGAGATTATGGAAGGTGCCCGTGATGGTCGAACGGTCGCTGAGCTTATGAGTTATGGGCGGACAATCTTAACCGCTGAAGATGTCATGGAAGGTGTACCTGAAATGATCACTGACATACAAGTCGAGTGTACATTTCCTGATGGGACTAAACTCGTATCGATCCATGACCCAATTGTGTAGGAGTAAATTAATGATTCCGGGTGAGATTAGAGTAAACCACGAATTAGGTGACATTGTTCTGAATGAAGGACGTCGAACCAAAACCTTACGTGTTTCTAATTTGGGTGATCGCCCTATACAAGTTGGGTCGCATTACCATTTTTTTGAAGTAAATAAATTCTTAGATTTTGACCGCGATGAAGCGTTGGGATTCCGCCTTAATATTCCCGCCGGAATGGCGGTTCGATTTGAGCCAGGCCAACGCCGAACCGTCGAACTGGTTACGTTTGCTGGTAAGCAAGAAGTCTACGGATTTCAGGGCGCAATAATGGGAAAATTACAGGATAGATCATGAGTAAAATTTCGCGTCAGGCCTATGCCGATATGTTTGGGCCTACTACTGGCGATTGCGTGCGTTTAGCTGACACGGAGCTGTTTTTGCAAGTCGAACAGGATTTCACGATCTACGGCGAAGAGGTCAAGTTTGGCGGCGGTAAAGTCATTCGTGATGGTATGGGACAAAGCCAAGTGACGAATGATGGCTGTGTCGATGTTCTGATCACTAATGCGTTGATACTCGATCATTGGGGGATCGTGAAAGCTGACATTGGCATCAAAAACGGCAGAATAGCGGGCATTGGTAAAGCAGGAAATCCGGATATTCAGCCAAAAGTAGATATTGTCATTGGCCCAGCAACAGAGGTCATTGCTGGTGAAGGTAAAATTATCACCGCTGGTGGTATTGATACGCACATTCACTTTATCTGCCCACAACAAGCAGAAGAAGGCTTGTCATCGGGTGTCACTACTTTTATCGGTGGTGGCACTGGCCCTGTAGCTGGTACTAATGCTACAACAGTCACCCCTGGCATCTGGAATATGCACAGAATGTTGGAAGCAGTCGATGAGCTTCCTATCAACGTCGGGCTATTCGGAAAAGGTTGTGTGAGTCAACCAGAAGCGATCCGTGAGCAGATTGAAGCGGGCGCGATGGGCTTAAAAATCCATGAAGACTGGGGGGCAACTCCTGCAGCGATTAACAACTGTTTGAACGTTGCGGATGAGATGGATGTTCAAGTGGCCATTCACTCCGATACCCTTAATGAAGGTGGTTTCTATGAAGAAACTGTTCGTGCTATTGGTGATCGAGTCATTCACGTCTTTCACACTGAAGGGGCTGGTGGCGGTCATGCGCCTGATGTGATCAAGTCAGTAGGTGAACCTAACATCATTCCAGCATCAACAAACCCAACTATGCCTTACACCATAAATACAGTGGATGAGCACTTGGATATGTTGATGGTCTGCCATCACTTAGATCCTTCCATTCCGGAGGATGTGGCATTTGCTGAATCACGAATTCGTCGAGAAACAATTGCTGCCGAAGATATTCTTCATGATTTGGGGGCTATCTCTGTTATGTCATCGGACTCGCAAGCAATGGGACGAGTTGGAGAGGTAATTACTCGAACATGGCAATGTGCAAACAAAATGAAGTTGCAGCGCGGTTCTTTAGAAGGGGATAGCGCATTCAACGACAACCAACGTCTCAAACGTTATGTCGCGAAGTACACTATTAATCCAGCTATAGCACATGGCATCTCGCATGAAGTTGGTTCTATCGAGGTTGGTAAACTGGCAGATATCGTTATCTGGGACCCTGCCTTTTTTGGTATTAAACCTGCGCTTGTTGTTAAAGGTGGATTGGTAGCTTATGCCCCGATGGGAGACGTGAACGCAGCGATCCCAACGCCACAGCCTGTACACTATCGCCCAATGTATGCAAGCTATGGAAAGGCGATGTACAGCACATCAATGATTTTTATGTCGCAAGCGAGTATCGAAGCAGGGGTGCCTGAAAAACTGAAGCTACAAAGTATGATTGGTCAGGTAAAAGGTTGTCGAAACCTTTCTAAGCAAGACATGGTACACAACAGTTACACCCCGACGATTGAGCTAGACTCGCAGACCTATCTAGTTAAAGCTGATGGTATTCCTCTTGTGTGCGAGCCTGCAACAGAGCTACCAATGACGCAGCGCTATTTTTTATTCTAGGTTAACCATTAGCACTTCCCTGTTTATGTGTTCAGGGAGGTGTGGGAGAGAGCAATGATTCGATTCACACAAGTTATTAACAGTGAAGGTAGAGCTAATTTCACCGACAGAGAAAATTGCCTGAGCGTATGTTTAACCATGGATGAGAGAACTAAAAGCAGACTAAAGGTTTGCTTGAATAACGGTGATGAAGCTGGTTTGTTTTTACCTCGCGGAACCGTATTAAAAGAAGGTGATCTTCTGCAAGCAGAGACCGGTGAAATTGCTCTTGTTGAGGCGGCTGAGGAGGTGGTATCTACAGCTTTTACTGACGATTTATTGTTACTTGCCAAAGCGTGTTATCACCTGGGAAACAGGCATGTACCACTACAAGTGGAGCTAGGTTGGTGCCGCTATCTGCATGATCATGTACTCGATGATATGGTCAAAGGACTTGGTTTGGGGGTTCGTGTTGAGCGAGCTAAATACCAACCTGAGCCCGGAGCTTACGGTGGCTCAATAAGTGGTGCTTCTCACGGTCACCATCATCATTAATGTAAATCTGTTGTATTAAGGATTTCTATGTTGACAGATTTACGTTTGTATCAACTTATTAGCCCATCACTACCTGTAGGTGCGTTCACATATTCTCAAGGGCTCGAATGGGCAATCGAAAAAGGTTGGGTCAAGGATGAGCAAAGTCTTGCATTGTGGTTAACCTCACAAATGCAAGACAGCCTAGCGACGTTAGAAATACCAATTTTGATCCAGTTGCATCATTTGCTTGGTGTGCAGAGCTATGAGAAAGCGCAGTATTGGTGTGATTTCATTGTCGCAAGTCGAGAGACAAAAGAGCTCAGAATAGAAGAGCGTCAACGTGGGGCTGCATTTGCCAAGTTGCTTCCTCAGCTGGGGATCGATTTGTCGGAGCACACTTTTCCGTTGGTCAATCAAACTCAAGTTGCTGCTTTTGCTCTAGCTGCGGAGAAGTGGGAGATCCCCTTGGTGAAACTTTGCTCCGCTTACACGTGGAGCTGGTTAGAAAACGCCGTAATGGCTGGTGTGAAGCTTATTCCTTTAGGACAAACTGCAGGTCAAAAGTTGCTAATTGATCTCACTAAGTTTGTGCCAGAGGTCATCGAGAAATCGATGAGATGGCCGTGCGATCGGATTGGTAGTTTTACTCCAGCTCAGGTGATAGCAAGCTGTCAGCATGAGACGCAATACACTCGTCTTTTCCGTTCATGAGAGAAAAAATGCAAGAATATAATAATCAAGATTACAAACAACCGCTGAGAATTGGTGTCGGAGGTCCTGTGGGGTCAGGTAAAACAGCCCTGCTTGAAATCCTATGTAAAACAATACGTGACAAATATCAAATTGCGGTCGTTACGAATGACATCTATACGCAAGAAGATGCAAAAATTTTAACACGCGCACAAGCACTAGATGCTGATCGCATAATTGGTGTTGAAACAGGAGGATGTCCTCATACCGCAATCCGTGAGGACGCTTCTATGAATTTAGCGGCGGTCGAAGAATTAGCAAAACGTCACAAAAATTTAGATGTGGTTTTTGTCGAAAGTGGTGGCGACAATTTGAGCGCAACATTTAGCCCAGAGTTGGCAGATTTAACCATTTATGTCATTGACGTTGCTGAAGGTGAAAAGATCCCACGTAAAGGGGGCCCTGGCATCACCCGCTCTGATTTGTTGGTGATCAATAAGATAGACCTAGCGCCGTATGTTGGAGCATCACTGGATGTTATGGAGGCAGATACTGCTCGTATGCGCCCAGAAAAACCTTACGTCTTTACCAACCTGAAGGATGGTATTGGTCTTCAAAAAATTATTGATTTCATTGTAGACAAAGGTATGCTGCCCAAAGTGGATTAAGTTTGCTCACATTGAGGTCCATGACGTAATAAAGTCACCCGGATATCATGGGTGGCTTTTCGTTTTTTAGCGTATGTCCGTTTGAACTTATCCATCCAAACTGGGCAAGTGATTAAGCGAGATTTTGTTGTTCAAAGTTAGTTGGGCTTAAATATCCAAGCCAAGAGCACGGTGCTTTCTCGTCAGATCATAACTCTATGCGCGCACAGAACGTTTGGGGGCCTAGTCTCTCGTCAAATCGGCTCATGCTAGACCGCTTCCACTTTTATAGAATGGAAGGATATCTCAACATAAGCATTTTCCTAGCAATTTCCTTTTCTACTTATACTTTTTTCTAGATTACAAGAAGTTATAGTTATCAGGCCTCGAGAATTTTTTGAACAGCAATGATCACCTCGATCACGATGAACGAAAATTTGTACAGGGAATCTGTGATGTAATAATACCCTAGATCGTGCATTGCAGACTATCGTAGCAGGTATTCTTGTATCCATAGAGCAGTCAATTAGTTCTCTTGAATCAAAATCAATAATTACTGCCAAGTAGAGCTGACCTTCGCTTGTAGTGATATAGGTAATGCCACCTGCATACTTTTGATTTTATTCACTGTATTGAAGTCTTGAGTCTTCAGGCTCATAGCAATCGTCATCTTATGCTTGCTGCCCTTAGTAGATTTGAGCTTGCGTGTGACTTTGGGCGTTAAATTCTGATGCCTCATACTGGCTGCAATGGTTTTAACATTATGATGAACATCGTTCTCAGGCAGTTCTTTCTGGATGCACCTTGAGCCCAGCTCGCCTTTTGATGTTGTCAAAACCGCTTTGAGCTCTGTACAAGTTCTTTGCGCGATGCTTCGCACAAAATAAGCAACATGGTCAGTCACATTTTTTCACTGAATTGAGCAATAAAGCCTGTTTGTATCTTTATTTTTCAGAATAATTCTGGTGACCTAAAAAAGAATAAAATCCATATTAACTAAATTAGGTTTGTGATATGCGAGTTTTAAACATATGTCTTTTGAAGGTTTTTGGGATGATTTTTATACGCGAAATAAGGACAAAAAAAAACTGAGTGAATATGTTGTAAGGAAAAAACGAACGATAAGTGGCTATGGATGTTTGACTTATAAGGTTTCAAATGGTTATTTATCCCCACATAGTTACTCTTTATCTAATAGAGATAGTTGATGATATTAGATGTGCGTTTGTTTAGGGCTTTGTAGCCTAGCTCGAGGAGAAGCCAAGATCTTAACGTTTACATTCATTAATTCAGCATCCTTATATCTAAAGTTATAAAACAACTAACAGTATAACGCCTAATAAACTCTAGCTTTCTTATTTTTGGATTAGTGATTGTAGTGGCATAGTGTAAAATACTGCGCAAATACAAACCAATGAACTAGAGGGATACGAGGACATCCAAGGTCTTAGATATGAAAAACAAAGTTGAGCACGAACGCTGATTCACGAGAAAAAGTGGAAAAACATCATGGTTTACTCTCTAAATCAATTACAGTGTTTGCATCATCCTTTTTTCATCTAGATACAGAAAGCAATATAGGAAGGGGATATTACGGGTTTCAGTTGCTATTAAGAAAACTCATATTATTTTAAAACCACTGTCATGCACTCATTAAAATTATGTCATTGGTTTTTATATCGAATATGTTGTTTGAATCCTATTTTATTTAAGCCAACAATTGGCTAACACAATATTTAACTAACCGTGTAGGAGAGTAGTTTATGATACCAATTGAAAAATTTATCGCACGAACACTAAATCATTCAAGTAGAGCAGCGAAAATCGGCGATTACAGTCTAGCCAGTCGTATTGTCAAAATAAAGCTTGCAAAAAATGAAAAAGAAATACAAAGCCTTTCAAGAAAAATTGAAAGTGTCAAAAGTAATGCTAGTGAAATTAAAAAGTATGAAGAAAAAAATAAGGTGTTGATCCAAAAAAGACAGAAATACATTTCACAACAACAGTTATATTCAGGGTTATCTTTTAAAGCCCAAGAAAATAAACACCTAAAACCTACAGCAAAAATAAATTTTGATTACGATAAAATAGGTAGCAGTCCTATAAATGATTACCTAAGGAAAAATGACGAACGTTCATTAACTAAAACATTTGGAAGTGAAGGAATCAAAAATGTTGAGTCAATGATAAGATGCATTGATTCAGGAAGAGTGGAAGGTGACCCGATATCAGTGTTTCGAATCGCAAGTGATGATTATAAAGTATTAACTAACGCAAAGATAGGGGATGTTGTTTCCGACAAAGGTTTTATTTCTTCTGGAACGGATAAAACTCAAATGTTGAATAGTGATTTCTTTTTTGAAATAACAGGAGCAACGGATACCGTACCAGTAGTTATAACCATTAAAGGTAATCCTGCAATAGTAGAAAAGGGTAGAACTCTTGAAGCAATATTCCCGCCAAACTCAATGCTGATGGTGACAGAAAAAACATGGGAAAATGATGTTGCTAATAATAGCAGTATCTTACATATCTCCTTACTTGAGAAAAGAGACTATAATGGAGTTTATATGGATATTTACAAACCGTAAAAAGGTGGTGTTTTATTTTAATCAGACAACAGCATAACTTATTTACCCCTACCAATTCTGGTGGGGGTATGGTAAAAATGACTAATATAATTAACGGTTAGGATATCGCCATCGTCAGATATATGTATAATTCTTCGGCGGGTCTGTCTAAGCAAAATTAGAAGCGTTTCACCTTAGACTTTTCTCCCTGTAGTATGAATAGTTAAAAGCCATTGAATTCCCTGTCTTTATTAGGGGGGGCTTAAAAATTTGAAATAGTGAAATATTACCATTAATAAGAAATAACTGTATTTAAGGTTAAAGTTAATTCGATAATAGATTCTATCTAAATAAATCTATATTACTATCTTACCAACTCTTATTATTTCACTGTTTGACTTTAAATATTTGAGTAGTTTTGATGGTGATGTGTGTTTTGTGTGAATCTTAACTATTGATGGTTCCATATCATTTCTTTTAGCATCTACTATTTGTGCTATACCACCAACAAAACCACTACAATGTATTTTCGAAAATTGTTCATCATTTAGTAATTTATGAAAGTCTCTTTTTGCTTTTTTTCCATAGCTACTGCTTCTCAGCAATCCACCCGTTCCTCTAAAAGAATACACTCCATAATTTAAATCATTTTTTCTTCTCGATACACATTTCTCCGCTTCTCTAACAGACTCTTTTCTATAGCATTTCTATATCAAAGAAGGTAAATGCTGATTTAACTTGTATTAAATAACACAGCGTAGGCTCTATAATCAAAAAGAGTAACAACGATGTGTAGCACTATTAAGATGTTATTTAGGATATCAAGTAACTCTTATGCTACCCCATAAAAATAATTTCAACAATGAGACACGATCTGTTTCTCATGATAATTAATATTTCACCATGTTTTTTCTGGGAGGTACTCTTGCCAAAAATAGAAGATGCCCACTGCCTCAGAGGAGTGCATGAAGTATTTATGTATTTGTAAAGTGGGTTAGCTGATTGCAGAGAATTTGATACATAATCTATGGTATTCAGCAACCAATAGTTCACTCAGTTAATGTTTTAACATCAGCTAATCCTCGTAGCCTTATGCCAAAACCTCGTTTGTTTGATAGAGAGGTTTTTTCTAAGTTACTACTATACTCGTAACATTCTGATTTATAAGTTTTTTGAAATGCCGTCATTTTTCATTATTATCCTTGTTATTTCATTATTCAGCTTTTTTCTTTTGCGTTCTTATATAGGGGCGCCTTCCAAACAAGGCGGTATTTTGTTTGAGTTGGTGTTTTTAGGAGGTTTAAATGAAGAAAAATATAATATTCACCACATTAGCTTTGATAAGTACGCATAGTTTCGCTAGTTCCCAGACAAATATTCTATTTGAAATGGAAAACAAATATTCGAACTGGCACTTTAATGATAATCCAACACTGATCCCAGTTGATGGTGTAATCTCTATTACCGCTACAGATAAGACCGTTGAGGGGGAAACAGTTGACTTGACAGACCGCGTGTCATGTATCACTCATTCTACTGGGTTAAAAATTCAGGACAACCTGTTGCTTGGTGTAAAACCTGGTTCGTATCAAGTTCAATGTTCTGTTTATGATAAAACAGAAAACTATAACATTACTGTTAATGATGTTGAGTTAACTGATCTGAGGGTGGGATCGAGTGATTGGGAGTTGATTAGAGGAAAATCTACAGAACTCGAAGCCTTAGGACGTTTTTCTGATGGGGCATACATTGATATCACTCCATCGGTGTCTTGGTCCGTCGGTAATGAAAGTGTATTAAGTATCAGTAATGGGGTTGCTACTGGTATTGGCCAAGGTTCAACCACTATTACAGCTGCTGCAAGCAACGGGGTAACGAGTTGGCCAGTTCCTATGGATGTGATTGAGTCCCCTTATGTTTCATTAGATGTTGTTGGTCTTCCTCATTCAATAAAAGTTGGCGAGCAAGCGCACTGGTATGTAATGGGAGTTGATCGATATGGTCGACGTCATAATGTGTCATCTCAGATTTCTTGGAATATCTCAGACCAATCTACGATTAAGATTGATCCTATTGAGGGTTTGCAAGGTTTGAAAGCAGGAAGCACTCTTATTTCGGCAAAGATAGATAATATTGAAAGTGAGCCACACTACATCGAAGTCTATGAGGTTGTTTTAGATAAGTTAACAGTATCACCAAACATCAGTAAAGTTTTTACCAATGAGGTAGTGCAACTGCATGTGACAGGGCATTTTACTGACGATACAGAGCTTAACATGACTCATCAAGTTGAGTGGAAAGTATCAGACAAAAATATCGCTACAGTATCGAAAGATGGGCTTCTTACGACGTTGCGAGCTGGGGTCGTGACACTAACCGCAATGAAAGATGGAGTTGAAAGTGAGACTCAAACTATTCATGTTTCTGTGAATGAGTTAAAAGGAATTAACCTAGAGGTTGTCCCTGAGATAATTTCGAACACCTATTCTCAGGGTAGTGAGGCTGTTATCAGAGTAATGGGGCAATTCGCTGACGGAAGCGAGGTAGAGATTAAAGAGGGGGTTGATATTTCGGTTTCGGATAGCGCGATTGTAAAATTGGACAAAGGCGTTGCGCGTGGTATTCATCCAGGAGAAGCTTCACTGCAAGTGACAGTAGATGGCTTCAGCGACTCGCATAGCATTCGAGTTCAATCCAACCCTGGTCCGGTAGTAACAAAACTAAAGAAAAACCCAACAACGCTCTATACTTCAACTCCAACTGTTGACTTTGCCAAAGAGCTTAATGCTGCTTATTACAACACGTTTTCAGAAGATGGTGTTTATGGGCCAAATGGTCTAAAGCCTGCAAGGTTCTCTCATGCGATGGCACGTGAATTTTGTCAGCTATTAAGCCAAGCTAATTATCATGATAGAAGTAATTGGAAACTAGCGACAATCGAACAATTGGAGGCGTTGTTTAAAGAAAACCGAAGCTTATATCTAAGTCATGGATGGCCAACATCGAACACATACGGGACTGATTCGGAAATAAGTCGCAAAGGCACTTATCATAACATTAACATGTATACTGGTTACAAAAGTAGCCATGCTCCAGAGCAGGCGAGATTTGTCTCTTGTGTTTCTGAGTAAAAAGCCACCTATCGAGCTTTTTTCTTAGATATCTGTGAGCAAGGTATTCAGGAGTTAAAGAGGGCATTATGCCCTCTTTTTTTTTTGCTTAAATTGTAAACTACGTGACAATTTGAGTGTAAGCTGCTTTTGGGTGGTGGTTTATGTATTTTGGGAAATGATTAATTTGTATTAATCGCTATGTTTGATTTTCTGACAGTATTTCAGTGTTTGATAGCATCTTTCGCATTGCGCACACTCCGCTTGCGACTCTTTCTGTGAGCAAAAAGAATGTTGTTCATTACATCATGCTTGTCCGCTCTTTTTTTGATGTGTACCTAAAGAATAGTTAGTTTTGTGGATATGCAGTAGCGACTCCATTTTTGCCCTGCGTGCACCAGAGATTAAGCGCTGCGTTGAGCTCATTTATAGTGTTTTCAATAGGTGTTGATTTTGCTTAGATAATGCCTACTGAGATAGGTTCTTAGCCCCCCTTGCTTTCAGAGAGCTACGGTTTTGTTGCGTGTTTCTGGTTCACTTTTTTTGTAATGAGGCTTCAGTGTATGGTAATAGGCTAATGTGGTCGAGTTGTTCGCTAGCTGCTGAGTATTTAATCCAATGCGAGTTGCTTGTCTGGTTATTGTATTAGAATTGGCTCGTTTGATGAATAAATTGAGACTGTTCCAAAAAATCACACTGTAATTTTCGATTTAGAGGGAGTTATATGCAATTGTAGAAAAAGCATTTCTAATTTTTCGAAGAGTTTAAATATAACCATTTTGGCGAGGCATTTTGGTTGATGAGCCCTACCTCAAATAAAGGTTTCCATTATCCATTTAAAATAAATAATGAAAAGTGGGTATAAAAAGAAAGCCAGTTACACATCCATGTCGCTGGCTTTCTTAAGGTATGAAACATTAAAGTTTCACAATGAAGTTTTACGGTCAATATCATCAGCACATAGATAGCTGCGCTGACGAATGTGATTTTACCCATGATTATCTAATCAAGAAACCTAACATAGGTGAATTGTGATAAACCTATTCAAAAAAACAATTTGATGCATATCATATCACGGACAATATAGAACTGTGGCGTCAAAAAAATTAAAATTACGGTATATGTTTAGCATGTTATTGGTCCACGTCAGGCAATGTGGGAAATGTTATTCTAGGATTATGACTGAGGATGTTTTTTTTCAACAAACCTGCCGATAGCTGTTATTTCATCTCTTTCTGATGTCGGTGAATAATTCTTGATGCTTGCTTTTTAAATGAATATCTAGTAGGTATCGATACTGACGACTAAAATATAAATAAATTTAATTTTCCCTAGGGTTACTCTGTCCAATTAAAATAAATGAAACTGAAATTTAAGGAGTTTGTAATATGCTTCAACGCAGTGTTTCTTTACCAAATCTCAACAGTGAATTTATGCTTCAAAGCGACATCCAAAAAAACATGATTGCTATATCATCGATTAGCACCATTGCAATAGAAAACATGCCTGAGAAGCCAGTGATGTTAGGTATGGATACTATCGATGGAATAAAAATAAAAGCGGTACGTGTTGGATTTGACACACCGCTTGCTAGTGTAGCTGTAGAAGTAAACAACGCTGGTAAAGATAAAAGTGTTAATGTTGGAGTAAAAGTACTTGGATTTGGGGCTTGTTTTGGAATGGATTACGAAAAAACGTCAAATAAAAACAAATCTAACAATAGCAATGATTATAAAGAATACAACACTTGGCTTTGAAACAAGCAAAGTCTCAATTTTACGAGGTACGAACATATTTGACTTATTAGAAGATAAATAATATGTAGAGGGAAACTAAAGTTGTGGCTTTGTTTCCTAAATCAGGGAACTAAAGCATCAATCTACGATCAGATCGGCTTTGTTGCGTAAAAGAATAATCCACTTCATCTGTTATTCCTCAAGCGGTAACAGGCCCATTCAAGCCTTATCGTTTGGTAGATAACTGGAATCACCTAAGAGTTTTGTTCTGAATTTTGGCTCCAATTCTTCGCGAATTCACTATTACGCAACAAAGCCGTGTATACAAGAACATGTTCTGCTTTGCAAAAGAGAGGGAAATTTAAATTTAATACGTCACCAAATAAAAATTTCAATAAAATTATATTAAAAGTGCTTAATTAATTTAGAAGTTGATAGAATAAAATGAAAACAAATAGTGTATCAAATAAATTTGCAGAAATTAATAACTCAGAAAAAACAACTCATGAACCTTTTATCAATAGAATAACAAAGATAAAAAACGTCTCAACAGAAGATGTAGTAGCTATTGGAGGATTAATTCAAGAAGAAATAAGAAAAACAATTAAACCAAAGAGCACACCTCTTGTAACTACGAGTGGGAATTGGAAATCAATGGTTATGCATCGACTTGGGTTATTGATGTCTGGCACCGCTTCTTCAGTGCCTCTCATTGGTAGTAATAATATACACCAAGAAGAAACAACATCAGTTATCCCACATGCATCTACTATAGCAGATTCAGTCTCACCGTATCACATGTATCATGAACCAACTTCAATAGCACTAGATAGTCACATTAAAAAAACAATAAAAAAAAGAAGTCTGGACAGTATAGATAATAAAGAAGTAAATCGTTTAAATATAGAAAATAAATATGACCTTACCAGCAGTAATATTGAAGAGAAAATTTTCAATGGATCTATACAAAAAAAAGAAATTAATCATGAATTACTTGATTCATTAAAGGAGAGTATAGATGAATATCAATCACTAAGTGATAAAAACAGTAGGGAAGGTATAGAGAAACTAAAACAACAAGCCAATGTTTTGTCGAAAATATATAAAGATTTTAATGCCGAAAATGGAAAAGAGAACTATCGATCTGAAAAAAATAATATTATTGAACTAATTAGTGAAATACAAACGGAGTATAAGTCACATAAAGTTGAAATTGATAAGAATATCCATGTTATTTGGATTGCTGGTGCACCACCAGAGAGTATTACCAAATATGCAAAAGCTTATAAATCAGCATACCCTGATTTCGTTTTCAATTTATGGACTGATCCCAATGCCATGTCGGCATATGAATTTAATAAACAATTGAGAGAAGCTGCTTTTGAAAATGCTAAGAACGAACTGATTTATTCATTAAGCGAGGAAGAAACATCCCGTTTAATGAAAAAAACGGACTTAAGTGAAGAGTTCAATAATAAATTAACCTCTCTTTTTAACACTTATCTGTTCAAATCAATGTTGCAAGTTCAGGATGCCGTGATGAACTATGCGTACACGAAAGGACTGCTGAATTTTAATGATAATGATCGTATTTCATTTTTGAAAGAAGCCTTACACTACGATGAGAAAAAAATAGAAGAATTCAAAAAAATCTTACAAGGCAATAAAGATAAAATAAAAGAAATAGAAAATAAATTAGTAGAAGTTTTTGGTAGAGAAAAAATAAAATTAAACGAAGCAACATCCTTACCTGATCTGAAAAAGGTGCATAGAAAACAACAGTATCAGCAAGAGTTAATTCTTCGAGGCAACTATGCTGCTGCCACCGATCAGTTGCGCATGTATATATTAAAAAACCATGGTGGTATTTATACAGACTATGATGTCACACCCGGATATACAAAAGAAGTCTATAAAATTATCCAAGATAATTGTAAAGATTTTGATTTTCTGGAAAAAGAAGATCACCGTCGTGCACTCAATGACGAAATACTCTCGTTAGTTAGCGATGAGCCTAGTGCAGGATTAAAAAATAATCTTAAACCAGAGGATAGGAAAAGATTAGATCATATTATTAATGCAATAAAGAAAACTGATAAAAGTAAAATATTCTCTCCAATAGACACTACAGTGATACGTGATTCTATGGTGATGTCTAAACGCCATCAATGGTGGGGGGGAAAGTCAGGTTGGAACATTCGCGGTAACAATAACTTTCTTGCAACTCATAAGGGAAGCAAAGTCACGGACTTTGTGATTTCTGGACAGGAAAATGCGTACCGAGAAATTTTTGAAATAAGAGAGCAGTTAAGAACAGAAGGTATCAGAGAACAACATTATTATTATAATCCAAATAATAATGAACAATCCGATCCATTACGTGGCCGTGAAAAAGTTGAAGCAAAACTGTTTGTGTCTGACTTAGAAAGCAATGATAAAAAGGCAAGAAAAAAAGAAGTACTAAAAGATCTGGATAAAGATCTTAAAGAATATGGGAAATTCCTGGCACCAGAAGAGAAAGGGGTGAAACACAAAGATATTCGTGCCACAGAAGGTTTTCTCGAAGGGTACAGTGCTGGAGATGCAGAAAGTAGTGTTTCTGGCTTCATGGATGAAATGAATATTAAAGAAATAGTTGGTCTAATGAAAAAAAATCAGGGAAAACTAAATGATCAACAAGTTGGCGCATTATCGTATGAAGTAGAAAGACGTGCTTTATCGGTAACGTTCCAGCCTAAAATCGAAGAATATCATCAACTTTTTGATAAAGTTGCTTCCAGCGGGGAATTTGACAAATTTGCCAAAGAAACATTAATGCCACAGTTGTTTCTACTAAACTTAGTTGGTGATGGTTACGGTGGGCGATGTGATCCATTGTCGATTCTTATGCTGACAGAAAAATATCTGGAGAGTAAAAGTCAACAAAGTCAGTCTGGAAAATTAATTGAAAATTTGTATTCTGCCGCGGCCGTGTTAAGTGAACCTGCTCGCTACACAGATACTGAAGTAACGAAAGCTAAACAATTGCTAAACGCATTGGTTAGGCTTCATGCCAAAAACCCAATGCACTCCACTAAAGAACAAGTATGGAAGGAAAAAAAAGAAAAACAACCAATCAATAATGTCATAGAAATACTGACATCAGTAAGTGAAAAAAGTGCCCCAGTATTACTAAAATTGGAAGCGCCCGGGCATGCTATGGCGGCATGGGCTGTCGGTGAGGGAGCCAATAGAGTATATGGATTTTATGATGCCAACGGTGGAACCGTTGAATTTTCAGATATAAATAAGTTTAGTCAATATTTTAATGGATTATTTGGCAAAGAGGGACTTGATAGGGCGAATAAATACCATTTAAAGAAAAATGGTGAAACGTTTATTTTTGATCGTGTGGTTGTTTTAGATGGCGAAGCACTATCAAGTTATAAAACAGGCCTTAACGAAAAAGCATTACAAGATATATTGAAAGTCAACGTATTTGATCCTGTTGTAAAAAGAAAAACAATAAAAATCAGAGATAAAAAAATTAAATTTGATCCTAAAAAATACACAGCAGGCACATTGTTTTCTAAATATAGGATGGATGGCATCATTCCTAGAATGTACAGCACACTCCACATCACGGGTCCTGATGCGATCATGAAGTCCATGAAAACCTATTACCATTCATTGGGAGAACTCGGCCAATGTCGTTTGGATCAGAGTGATAGCCGCTTTAAGGGGCTCGCAAAAGATTCATTTATTGGTAATCTTGAAAAAATTGTTGAAGCCGAAGGTGAGCATTATGATTGGGTTAACCAAGAATCGGCAGGTATTAATGATGTCACGCCAGATGATGCAAGTACATGGATAGGTAAAAGATCGGATATAAAAGATATTTTACCGGACCTTCTTTATACAAAACAAACAGGAGGACTGTTTGGTATTACACCAACAAAATTAAATGTTAGACGATTAACGATTGGATGGCCATCCGATTTAAAGGATAAACTAAAAAAAGAATGGCCAACATTAGAAGAAGACTATAATAAGATAGTTGGTGGGGAGTATATCGACTTAGATAAACTTTCTGATATAGACAAAAAAATCCATCACTACTTACTGTCATCTGACAATAACCTTGTTAAATGGGTCGGTATATCATTAGCTGATCAGTTGACCGTAAAGCTGAATAAAGTCTCTGTTCCTATAGAAAACAAAGCGCATTATTTACTAACAGATATAAATAGAAGCCCAGATAGAAACAAAAAATCTATTTATTCTCTTTTATCAAGTGACAGTGATACAAAAATTGTAATTTGGAAAGATGATGTTTACAACAAAGCATTAGTATTAAAAGAGCTGTCAATACTAGAAGAAAGGGAGAAACATATATCAGAATTAATTAGTAATAGTGATCATGAAGTTGGTGCTAAATTAGAAAGGTACTATTTACTTAAGAAAAAAGAACAACTGGGGACAATTACAAATGATGAGCACGACTCATTATTGGTTATTTTATCAGATCTATCTGAAAATGAGAGTCTAAGACAGAAATTAGTCGATATTGAAAATAAATCTCATTCTGTTCCAGCTAAAAAAAATATTAAATTTAATGGGAAAGAATTTGATATATTTAAAATGAAAGATGCAAGTGAACTGAAAAAAAATATCTACTATGGTCATATACTTCCACTATGGGATAAATATATATCGAATGAAAAGAAAAATATTGATGAATTTCTGAAAGAAGCAAAGAAGAATAATTTTGAAGGTAGAATAGAAATCAAAAACATATCAAATGCTCTAAAAGATGATCTTTTAATAAAAGAGATGATACGGGATGGGTATGGATTTGAAGATCTCGATAATATTGTAAAGTATGGCATTCTTAGTCAGGAATCTGGTGTGATGATACAAGATGCAGCCATTGCGGCACCATCAACCGAACTGGTTAAGACTGTATTAGATATTACAGGAGGAAATGATGCTGATGCAAAAATTATCCTAAAAAGACTTTATCATTATTTTTTTGGTGAAGGAGAGCCTCATTTTGGTCCAAGTAGTTATGAGCAGGCATTAAAGGTCTCTTTTAATTCAGCTTTAGAAACATTGGATAAAAATAATCTGGGTAAATATTTTTTATCTGTGATGAACCAGGATGTTTCTGCCCTTGGAATGAGATTTTCCAGCACTGATGGGATTTTAACATCTGACGTTATGATTTCGGGTATGAAAGATGGTTTATATAAAAATAACGTTGTTTTAGATGGGATGGAAAGATTTTTCACTACTCTTTATGAAGTGAATAGTGAGATTAGAACGGGTAAATCAATAAGCATAGAGTCAATAAAGTCTAAGTTTAATAAGAATGCTTTAGCTTTTATGCTGCAAGATGATGCACATATTAATGATTTCATAAGTAAAATAACCACAAGACAAGATATATCACTGACTGAAATCAGTCGTGGATTAACTGGCAAGAATAGCTTTGTAGAATGTGCGACTCATATAACTTCGGATAAATTTCCGAGTATCACTAATAATCTTTTAAAAGAAATAAATTCTAAATCATCATCTGTATTTTCAATGCCAGAGTCAACATTTGTTGAGCAAAGAACATTGAAGGGATTAGGCTATGCAGGCAGTGACAGTTATATTACAAATCCTGTTTCAGCGCCTAAGTTACATGATATTTCCATACAGGCTAAATATCGAGCGCTAAAATGGGGTGATTTTTATGGTAGAAATGCAAAACTATGGCAGGATGCGGTAACGAGATTCGAGGGTAGTAATGTTAAGTATCACCCGCAAATGCTGCTGACTCCAGAGGAAGGCCGTTGTATGGGGTTAGCAGAGTTGTATCTTCTTGTTAACAATGAAGAGCATTACAAAACCTTGCAAGAAAATCTGGATTTAGCCAGTGCGTTATATCAGGAAAGTAAAATTGACAAATTTCCACTGTCTGAAGGTGATAAGCACCTATTGGATTCGACGTTAAACCAAGTCGAACATGCACAGCAGCATGGTAATAATAAGTTATTACAATCACCGGATCTTGAGAGAATCAGATTGTCTGATTTTGATACGAAAAGTGTTACTGACTATTTAGTAGAGAATAAAGTAAAAAATCTATTAATAACAACTGATTTCCATAGCATGGTTGTTTCGGTTTTTGAAGGAAAATACCGTGTAACCGACCCTAACTTTGGGTATGCAGATTTTACAAGCTTGGAACAGGCGTTGAACTTTGTTGAGAACTCTATTCAAATTTCGCCTGAAGTGTGGGAACTGTATACAGGGAAATCAACTGGTGATGTTGTTGATATTAGCTTTGTAAAAGATAAAAGTTGGAAAGATATTGTCAGTTTTGATGCGCTTGATCTGACTACTCGTCATCATCAGTCAACACTTGAGAAAATTAAGCAATCAAGTATCAAAATCGATATTAGAGGTAAAGTATTTAATCTGGTTGATTTGTATAAATGTGGCATCTTGCTGGATGGTGTAAGAATTGATGACCGAGTCAGCAAAATGAAATTTGATGGTGCTGATGTAGATAAATTAAGAATCGATGTTGATTTGTTAAGAAAATATGCTGATGAGCATTATCTGACTGCTAAAGATCATGAAGATATCAAAATATTAGTAGAATCATTGAAGCCTACTGATGAAAAACGTCAAATTAGTCTTGATGACATTTTCTCACAGGATGCTAAAGAGAAACATATTGCACGAAGATTACAAGCCCAAAGTGAACGTGTTAGTCAATTGATTTCTGGTATTTATAAAAAAATACAAGAGGCCATAAAAACGAGCAATATTAATAACTTTAAAGTAACAAAAGTAGACTTCGATGATAAAAGTGATTCAATAAAATTACAAGTTGACGATCTTGGTACTAAGAAAAATGTAGATATTAACATCAATGTTTCAGATTTAAAAATGACCTTGCGTGAAGGATTGGATGCCCTGTCAGAAGGGGTCGATCATATGAACCTTGATGGCATTATGTCTCTTGTTGGAATTATACAATATGCTCGATTAGCGCATAATGGTGATTATATTTCTGCTGTGGACCATGCTAATTTGGCCTCAGACGTTAAGACGGTAACAGAAAAAGTTGTTGGCACTACTCTTATGTCTATGGGTAAAAAGAGTTTTGGGGCTAGCATTAGTGATATCACCTTTGAGGCTATGGCTGCACAAAAACTCAGTCAGCTGGCAACAAAAATTGGTGGATCAACTGGAAAAGTACTGTCTAGATTTGCCAATGTAGTCCGGTTTCCGCTTTTAGATACCGCATTAAATCTATGGTCTTTGGGTGAATCAGTTCAAACATATTTGAATGCTGGAGACGAGAGTGTAGAAAAAATGCTGGCAGAAATTGACGTCGCCTTTGCGTCAACTTTTACTGCACTAACACTTGGTAGTTTTGCCTTTCCTCCTCTTGGAATTGCCGCATTCCCATTGATGTTCTTACAGCAAGAGGTAAGGAACTTTAAACTGCATATACACCAGGAAAATGCGAGAAGAGCAGCCTGGGTGAATGTGGAAAAGTATTTGAATCAGGCAGCACAAAGTATTGTAAAAATTGATAAAGAAAATGGGGTGATAGATTTGTCTCCATGTCAAATTGTGGGAGATTTAACGTTGGATTTGTCTTCAAATACACCCCAATTGACCGGTGAACCATCACATAATAATGGTAAAGGTGTAGGGAATGACCCGACACTTTCTGATGAAGAAGTGCGGAAAAGAAGTAAATATGCGGTTGCATGTTTTGATAGAGATGAAGTCAATGTACCCAATATTTTTGGAAGCTCTGGAGGAGTACAGTGCCAAGATCTATCTAGTGAAACTAATCTGGTCAAAGGGTTTGCTAACCGCATTTGGCCTTCCGAAATGCCTTCGGTACCAGAAGGTGACTATAGTACCGTTATTCTTGGTTACACTTCTCAGCTTAGAGCAAATACAGAAGTGATACGTATGGCATGGGATGACTACCAAGAAGTTGCGAGAAAGGATTATCCTGTTGTTGAGCATATGCATAAGCATACTGAAGTTATTACAGGGGATAAGGCTATTCGTGTAGTATTGCCTAAATTAGAATCTGAAATGTTTTTGCAAAAAAACAAGCATGATCGAAAAGCGTTAACACATTATCATTTTACTATCAGAGGAGGGGATAAAGGTGTCACTGTTTACCCAAATGGTATAGGCCATTTTAATATTCGAGGAAAAAAAGGGGTTAAGAACATTCTTTCTTTCAGTGAATTACCTTATCACTTAAGTATTCATGTTGATTTGAATAAAAAAGAACGCCAGACGGTCGTAACCAGTGGTTGGGCCAATTATGAAAAAGAAGATTTGATGTTTCTGGTTCAAGAGAATATAAACACCCTTGTTGGATCTAATCAAGCTAATAACATCTTTATCGGTAATAATGAAGGAAACCATTTTATTACTGGTCACGCGTTTAACAAAATTCATCTTGGAAAAGGTAGTAATGTAATAACCGTTCCTGATGTAAATGGAGATTTTTTTGATACAGCTCTTCATTTAGAAGATAGTGATAATATTCAATATTTACAACTTGGTTGTAGTATTGACAATGTTCATCAAGTGATGTCTTTTGATAAAAGTATACATGTATACTTTAATAAGCGTATTAATGAATTTAGGAATGTGATTAAAATCCATTTCCCAGAAAATAAAGGTTTCTATAACTCTAATGTTGTTATTTTTACTGAAGATGGATTGGAACTTGGAATAAATGAAAATGGTAAGATGTTTGCGAGAAAGATTGATATGATCAAATTCTCTGAATATCACAAAGATATTGGTCTGTTAGAGCCGGAAGATGTAATTTTAAATAAAAAATTACATATGTTAAATGGAGATGTTAATGAGTTCGATTATGGCAACTATAAAGTTATTCTAGAGAATGAAAGTTTAACCTATAAAATAAAGAAAACAAATGAGAAAATTAATATAAACACTACTTATCCATCAACAGTTTATGGTAGCAAAGGAAGTTCTTATTATTTTTTGAGTATAAAACAACCTCAACATCAGATTTTCCTTCATAATGATAATGATTCTCCAGAGATGATTGATGTTTCTAGCTTTACCACTACTAACGATGAAGTCAAAATTACAGCATATTGTAAGAACGATAAATGTGTGTTGAAAGTTTATTCTAATCAATACGTTTTTGAGTTAATAATAAAACCAAATTCTATTGAACATGGTCATTTGAAAGATTCGAAAGCTAGAATTATTCTTGATAATGGCAAGACAATGGCATTAGAAGAGGTGTTTACGTTAGCCAGTGGTGTGGAAAATGAAGTGTTAATCTACAATACCAAATGGAGAGCTAAAGATTAATGTTTCATTTGAACTTTAAACTGACAATACCAGTGTATATCTCATGACCAAAAAGGAAGCGGATATCTCCGCTTCCTTTTTTAATCTTTAAAGGGGCCTTGTTAATGATATGGACACATCCACCAGCTTTGTTGCGTAATTCGGTCAGAGAACCAAACTGCCTGCAATTGAGTGATTCTTATACAACACACTGAGTTTCAGGCATACCAAGCCCTGTAAGTTTGTTTAGCGCTTTAATCATGGCGTAAGTTTCACCAACTTGAGCATTGTAGTTTCTCAGACTTAATCGCCCACCTAACAACTGCTTCACTCGATACATTGCTGTCTCTGATAGTGAGCGTTTATGATAGCCGTACCGCTTCTTCCACTTATTGTTGGAGCCGTAGAGCTTCTGGCAACCTACCGCTAAATTCCTAGGGTGACCATTCTTCCAGAAGGCTGCCCCTTCTCTTGGCGGGATGAGTGGAACAGCTCGCTTGAACCGTATGGCATCGTGGCAATCCCTTGTGTCATAAGCGCCATCACCAGATATCTCGATAATTCTTCGGCGTGTTTGCTTGAGCAAGTTAGGAAGGACTTCTGCATCGGTAACATTTAATAAACTCAGTTCTGCCGCGACGATTTCATGAGTGCTGGTGTCTACCGCTAAATGCAATTTTCTCCAGCCCCTACGCTTCCCGTCGCATCAATGGCTAGATGCTGTATTGCACCTCTAGTCTTGGGTTTAAATGAAACCTCGACTTGCTTAGCTCTTCGACTGATACAACTGTAATGTGGACAGACGATAGGGACGTTAGCCAATGAAAAAACAGAATCGATAAACCCTTGCAATGCTCTTAACGGTATTGAGAAAACTTGTTTCACCATAAGTGCAGTGGTAATGGCTAAGTCGCTGAATTGACGAGGTCTACCGCGTTTATCTTGTTTACTCTGCTTCCATTGGCGAATGGCTTCTTCATCAATCCAGAAAGTGAGTGAACCACGGTTGATTAAGGCTTTGTTGTACTGTTTCCAGTTCGTTGTTTTGTAGCGAGGTTTCGGCATGAGACTAGGGGAATTAACTTACTTAGCCGATCAGATCGTAACCTTCTGATTTAGTTCCCTCGAATTACGCAACAAAGCCTTACATATCTAGAACAACGAAATAAAAAAAACCAACGCTTAAAGCGTTGGTAAATAAGAGTAGATATAGATGTATAAGGGCCAGTATATTGGCGCAACGTCATTATCCCTGTTCGACAGACAATAGCAAATATATGTATATCAATATGTGACATCCCTTCTCACACTAGCTGAATCTAACTAAATTGGCTGAAAATGCGCGATACGTGCGAAATGTTTTACTGTAATTATAAAAATTCAGATATCTGAGATCCAAATTTTTGCTGAAGGATATATTTTTGCGCAGGATTATCACATTTTATGTGCCTTTAGGTACATAGTGGAGAAATAGTGAGTAATACTTCCTACATCGATAAAAAATATTTAAGGTTTCATGATGTTTACTGTACTGAGAACGTCATTTTTTACAACATAAGGAAACTTGTGATATGGATGTTTATATTGAAATAAATAAAAAACAGATATTGAATCACTAAAGATATTATATCGGCAGATTAAATTTATTGTAATTTATTTGCCAATATACATTGATACGTAGAAGTTTAAATATAGTGAGATTTATAATGCACAATAAAGAACCGCTAGATGTTCTTGGACATATTTCATGGTTATGGGCTTGCTCTCCAATGCACAGAAATTGGCCTATATCTTTGTTTGCAATAAATGTATTACCCGCAATTATATCCAATCAATATGCCTTATTAACACGGGATGGTTATCCTATTGCATATTGCAGTTGGGCAAATCTAAGTTTGGAAAATGAAGTAAAATACCTTAACGATGTTACATCGTTAGTTGCAGAAGACTGGACATCAGGTGATCGCAAATGGTTTATTGATTGGATAGCACCTTTTGGTGATACCGGTACTTTATATAAATTTATGCGAAAAAAATTCTCTAATGAATTATTTAGAGCTATTAGAGTAGACCAAAAATCTCAAGTTGGCAAAGTGTCAGAATTTCACGGAGGTAAGATAGATAAACAATTAGCTAATAAAATATTTAAACAATATCATTATGAATTAATGACTAAAATAAAAAATAATCCAGACTTTAAGTTTTCATTAACAGATTAAAGGTTTATTATATGTCAAAAACAACTGAGAAAACACCTGACGTAGGGCTCAAGATGATCTTGTTGATCCCTAAAGATTATAATGGGGATAGTTCAAATCTAACAGAGTTTCTCCAAGCGGCAGATAAATTGGGTATTGAAGTTCAAAAAGATGAAAAAAATAGTGAAGATATTACTAATCAGGTGTTTGGTACAGCAGACAAATTAATTGGACTCACTGAAAAAGGTGTGGTTATATTTGCTCCACAATTAGACAAACTAATACAAAAATTTCAAACAACAGGAAATGGTTTTGGAGGGAGTGCAGAAAATTTAGGCAACCATTTAGATAAAGCAAGCGGTATATTATCAACGATTCAAAATTTCATAGGTACCGCATTTTCTTCAATGAAGATAGATGAATTAATAAAGAAACAAAATAATAATGAAAACGTTAGTGCAAATGAATTGGCAAAGGCTAGTATTGACCTTATCAATCAGCTCGTAGATACGGCATCTAGTTTGAACAACAATATCAACTCGTTTTCTAAGCAACTAAATAGTTTAGGTGGTTTATTATCTAATACAAAACACTTAAACAATGTTGGCGATAAGCTACAAAATTTACCTAACCTAGATAATGTAGGAATCGGCTTAGATACTATTTCCGGAATATTATCTGCTATTTCAGCAAGTTTTATTTTAAGCAATGAAGATGCAGATAATGGAACAAAAGCTGCCGCTGGAATTGAATTAACAACAAAAGTCTTGGGTAATGTAGGCAAAGGAATCTCTCAATATATCATTGCACAGCGTTCCGCACAAGGGTTATCAACTTCAGCTGCAGCTGCAGGTTTAATTGCTTCTGCGGTAACATTAGCAATTAGTCCACTATCATTCCTATCCATTGCAGAACAATTTAATCGTGCAAACAAAATAGAAGAGTATTCTCAACGCTTTAAAAAATTTGGATACGATGGAGACAGCTTACTCGCTGCTTTTCACAAGGAAACCGGAGCTATTGATGCGTCATTAACTACGATTAATACGATTTTATCTTCCGTAGCTTCTGGTATTAGTGCTGCCGCAACTTCTTCCCTAATTGGAGCACCAATAAACGCATTAGTTGGGGCTGTAACGGGGATTATCTCGGGAATTCTAGAGGCCTCCAAGCAATCAATGTTTGAACATGTTGCAAATAAAATGGCTAATATTATTGCTGAATGGGAGGCAAAACACGGTAAAAATTATTTTGAAAATGGATACGATTCTCGTCATTCTGCATTTTTAGAAGATAACTTCAAAATATTATCCAAATATCATACAGAGCATTCTGTTGAAAGATCAGTCCTCATCACTCAACAACATTGGGATACGCTTATTGGTGAATTAGCAAGTGTCACTAAAAATGGAGATAGAACACTTAGTGGAAAAAGCTATATTGACTATTATGAAGAAGGGAAACGCCTAGAGAAGACACCGGATGAATTTCAGAAGAAAACATTTGATCCATTAAAAGGTAATATTGATATTTCTGAAAGTAAATCGTCTACATTATTAAAGTTTGTCACACCATTATTAACTCCTGGTGAAGAGATACGTGATAGAAAACAGTCGGGAAAATATGAATATATGACTGAATTATTGGTCAAAGGTGTTGACAAATGGACTGTAAAAGGCGTGATGAATAAGGGGTCTGTATACGACTACTCTAATTTAATTCAGCATGCATTAGTTGGACATGATCAATATCGTGAAATTATCATTGAATCGCATTTAGGGGATGGTGATGATAAAGTATTTATGTCAGCAGGATCTTCTAATGTTTATGCAGGAAAAGGTCATGATGTAGTCTATTATGATAAAACAGATACAGGCTATTTAACAATTGATGGCACTAAGGCTACAGTAGCTGGAGATTATACTGTCACGCGAGGGCTAGGCGGTGATGTTAAGATTATGCAGGAAGTAGTGAAGGAGCAAGATGTCTCGGTTGGAAAAAGAACCGAAAAAACTCAATATCGAAGTTATGAAATTAATAATATTAATGGTAAAAAATTAACAGCGATTGATAATTTATATTCAGTGGAGGAAATTATCGGTACTGATCGCGCAGATAAATTTTTGGGTAGTAAATTCAATGATATATTTCATGGTGGTGGCGGTGATGATTATATAGAAGGTAATGATGGCGATGACCGATTATATGGTGGTAAAGGTAATGATACTTTAAGGGGGGGGAATGGTAATGATCAACTCTATGGTGGTGATGGTAACGATAATCTGATTGGTGGCACTGGTAATAATTACCTTAATGGTGGGGAAGGTGATGATGAACTCCAGGTGCAAGGGAATTCTTTTTCTAAAAATGTATTATTGGGTGGAAAAGGTAATGACAAGTTATACGGTAGTGAGGGTACAGACCTACTTGATGGTGGCGAGGGAAATGATATATTGAAAGGCGGATATGGGAATGATATTTATCGTTATCTTTCAGGATATGGTCATCATATTATTGACGATGAAGGTGGTAAAAGTGATAAGCTTAGTTTAGCAGACATCGATTTCCATGATGTGGTTTTTCGTCGGGAAGATAATGATCTCGTAATGTATAAGGCTGAGAACAACGCTATTTCAATTGGTCAAAAAAATGGTATTACATTTAAAAATTGGTTTAAAAAAGAATCAAACGATATCTCTAACCACCAGATTGAGCAAATTTTTGATAAACATGGTCGGGTAATTACACCTGACTCTCTTAATAAAGCACTTGACCAAAAAAATAACAAAGCTAGCTATGTATATGGACATACTGCATCAACGAATGCGGATGAAAAAAACCTTACCCCGCTAATAAATGAGATTAGCAAAATAATTTCATCTGCAGGTAACTTTGATGTTAAGACTGACATATCTGCGGCATCTTTGTTTAATCCGTCAAATAATGTAAGTGGTTTATTGTATAGTAGTAACTCTATAACATCGAACGCATAAGTATAGCATTTAAATTCACTTAATAGCAATCTTATAAGAATGTACGTTACATAAGATTGCTATTTTTGGAGTCTCTATGGATATTCATCATCACAATGATTATGGGTTATATGCGCTGGAGATATTAGCCCAATATCATAATGTTTCTATTAATCCTGAAGAAATTAAACATAAGTTTGATATTAATGGTACTGGGCTAGATTTAACGTCATGGTTACTTGCGGCAAAATCTTTAGAACTAAAAGTAAAACCTGTAAAAAAAACAGTTGATCGACTAAATTTCATTTATCTTCCCGCATTAGTTTGGAGAGAAGATGGACATCATTTTATTCTAACTAAAGTAAGTAAAGAATCAAATAAGTATCTTATTTATGACTTAGAACAGCGAAATCCTCGTGTTCTTGAACAATCTGAGTTCGAAGAATTATATCAGGGAAATATTATCCTCATTACCTCTCGAACTTCAATTATTGGTAACTTAGCAAAGTTTGATTTTACTTGGTTTATTCCTGCTATTATTAAATATAGGAAAATATTTATTGAAACTCTGGTCGTTTCTATATTTTTACAATTGTTTGCTTTAATTACACCACTTTTTTTTCAAGTGGTTATGGACAAGGTTCTAGTACACAGAGGATTTTCAACTCTCAACATTATCACTGTTGCTTTATCTGTAGTAGTATTATTTGAAATTATACTAAGTGGTTTAAGAACTTATATTTTTGCACATAGTACCAGTCGCATTGATGTTGAGCTTGGCGCAAAGCTTTTTCGTCATCTATTAGAATTGCCTATTTCATATTTTGAAAGTCGTCGTGTTGGTGATACTGTCGCTCGAGTCAGAGAGCTAGATCAGATTCGTAATTTCCTGACAGGGCAGGCATTAACTTCAGTTTTAGATTTATTATTTTCGTTTATTTTTTTTGCTATAATGTGGTATTACAGCCCAAAGCTTACCTTAGTCATTTTATGTTCATTACCCTGTTATGCCACATGGTCTATTTTTATTAGTCCCATTTTACGCCGACGTTTAGATGAGAAGTTTTCTAGAAATGCAGACAATCAATCCTTTTTGGTGGAGTCCGTAACAGCGATTAATACTATTAAAGCAATGGCTGTTTCACCTCAAATGACAAACATATGGGATAAACAATTAGCCGGTTATGTCGCTGCGGGATTTAAAGTGACAGTATTATCCACTATAGGCCAGCAAGGTATACAGTTAATACAAAAAACCGTGATGATCATTAACCTTTGGTTGGGGGCTCATCTAGTTATTTCCGGGGAGCTAAGTATTGGTCAATTAATTGCGTTCAATATGCTTGCCGGGCAAATTGTCTCACCGGTTATTCGCCTCGCTCAACTTTGGCAAGATTTTCAACAAGTAGGTATATCTGTCACTCGCCTTGGAGATGTTCTTAATTCTCCTACTGAAAGCTATAAAGGGAAGTTGACATTACCAGAAATTAAAGGAGATATTACATTTAGAAATATTAGATTTCGTTATACACCCGACTCTCCTGTAATTTTAAGTGATATAAATCTAAATATAAAAAAAGGCGAGGTCATTGGTATTGTTGGACGCTCTGGTTCAGGAAAAAGTACATTAACTAAATTAGTCCAACGTTTTTACATTCCTGAAAATGGTCAGGTATTAATTGATGGTCATGATCTTGCCTTGGCTGACCCTAATTGGTTACGTCGTCAGGTAGGGGTTGTACTTCAGGATAACGTACTTCTTAATCGCAGTATTTTTGATAATATAACGCTTTCTAACCCAGGTATGTCTATAGAAAAAGTGATTTGTGCTGCTAAATTGGCTGGTGCTCATGATTTTATTTCTGAATTGCGAGAAGGATATAACACGATCGTAGGGGAACAAGGCGCAGGGTTATCTGGTGGTCAACGGCAACGAATTGCAATTGCAAGAGCGTTAGTTAACAACCCAAAAATATTAATATTCGATGAGGCAACTAGTGCTTTGGATTATGAATCTGAGCATATTATTATGCGCAATATGCATAAAATCTGTCAGGGTAGAACAGTTATTATTATCGCGCATCGTCTATCTACAGTAAAAAATTCAGACCGTATAATTGTGATGGAAAAAGGAAATATTGTTGAACAAGGAAAACATAAAGAACTTCTATCGAACCCAGACAGCTTATATAGCTACTTATATCAATTACAGTCAGATTAATAGAAAGATAAGAATATATGAAAACATGGTTTATGGGATTATATGCGTTTTTATTGCGTTATAAAATCGTTTGGAGTGAAACGTGGAAAATTAGGCATCAATTAGATGCTCCCGTTCGAGAAAAGGATGAAAACGAATTTTTGCCTGCCCATCTAGAGTTAATTGAAACACCAGTGTCTAAGAAGCCACGTTTAATTGCATATTTTATTATGGCTTTTTTACTTATTGCTATTGTTTTATCTATTGTAGGCAAGGTTGAAATTGTTGCTACTGCAAATGGAAAACTAACATCAAGTGGGCGCAGTAAAGAAATTAAACCTATTGAAAACTCGATAGTTAAAGAAATTCTGGTAAAAGAGGGAGAATATGTTAAAAAAGGGCAAATATTATTGCAACTTACAGCATTAGGCGCAGAATCTGATACTTTAAAGTCACAATCATCACTGTTACAGTCAAAGTTGGAACAGGTGCGTTATCAGACGCTGAAAAAATCCATTGAATTAAATAGAATTTCTGATTTAATCTTACCAGATGACTTTTATTTTAATGACATTTCTGAAGACGAAAAGCTTCGTTTGATATCTTTGATTAGTGAACAGTTTTCTACTTGGCAAAATCAAAAATATCAAAAAAAATTAAGCTTAGATAAGAAAAAGTCAGAGAGATTAACAATACTTTCACGTATAAATCGTTATGAGCATTTATCACGTGTTGAAAAAAGTCGTTTAGATGATTTTAAAAATTTATTGCGAAAGCAAGCAATTGCAAAACATGTGGTCATTGAACAAGAGAATAAATATCTCGAGGCGGAAAACGAACTGCATGTTTATAAATCACAGTTAGAGCAAATTGAAAGTGAAATATTATCAGCTAAAGAGGAGTATCATCTTGTTACCAAGTTGTTTAAAAATGAAATTTTAGATAAAATACGACAAACAACAGATAGCATTAAGTTATTAACACTGGAAGTGGAAAAAAATAAAGAGCGCCAACAGGCTTCGATAATCAGGGCTCCTGTGTCAGGAAAAGTTCAGCAATTAAAAGTTCATACTGAAGGCGGTGTTGTTACAACAGCCGAAACATTAATGGTAGTAGTACCAAATAATGATTTACTAGAAGTTACCGCATCAGTACAAAATAAAGACATTGGGTTTATTCAAATTGGACAGAGCGTCATTATTAAAGTAGAGTCATTTCCTTATACGCGATATGGTTACTTGACTGGTAAGGTGAAAAATATAAACTTGGATGCTATAGAAGACCCCAAATTTGGACTTGTTTTTAATGTCATTGTTTCTCTTGAAGATAATTATTTATCAACTAAACATAACAAACTTCCATTGAGCTCTGGTATGTCTGTAACCGCTGAGATAAATACAGGAATGCGAAGCATAATAAGTTATCTTCTTAGTCCTTTGGAAGAATCAGTAACCGAAAGTTTACATGAGCGTTAGGTTTCTGTGTGTGATTCATAGACATCCTTTCAACGATACTGGATGTCTATGGACAGAGAAATCCACTGAAGACTACAGTGGATAAAAATGTGTGAAGAGTCTGGTGATGCAAGCTTCGTAAGTTGCCGCTGTGGTATTTCTAGGCCAACATTGCTCGATACAAGCAGGATGTAATTTCTGCTCTGGAAAGCCATAGTAGACGGCCTCATTCTTCTCTTGATACTAAAATTACGGACGAATTGAGAGCATTGAATCTTTAGATGCTTGTGAAACATAACCTAGGGGCGCGGTGCTTTCAAGCAGAACTAATTCGTTTCACCAAATATACCTAAACACAGCAATAATCCACAAAGTACTATCAGAAGTTTCGGTGAAACCGATAGTTACTTACCTACGAAACAAGACTTCCCAAGGCACGAACGTTCGACTCCTGGTGACAGGGCTCAGATGGATTCTTGTAAAATAGCGTCAGGGATTGGCTTTGTTGCGTAATTCGATCAGAGAACCAAACTGCCTACAATTGAGTAATTCTTATACAATGCACTGAGTTTCAGGCATATCAAGCCCTGTAAGTTTGTTCAACGCTTTAATCATGGCGTAAGTTTCACCAACCTGAGCATTGTAGTTTCTCAGACTTAATCGCCCACCTAACAACTGCTTCACTCGATACATTGCTGTCTCTGATAGTGAGCGTTTATGATAGCCGTACCGCTTTTTCCACTTGTTGTTGGAGCCGTAGAGCTTCTGGCAACCTACCGCTAAGTTCCTAGGGTGACCATTCTCCCAGAAGGCTGCCCCTTCTCTTGGAGGGATGAGTGGAACAGCTCGCTTGAACCGTATGGCATCGTGGCGTTAGACAAAGCTTCCATCCCAGACGCACACAGTAGGTTGACAGTGGACCCCGGCACTTGGGTGTCCAGTCTGGCCAGCAGCAAACTCATTCGGGCGATGTTGCGGTTGTCTTCACCCGCTTGGTTCGCACACCCCAAAATCACATCGTCGACGCGACGCCAGTCGAGCGTTGGGTGACGTTCTGTGAGTGCTTTTAACGTGATGGCGGCCAGATCGTCCGCGCGGATCGACGACAATGCACCGGCGTAGCGGCCAATCGGGGTTCTGACGAAATCACACAGGTACGCGTTAGACATGCGCCACCTCCTTCTGAGACGCCGCGAAGCTGGCGGTGATCAATCCTCTGGCCAGATCGATTTCCGATCGGGCAATGCGGTGCTCTCGCTCGGCAAAGATCTCAAGGTGGACACTCGCTCCTAACTGCTCAAAATAGTCGGCCGTCTGAGTGACACGTTCCGCGGAGACCCAAGTATCGGTATGACTGCCCGAGAGCAACATCGTCATGCCATCAAACACGGGCTTTTGAGCCGATGCTGTCGGGCACTGAGGACCAAACAGTCCACCAGTGAATAAAATGGCGCCCTCCATCGGCTGTTGAGATTGCCTGATGAACTCGGCCGCCATGCACGCGCCCTGCTAGAAGCCCATGATCCAGATGCGCTCGCGGCTCACGCCTTGTGAGAGCAAGTTTTGCAGGACGTGATCGATAACCTCGAGCCCCTGATTTAACTGTGGCTGGTTGTCGTCAAGAGCGCGGGTGAACCCTCGGGTATACCAGGTAGCGCCGGGTGCACTCGGCAGATAATAGGTCGCCTCAGCCAAGTTCAATTTGTTGATCAGTTTCGTCATATCGTCTGTAGTTTGGCTGCGTCCATGCAAAAGGATCACCACAGGGTTGCCGGCGCTCAGTTCAGCGCCTTTAATAACCACGGTGTACGGGCTAATGTCTGATGAGGGTTAACACGTTTTCTATTCCTTGTTTTGACGGCGGTTACACAGCTATCTCAGCGATGGTGTCGGGCTTGGCAGGTTGTGGGTTTAGGCCTAAGAGTGTTCTGGCCTCATCGATAGAGGCCACATCCCGTCCCAATTCGTGAGACAGTCTGACGATGCGATCCACCAACTGGGCATTGCTGGTAGCGAGCTCACCTTTTCGGTAATAAATGTTGTCTTCGAGCCCCGTGCGGACATGGCCACCCAATAAAATCGAGTAGGTGTTCAGCGGCAACTCCGCCTGCCCAATCCCGATGGCTGACCAGATGCTGTTGTTAGGAAGGCAGTCCACCAGATGCAGCAAGTCTTTGCAGCTCGGCCGGACCCCACCATGAATGCCCATCGTAAACGCAAACACCAACTTCTTGTCCAAGTAACCTTGTTGCTGAAGGGTGATGGCCTCGTGGATTACCCCGGAATGGTAAATTTCTATCTCAGGAGTCACCTGATGCTCCTTCAGCGCCAGTGCGAGTTTTTTTGCCAGTGCGGGGCTGTTGATGAAGGGCTTGTCGCCATGATTCACTGACCCACAGTTAAAGGAAGCGATGTCTGGCCCGTACTGAAGATGATTCCAGGCTTCCTCTTCTGGTATGCCGTGTGGCAAGTTGAGGCCAGAGGTACCCAGATTGAGGATAATGTCGGAACGTTCGCGGACACGCTCGATGATCTCGCGCCAAACGTCTTTGTCGTAGCTTGGCTTACCCGCTTCATCACGGGCGTGGATATGCGCGACACTGGCGCCTGCCTCACTGCACTGAACGACAGCATCTGCAATTTCTTTTGGCGTGTGTGGGACGGCGGGGTTCTTACTTCTTGGGGTGATTCTGCCATTAACGGCGGCGGTGATAATCAAATTGTCCATATATTTCAATTTCTTACACTATATAATTGCCTCCATTGTAAATATAACAAATTAAAGTCAAGCCCCCAAAAAATGGTGACAAAATGGATTTTGTCGCATAAAAGCCACATTAGGCCTTGCTATGCATGGTGTGCTTACAACACAGTCTATATGTCTATACATATTGATTTTATGATTGTGATTTGCCTCATCAACACAGGTTACTCAGTAAAGCAACATGCCATACCTGTAGTTATTCGTTAATTGCTAATTTAGCAAAGTTGCTGAAACAGTTTTTGTCCAAAGACGTGCTGGTGCTGATCTCAGCTTCTATGTGATCACCAAGCGACTTTGTCGACTTACACATGACTAGGTGAAGTGATGGAACTATTTTTGTAAGAAAGTTTCTTACTGCGCTTTGATACCTCAAATATTATCGTCACAAAAATATCAACTTATGGTTGTATCAACAAGAGTTATTGTTCTCCCAATGTAGCAGGAATGTGAGTAGTGTTGAAATAGGAAAATAGTACACACCAAGTTTTAGAAGGTGAGGAGTGTTAGTATTGTGGATAAGCGTTGTACGTTAATATATTTTGGTTGAGTTCAAAATATTCTTAAAGATAGATATTACTTCAACTGGGCATTTATCATATCTTTTGATTCACTTTAAATCTTTGAGGAGACATGTTGTGACAGACTACTCTCCATATGTGTATTTAGGAACGATCAACTTCCGAGCGGCAAATGTCCTGTTTTCACCCAAATCACCGTTTCTTCTTCTACAAAAGGGAAGTGCTCACTCATGTGAGGCGAGCGCAACCAAGTATGTGTTGGGTATATACCTAGCTCATCCCTAAACTCGCCAGACAACACAAAAACTTCTTCTCCACCAAAGTGTCTGTGAGGTTGAAACTTTTCTCCTTTGGGCCACTTCACCAACGCAACATGCTCGTGCTTAAAATCATGTAACGGCATCACTTGTAGTCCGCCAATACCAGGCAACCATTCTGTTTCTCGAGTATTGATTCGAACAGTTTTAAGATCGTTCGGATCAAATTGATTGAGCTTGACCAAAATGGCACAACCTTTCTCGCTAAACGGCGCGTGCAGACTGCCGGGTGGGTTACGAAGATAAGAACCCGCGGGATAGTCGCCATTTTCGTCAGAGAAGACACCATCGAGCACAAAAATTTCTTCTCCGTAAGGGTGAAGGTGAGGAGAAAAACGCGATCCTGCTTCGTACTTCACTACACTGGTTACGTGACCAGATTCTTTTGCTCTCGCTCTAATGGCTTACGCCACACTCCTTGAGAGGGGCTCGCAACCCAATTTTGGCTGCCTGTTTCGATGACGACCCTTTGAGAAAAATCCATATTCAACATACTGAAATACCGTTACTTATTTTGTCGGTTCTTGCTCCAATTATACGTTTAAAAACGTAATTTGATGCAATGGTTGGTTAAGCAATGTTCAACGGTTTTCTGAATACAAATGGGTTCTATTTTCAATTATTTCTTGTGTAATGATAATTGTTATATTATAACAACTTAAAAATCATATGTTATAACATAACAATAAGGAAGAAGTAGTGAATAAAAAATTGGTTTCTCTAGTCATTGGTAGCATTTTTGCATCCCCTGTTTTTGCCGATACGTTGTCGAATCCACAAATTGGTGTCGTTTTGGACGGATATTACCAAGATGGACAACGTCATAACTCAGAGCGAGAAGAAGGGTTTGGCTTGGGTCATACTGAGCTTAGTTTGTCTGCAAACATTGACGATAAATTCCATGGCGCTTTGACGACAGTGCTGGAAAGCCATGCTGACGACACCGAACTGATGTTGGAAGAAGCGTTTATCGAAACCTTGGCTTTGCCTTACGGCTTTAATGTCCGAGCGGGGCGTTTTCTTTCCGATTTTGGTTACTTGAATAACCAACACATGCATACCGATAGTTTTGTTGAGCGTCCATTAGCGTACCGAACGTTTCTTGGTTCGCATTACTATGATGATGGCGTGAGAACGAGCCTTGTTCTTCCGACAGATCTGTTTGTGAAATTTGGTGTTGAGGCGCTAAGTGGCAGCAAGATGTCGGCAGTGGATGAGGGTTCTGACGTTGGTGTATTTACCTCAACATTAAAACTAGGTAGCGACATTTCAGATTCTTCTAGTTGGCAATTTGGCTTGAGTTACCTGCGAAACAAGAACGGCAAGGTGGAAGAATTTGCTGACCACGATCATCATGCTGATACCGGTCATGACCATGAACATAGCCACGCTGCTGCGATTACTGGTGCGAATCTTTATGGTGCTGATTTTGTTTGGAAATGGGCCCCGGATGGTAACTACAAGTACCGCAACTTTACGTTTTCTGCCGAGTACATGTTGTTGGATGGTGTGGTCGACAGCAAATTTAAAGATGAAGCTGAATCCGCTGATAACTTAACAGCATACTACGTTTCGGGTGTATACCGGTTTAACCCTAGCTGGTCTGCTGGCGTTCGTTACGGCGAGGCGGAAAGCTACGATGGTCATGCTCATGGTGACCACATGCATTTCACTGCGCTAAATGATAAAGAAGTCGATGCGATGATTGCGTGGGATTCCTCGCACTTTGGTACTGTTCGTGCGCAGTACACGCGTGCAGAAAAC
Source organism: Vibrio parahaemolyticus (assembly GCF_900460535.1). Lineage (NCBI taxonomy): Bacteria > Pseudomonadati > Pseudomonadota > Gammaproteobacteria > Vibrionales > Vibrionaceae > Vibrio > Vibrio parahaemolyticus. The sequence continues at coordinate 244,810 of NZ_UHIL01000002.1, read as the reverse complement.
CAAGATAAAGAAAAAGAGGACGTCTTTACATTGCAATACGTCATGACTTTTGGGGCGCACGGTGCTCATGCGTTCTAAGTCATTAACCTTTATCTCTAAAGGTTTAGGTACAATGGCAGCGATTGCTGCCATTGTTTCTTCTCCAACATGGGCTTTGGATATTTTTGTTTGTGAGCCGGAATGGAAAGCTTTATTGCAACGCCACGCTCCGGAAGCAAATATCTATTCTGCTACTACCGATAAACAAGATCCACATTACGTGCAAGCTCGCCCTTCGTTGATTGCGAAAATGCGTCAAGCCGATTTGGCTATGTGTTCTGGAGCAGAGCTAGAAGTTGGGTGGTTGCCTATGCTACAGGCACGAAGCTCAAATGCTGCGGTGCAAAATGGGGCAAAAAGCATGATTTACGCTGCCAGTTCTGTACGTATGCTGGATACACATCAACATGTGGATCGCAGTATGGGTGACATTCATGCGCATGGTAATCCGCACGTGCAGTTTGCGGCTAATGACATGATTACGCTTTCGCGCGTTGTGACTCAGCGTTTGCAAGCGGTTGATCCTGAAAATGCGCCAACCTACCAGCTCAATGGGATGAAGTTTCGTGCGCATTGGCGAAAAAAACTCAACGAATGGGAAGCAAAAGCTCAACCATTACAGGGGAAACGGGTTGTTGGATATCACTCCACTTACCGATATTTATTTGATTGGCTAGGTATGGTTCAAGTCGCGGATCTTGAACCGAAACCAGGGGTATCGCCGACGACCTCGCATCTGCAATCACTGACCAAGTTGGACGCAAGTTCGTTTGATGCGATTGTGTATTCGTCTCACCAAGATCAACGCCCCGCAATGTGGTTGCAACAACAAACAAACAAACCTGTCGTCCAATTGCCTTTGACGGTGTCAAAGGAGCAGAACTTAGATGATTTGTACGATGAAGTGATTGCCGAGTTACTCGATGTGTTTGTTTCTCCTAGTGCTGTGAAGTTTTGATCATGACTGAATACACATGGTTAGCGCCGGCTATTTTGTGCGGCGTGATTGCGCTAATTGGTAACGTCGTACTGGGCCAGCAAGTATTAAAGCGGCAGATCATTTTCATCGACCTTGCGGTGGCTCAAGTCGCAGCTTTGGGTGCGGCGCTTAGTCATTATTGGCTAAACTCATCTACTTTGTACGTGAGGATTCCTTGGTTATCGGAATCTTGGCTTGGTGCAATGCTTGGCCCTTGGATAATGTCGTTATTGTTATGCGGATTGATTGCTGCATTAGAAAAGCGAAATCATCCGCATCTTGAGCCGATGATTGGCAGCTTGTTTGTGGTATCTGCCTCTTTGGCGGTGTTACTTGTTAGCAAAGACCCACATGGTGCTGATTTCATTCAAGGGATTTTGAATGGTCAGCTACTGTGGTCGACATGGCAAGATGTTTGGCCGTTGACGGTAATCACTGGTGCGATGTTGTTGCTAGTACGTACAAAGCCCGAATTTATGCGTGGTAGCGGTTTTTATCTCATCTTCGCTATTTTGATGCCGATCACCGTCAAACTGACGGGGATTTACCTAGAGTTTGCTTTATTGGTGATTCCCGCTTTATGCGCTGCGAGCCTTAAAGGTAGACGTTTTTTAACCGCCAGTTTAGGTATCGGAACTATTGGTATTTTGTTGGGGATAGCAGCTTCTGCAAAGTATGATTTGCCTAGTGGTGCAACGATTGTTATTACGCTGTTTATGACGGGTTTAGTATTTAATCTCTTCTCACCGCTGAGAAAAATCGTGTTGTTACAGATGAAGAGTTAATACAGAGCACCATTGGCGCTAATGGTGCTTTTTTGCTTTTATTCAATGGGTTAGTGTCTTGCCCATTTATCTGTTTTAGCATTCAACTTGAGAATCGCCAGAAACATCATCAAGTTGTCTTGATTCGTTCACATCAGACTTCCAGAATATTCCTATAGTTTCATTAACGAAATAAAATCCTTTGCGTATGAGAAGCACAAACCCACATAACGATAAGCGCCTAGGATCAAGCAAGTTTGTAATCTCAACATTTAAGGAAGACCAAGATGAAACCGGAAAAAGTAGCAGTAGTCACTGGTGCGGCACGTGGTATTGGCCAAGCTATTTGTGAGCAATTACTGGAGGATGGATTCCACGTCGTCGGGCTAGACATATCGCCTTTGGAATGGAGCCAGTCGGCGCAGCTAAGCAGTTATCAAGTCAATTTGTGCGATGCCGCTGCTGTTAGCGAAGTGGTAGACAGTATTGTAGAGCAGCATGGAAGAATCGATGCGCTGGTTAATAACGCGGGTATTACTCGCGATGCATTGCTGCCAGACATGCTAGAACAAGATTGGGACAGCGTAATCGATGTGAACTTAAAGGCTGTGTTCTTACTTACTCAACGCGTCGCGCCAGTAATGCTAGAGCAGGGCGCAGGTAGCATTGTCAGCATTTCTTCTATCGTGGGTACGGATGGCAATATTGGGCAAAGTAACTACGGCGCAAGTAAAGGTGGCGTCATCTCAATGAGCAAAGGCTGGGCGAAAGAACTTTCAAGAAAGGGTGCACAGATACGCGTCAACTGTGTCGCGCCAGGCTTTATCACCACCGACATGACCAAGAACCTGCCAGAAAAAGTCATTCAAATGATGGAAAGTAAAACGCCCCTAGGACGTATGGGCTCGGTGCAAGATATCGCCAATGGCGTTGCGTTTCTGGTCTCTGATAAAAGTGCGTTTATAACCGGACAAGTGCTCAAGATTGATGGTGGGTTGGTGCTTTAATGTTCGAACCATAACCTCAAGTAAAAAACGCTCTTTGCTCAGGTGAAGGGCGTTTTTGTCTCAAGATAAATGCATACAAACATGGAGAGTTAAATTGCCAGTTGTTTACTCGGTATAACAAAACGCAATTGGTCTATCCGCAAAGCGCACATGTAATATCCATAAAAAACATGGATTATTCATATGAAAAAATTATCGCTACTTGGCCTGCTTATTCTCTTTGGCTGTAACCAGCAAAACACTCCGACTCCAGACCCAAATCACAATCAACCACACCAAAGTTTTAAAAAAACGCCGGAGATTGCTAAAGAGCTAAAGGCTCAACCTACAATTGATGACCAATTTGCTCTGCTATATCGAAAATTTGATTACACACTAGATAGAAGTGATTCCCTGACAGGTCGTGATGAAAATAAAGACGGAATACGCGACGATATCGAGGCATTCATCAATGCGTTAGAAGTGTCAGAGCCAGTGCGCAATGCATTGAAGCAAGAAGCACGTCAAACTCAGAAAAACCTATATTACGATTGGAGTGAGAAGACTGAGGCTAATATTGACAAAGCTATGGCGATAGGCGACGAGTTCGATAAAGTTCTCGCTTGCAAAGATTTTGTCGGTATCCCAGTGGATGACTCAATCGATACGTCAAAAACAATCGTAGCACTAACATACAACACTAAAGCCAGAACGGTGGCTTATCTTACTTACAATCATTTGCTAGATGGTTCAGTCAGTACATTGCTCCCTGCTGAGGAGCAATACTGTGAATAAGCTAACAGGTGCCCTTTTGATTTTCACGATATTCCCCGCGCATGTCAGTGCCAATTCCTGCGATATTGAAGGCTACACAATCGGCTTTTTTAATGGTGTAGCTACGACACTAAAAGGAGCTAAACAAGGGCAGAAGAAAATAGAATCAACCCTTGGTATCAAGCAATTCAACGGTGAGCCAGTTGAATATCAACTGTTCTACAATGACTCTTACATTGAAAGTAACGGGTTGAATGTCTTAGCTGATTTTGCTGAAACTTTTGATCAAAGAACACAAGAGTTGGGGCAAAAGCAATTTGACCGATGGGAAGCGTTTTGGGAAATCGTTAGCGGACGTCAGGACAGTTCTATCATCCAAAAAATTAGTGCGACTTTTTCATGGTTTAAAGGGTTTGTTTCCGACCTTGTCAGCCAAGGTATGAATACGATGATTCGTGAGTTTTTGCAGCTCTTGAGTACTTCGATTGATTCACCTGATACTGAAAAAACTCAGATGCAGCATAAACTCATCAATGATTCCAATACATGGAAAGGCAAAAAGCTAATTTATATTGCTCACTCGCAAGGAAACTTATGGGGGAACCAATCTTACAAGTATGTTGTTTCTCAATTAGGATACGACGCTGATAATATTCACGTGGTTCATATTGCGCCGGCCTCGCCAACATTAACCCCTGATAGTGACTATATTTTATCAACCTCTGACCTTGTTATTAATGGCCTGCAACTAACGGGAATTGGCTCTGTCCCTGTACCGAATACCGCTATAGCGCCAAGCACAGCAGACATTGCAGGGCATGGTTTAATTGAAATCTATTTAACTCATCCTGACTCGATTAACAAAATCAAGAAATCTGTGGGGCGAGCTTTTGATTCACTTACCAAGCCGGACATGGAAGAGCATCTCTTTGAAGTGACCTATCAATACACGCCTTATTTTGTTGAAAGTCATGCTGAACCAGAGATTAAATTTGTCGATAACCCAAGCGGGGATTGGTTTGAAAAAGCCATGTATCCACATTACGATGACTCGTACTTTGAATATGATTCTGCCGCTTACAAATACAAACTCAAACCTGTTGCTGGCTTAAAATACTTATCTCACCAACGCGACAAAAAAGACAGAGAGAACCAAACGTTTACCGTTGTTCAATGCTCAAATATCCCAAACGATGACCCATTTATATTGGGTGAAAAATCCGAGGCATTAATATGGTACGGATATGATGAGCAACCGGACAATACCAAAGTTATTGTGACAGTCAGAGATAGGTATGGAAGAAAGCTACAAAGTGGAGAGCAATCGGTGAGTGAACTTCGCCGTAAGGGGTGGCGTTATCAAGGTATATTCCTTGATTTGAAAGCGAAAAATCCTTACTCACAGAAAGAAAAGAGTTTCATAGAAAAACAAAATCTAGAGACTAGGTATGAGCTTCACTCTAATTCTATTCTACTACCAACGGCATCATGAATAGCTATTAGGCTCACTACGCGACATAAATTTGTTGCGCTGACCTCGTCCAAAAATGAGCGATGCTGAGCACAGGTACTTAACACAACAAACGCCCCTCCTATCTCTAGGAAGGGCGTTTTTTATTGGAGCAGTTCGTTGAGTCGTTAGCATGCCATTATGTTCTATTTTACTTAGAGTGGTTACCCATAACATTTCTTAGCACACCTATTTGAACGAACATGACTTATGTCGATATAGTACAACTAACTACATAAATAATGGCTATATACGAATTATGAGCAATAGAAAATCGCTGTGCTAATTGACTCATAATTGCCCCATTTCAATTCAGCCCCCTCACTCACGACGTTCCTGAGTATCGACGTTTGCCCTAATTTACTAATGACTTAATAGCAGTTTAGCTGTATCTGAGTGCTATAGATGTAGGTATATGTGGACTGGCTAAACTATTCAGTAGAGAAACAGAGAATATCTTTCTTCTGGAGAATTCTGGATAAGTTCGTTACATTATTTTTTCATTCGGTATAAGGATTTACTCGAGTATTTATGAAGTTTTGTGACGAAACGTTGGCCCCTCCAATACTGGCATATGCACACAATTATTCTCATGGGGATGTAGAACCACCCCATACTCATCAGTGCGCTCAGTTTTTACATGCTTTAAACGGTGTTATTCGAGTGGATACACAATCAGAGTCGTGGGTTGTGACAACGAATCAAGGGCTATGGATACCTGCAGGTATCTCACACAGCCTCAGAATTACGGGGGACGTTCGAGTTCGTACGCTTTTTGTTGATCCTATGGCCAGGGCAGACCTTCCCAATACCTGTGTGCTATCGAAAGTTTCGTCGTTGCTGACCAGTTTAATTGTTGAGGCCATATCTCTACCCGATATTCGGATAGCAGGAACGCGAGAAGAACGAATATTTGAACTTATACTTGATGAATTACGTTTGCTAAACCCCATTGATTTTTATCTCCCCAACCCAAGAACCGAAGCATTGGTCATGCTCTGTAAAAACGTATCTGAGCGTCTTTCACACCCATGGACGGCTTCAGATGCTGCCAAGTATTTGGGCCAAAGTGAAAGAACTGTTTCTCGTCGGTTTCAGCAAGAGCTAGGTCTAACGTTCACAGAATGGCTGCGTCAGAAACGATTACTACATGCGTCTGAACTTTTAGCCAGCGGGTGCAGTGTGTTAGATACTGCATTAGCGATTGGATATGACAGCCCTAGCGCATTTAGCGCGATGTTTAAAAGTCGAACGGGGCTGTCTCCGAGGGAATATTGTCCGATGGTTAATCCATTAGAACAAGATTAAAGCGCTAAGTTAGTCTGTAGTAAATTAGAGTAGGCATTCAACAATGCTTGTAGAGATGCTTTTGTTGCATCTTCTTCAATTGCGACGCCAAAAAAGCTCACGTTAGAAATCGCAGACTGTAGCTGCACATAACAGGCCGCTTTACTTTGGGTTCGTGAACCGAGAGTATGCTCGTGATAGTCAACGATATTTACCTGCAGACCATATTGTTCCATTAACCCTTTTAGCAACGCAGACATTAGACCATTCCCAGAACCAACACATCCTATCATTTTGTTGTTGTGATGAATTTTGGCTTCAATTTTTTGGCCAATCTTTGTTGTTTGACTGTGATAGCTCTGCAAGCTTATGGTCGGGTTACTCACTAGACCATAAGACTGTCTGAATAGTTGCCATAATTCCGAAAGATTAATTTCACATCCCGATCTATCGGTATGACTTTTCACTTTTTTACTCAAATCGGCTTGGAGCATTTTAGGCAGTAACAATCCGTGGTTTTCTTGTAGTAACCATGCGGCACCACTCTTACCTGATTGACTGTTTACACGAATCACTTCTTCATAGTTACACCCCAAATCCATAGGGTCTATCGGCAAATAAGGGATATCCCAGAAGGTCCTCAACTTAGAGCTATACGAAGAAAATCCTTTTTTAATGGCATCTTGATGAGAGCCCGAAAAGGCGGTGAAAACGAGCCTTCCAGCATAAGGGTGACGAGGGTGAACAGGGATTTCGTTACACTGCTCGACGAGTTCAACCGTATGCCGAATGTCATGAAAGCGCAATTTAGGATCAATGCCTTGTGAATAAAGGTTTAGCGCGAGTGTGACCAAGTCAACATTGCCTGTACGTTCACCGTTCCCGAATAAACAACCTTCTACCCGAGTCGCTCCTGCTAGCATGGCGAGTTCGGCACTAGCAACACCAGTACCTCGATCATTATGAGGATGAACACTGATTGTCACGTGCTCTAATGAACTAAATGTATTTATGAAGTGTTCAATCTGGTCTGCAAAAACGTTAGGAGTGTTACATTCAACGGTTGTTGGCAGGTTAATGATAAGCTGCCGTGTCTTGCTTGGCTGCCATACTGACGCTACTGCTTCACAGATTTCAAGTGCAAACTCGGATTCCGTAAAATTGAATGTCTCTGGTGAATACTCAAGAGTCCATTCAGTTTCAGGTCGTTTTTCACATAAGGCTTTAATCTGTTTAGCCCCATTTACAGCAAGTTCTAGAGTAGACATTTTATCCTGAGAAAAAACAATATCTCTAAAAGATGGAGCTGTAGCATTGTACAAATGGACGATGGCCTTAGACGCCCCTGTTATAGAATCAATTGTTCGCTCAATCAAGTCCGATCTGGATTGCGTAATCACCTGAATAGTAACATCACCTGGAATTAACTCGTTCTCGATCAGACATCGAACAAAGTCAAAATCCGTTTGCGATGCTGATGGGAATGCAACCTCAATCTCCTTGAATCCGCATTCAACTAAGTGGTGAAAGAACTTCAGTTTTTTATCAATATTCATTGGGTTAGATAAAGATTGGTTACCATCTCGTAAATCGGTTGAGCACCAACGAGGGGCTTGTTTTAATATCTTCGAAGGCCATGTTCTTTGTGGAAAGCTGATAACAGGAGCTACTCGGTATTTTTCTGATGGTATTTCTAACATTATTAATTTGTCCTTTCTTTGTTGAGAAAAGTTCATGCTAGAAGACTATGTGAATGATATCTGAATAGAAGTTGACGAAAATCGTCGCGTTTTGGACAGAGGGGTTACATCATCAGTACGAGAAGAGGCACTTACCTGCTTATTTGCTAATAGTTTTTTGTTTACGGTGAGTACTTATAGCTCAGAAATGCCCCGAAACAAGTTACGAGTCATTGTAACGCATTTTCAAACGAGTAAATTATGGGCTATTAGTTTTGCTGCACACCTTGCAACGACGCCCACATGCTCAATCAATGTGGTTTGTTCTGACATGATCTGCTCGATAGGCATCCACTGACAGTCGATTGCGTCATCTGACGCGATTGCATCGCCTGATTTATAACGACACAATACCGCAATCAAAATAAAATGGTGGTGCTCACCGCTTGCATCAAACTCATTAACTTCGATCACATCAAACGTTTTTTCCGGTGAACCATGAATTTGCGTTTCTTCAAATAACTCTCTGCGAGCAGCGTCATGCAATGATTCACCGGGGTTAACAGACCCTCCCGGGTAACCCCAGCCATATTTTTGGGGCTCCTTTGAACGCTGTACCAATAACAGCTCATCGCCTCGGTAAGTTACAGCAAGTGCCGCGACTGCTGGTACTTTCAGTTTTCTGTATTCTTGATCCATATATCTCTATCCTTACTCTTTTTTAAATAGATGAACTAGGAATTTTAATAGGAGAGCCCATGGGTTTAAAAACTCCAATTCGACATAGATACCTGCATACAACGATCTCGAAGTTTTTCCAACTTCACAATTGAAGTATTTCCACTTAATCTTTGGCATAAATAAGCAATTCAATATGGAAGAAGCTTATGAATGTGCTTCTAAATAGAAATTTGTAGTTTTAGATTACTTCTTCTAATGTTGCTGAATGTTCTCATGGACTCTTTTGACTGCTCGACCTGCTGATTTCTGAAAGCTTTATCCCAAAGAATTGCAGTTGAACACGAAATTGCGCTGCCCAAACCCTAAAAAGCAATAAACATTAAATAAAGCCCTCACAGTTAATTAGCATTTAGTCACAATTTATCTCACGGCGTGTCAGATTTTTGTGAGATTTGGTGCATATGAATTTTTACAGGTTATCTTCTATTATTGGTTCTATGTGTTACTCCCTTTGGGAAAGCCTTTGTGGCCGATAGTGATGCAGGTAGAGGATGTCGGAAAAAGCGAAAGCTACATTGTAATGATGCAGATACTGTAGTGGATGAGTAAAACTAACCACTAGTTCGTAGGTGTTTTGAATAAATTACCTTAGCAATACTTATCCAAGATCTCGCAATCACCACGGATTCGTAACAAGGTTTTGTCCAAAAATGAGCTCCGCCAAGTTAAAACGTTTAAAAACGCCCCTCCTATCTCTAGGAAGGGCGTTTTTCTTTTGTTTAAATTATCTAGGTAGATTACCTTTCACGCACGTAAGTCGTTTGAACTAAGGTGCCTAGCACCACTTCGCTCTTGATCACTTTAAAATTGAGTGGTTGTTCCAAATCACCAAACAAAGGTGCGCCGCCGCCAAGTAGGATAGGGAAGCGAGTGATCACCATTTCATCGATAAGATCTTCTTTGAGGAAGTTTTGAATCGTCACGCCGCCGTCGATGTAAAGCTCGTTAAAGCCTTTTGTATTTAGGTCAGCAAGTACATCTTTTAGCTCGCCTTTGACTAAAAAAACTTTGTCTTCGTAGCCTTGTGGAACTTCTGTCATGGTATTGCTGAGTACGAACACGGGCTTGCTGTACGGCCAATCGCAACCAAAACTCAGTACGACATCTAATGTATTACGACCCATTACCAAGCCATCTATACGCTCCATTAGTGGGACGAAGCCAGTATCAATGTTGTCTGGATTTGGTACGGATTGTAGCCAGTCGAGTTTGCCTTGTTTATCTGCGATGTAACCGTCCAGACTGGTTGCAATAAATACGATATTTGCCATGAGTACCTCATCAAAGTAATGATGCTTGAGCCAAGTTAAAGGTTGGTTTAAAATTAATTCTACAGTGTAGAATAATTCTGAGTTTATCGAGAAGATCAAATGTCTGTCAACGAAAAGAAACGCGGAAGACCGACCGCAAAGCAGTCACAACTGAGTGCAGAAAGCATCCTGGAGTCGGCTAAATTATTGATGAAAAAAGACGGAAAGATACCAAGTGTTCGTCTTCTAGCGACCCAATTGGATGTGGATCCTATGGCGATCTATTACTACTTCAAAAACAAAAATGCTTTGCTTGAAGCGTTAACGACATCACTGGTGGAAGACATTTATCAACCGCAAGCGAATGAAGATTGGCAAAGCGAACTCAAACACCTGTGCGCTAGTTATATTGAGCTGCTGCGTGAGCATAACGGGCTGTTGCAAACTATGTTAAGCATGACATCCCACGGACCTGCTCAAGTGTTTACTGAGCGCTATCAATTGATTGTTCAACCTTTGGGTTTATCCCAGCAAGTAGAGCAAGACAGTTTGGATCTATTGGCAGATTACCTACACGGTTTTGCGCTGTCGATTAGCTGTTGCCACGATGCAAGCTTGATTAAGACTGATATGTTGGATGGGCCTCTAAAACTGATCTGTTCCTCATTGTTGGCATCTCGAACCTAGTTCACATTACCGCGACGTTTTTGCTTATATCGTGAAAGAAATTCCCATAACCAAAGGTTCTAATTAATCGAGAGGGAAGGGCTTTTATTTGAAGATTCCGACCTAATATCTTGATTATGCCCAGCCAATTTAAGGTGGGGATTTTTAAGCATTGCTGCTGGTAGCGATTTGAACCAGCCTACAGGTGCATTCAAACACGATAAGGAATAACAATGGCTAACGAATACACACCACCAAGAGTTTGGACTAACGACAGTGAAAATGGCGGCCAATGGGCGAGCATTAATCGTCCCGATTCTGGCGCACGTCACGAGCAAGAGTTGCCAGTTGGAGAGCACCCATTCCAGCTTTACTCAATGGGGACTCCTAATGGTCAGAAAGTGACGATCATGTTTGAGGAGCTTTTGGCGGCAGGCGTAAAGGAAGCCGAATACGACGCGTATTTGATCAAGATTGGCGATGGTGACCAATTTGGTTCTGGCTTTGTAGCGGTAAACCCAAACTCTAAAATTCCGGCGCTGGTTGATCGCTCAGGTGATGAACCTATCAACGTGTTTGAATCGGGTAATATTCTTTTCTACTTGGCAGAAAAATTTGGTCACTTCTTACCAACAGAAGGTGCGAAGCGTGCTGAGGTAATGAACTGGCTATTTTGGTTGCAAGGTTCTGCACCATACTTAGGAGGCGGTTTTGGTCACTTCTACGCGTACGCGCCAGAGAAATTCGAGTACCCAATCAACCGTTTTACGATGGAAGTTAAGCGTCAACTGGATGTACTGGACAAACGTCTGGCAAACAACGCCTTTTTAGGTGGTGATGAGTACAGCATTGCCGATATCGCAACTTGGCCTTGGTACGGTAACTTGGTGCTGGGCCGCGCATACGATGCAGCCGAGTTTTTAGATGTGGAGAGCTACAAAAACGTTGTGCGTTGGGCGAAAGCAATTGATGAGCGAGAAGGTGTTAAACGTGGTCGTATTGTTAACCGCTCTTGGGGGGAAGAGTGGGAGCAACTAGCTGAGCGCCACAGTGCTGCAGACATTGATAATGTTTTGAAGCTGAAACCTTAAACGAAAAGATGTTAAGCGCACCATTAAAGGTGCGCTTTTTCGTTCCTCAACATTCTCTACTAAGACCTAAATATCATTAATAGATAGGTCGTATGTTTATTGATTATGTATTTTTCAATAATAGTAAACTGCGTATATTGGTATCATCTAAATCTATAAATGGTAAAGTCGATATTATTTATTTTTGTCTTTATTGATAATAGCCAGTTATGAATTTTAGTTTTGAGTTTTATAACTGATTAATTGCTAATTAACCTTTGACATATCCTTTGTTTTTGTATGGAATATGCACAATTTCGTCTTACGCTTTTCTAATTAATAGTCATAAAGTGTTAACTATATGCATCTCAATACATTATGAGATGAAAGTGTATTTCTTAAATGAAAAAGAGCCAAACCATATCTAAGTAGGGGCTATTAATTCCTTTCATTAATTTTTATATGGAATAATGACCTGCTTCGTCATGACGGAATAAAGCTCAAGTGTATGTTATTCATGTCATTAAAGAGGATATTTATGATGTCGTCGTTTAAGGCGTATTGGGTAGGAGTACGCGATCGAATTGCCACCCAAATTAAGGATAACCATTGTTTGGAATCCCTAGTGGTAAAGAAACAGCGTGTCAATCTAAACAACAGTGGTTTATCGTTTAGAGCGAAAAGTGGGTGTTTAGTCCCTCATTGCTATACTCAATTTATTGATCCAGAAAGTAAAAGTTCCAAAAAAACACGTAAGACATCATTGAGTTTTAAGAAAGGGAAGTTGTACTTTTCTTCGCTTTCTGACTGAATGAAAGAAAATGAAAATTAAAAATTTAACGATGTTTATTTAAGGTAAAAACATCCGAAATCATAAATTTGATTTAGGGTTATTATAAATATAATTAACCAGTGCCTAGTTTTCTCTTCGATATTTTTTATTTTATTCGTCGTCAATAAAATAAATCCCAATTTTTGTGTATCACGTCTCTATTACTCTGGTATTGACGCGAAGCTAACAAGATGAAACGTAAGGTGAGTAATATAAGCGCAACTGAAGATCTTGGATTATCCGATTTTCATTACCCCTAGTTTTTCAGCTCTGTAATTATTGGGTTGAATTGTCCTTTTAAGCCCGCACAGGTACTCTCCCTGACATCACCGTTTGTGCGGGTGCTTTTTCATATTTTGAACGATTTGTTTTAAGTGATCTGCTTATCTGTATCTAAAAATGTGGATTCTCGCTGTCATTGACGTGAGGCCGTTCTTTCGTGATCTCGTTTGGGCATCACATGTATGGACGGAAAATTTCTACTCATCTCTCATTCTTCTCGACAAACATTGAGTAAAGGTAACGAATCGTAACATTGCTGCTGTAACTGTATGGCGTTTCAATATACTCGACTTAGTTTGTAAGCTACAGATTGCTAATAAGATTAGATGTCACTATGAGAAAAAATACCTTATTCAACACGACTTTCCTTACCGGCCTTGCTACCTTCTCTCACTTTGCCTTTGCTGCACCAACAGTTGTCCCTAATGCACCTGAATTAAGCTCTCGCGGTTATGTACTGATGGACTATCACACAGGTAAAGTGTTGGTAGAGCGCGATGCAGACAAGCGATTAAACCCTGCGAGCTTAACTAAGCTGATGACTGCTTATGTTGCAGGACAAGAAGTAAACGCTGGCAATATCAGTCTCGATGATCAAGTTGTCATTAGTCGCAACGCTTGGGCGAAAAACTTCCCAGATTCTTCCAAAATGTTCATCGAAGTAAACACATCTGTGTCTCTGTCTGATTTATATCGAGGATTGGTGGTTCAGTCAGGAAACGATGCTAGTGTTGCCATTGCAGAACACGTCGCTGGCAGCGAAGCAGGCTTTGTTAGCTTAATGAATAGTTGGGCGAGTCAACTTGGTTTGACGAATTCCTCATTTACTAACCCTCATGGTTTAGATAGCGATGGTTTGTATTCAACACCGCATGATATAGCTAAGTTGGGTCAAGCAATCATTCGTGATCTGCCAGATATTTATCCGATGTACAGTGAAACGTCTTTTACGTACAACGGTATTACTCAATATAACCGGAATGGTTTACTTCGTGATCGCAGCATGAACGTTGACGGGATGAAAACGGGCTATACCAGTGGTGCAGGTTACAGTTTGGCGACGTCAGCCACCAATGGTGACATGCGCCTTATCGCAGTTGTTATGGGGGCGAAGAGCCAAAGTGTGCGTGAATCAGAAAGTAAGCAACTTCTTAGCTACGGTTTTCGATTCTACGATACCTTGATGCCAACGGCCGCAGGAACTGATATCGCAAACGCTCGCGTTTGGATGGGGCAAAAGGATGAGTTAAAAGTTGGCGTGAACCGCGATGTTTATCTCACTCTGCCTAAAGGTGACGTAAACAAACTTAAAGCGGAAGTGGAATACAACGGTGATTTACTTGCGCCAATTGCTCAAGATCAGGTAGTTGGTACTTTGCTATACAAAGTGGATGGAAAAGTCGTGAAGGAGACCGAGCTAGTTGCACTCGAACCAGCGGAAGAAGGTGGGATTTTTAAACGTATTATGGATTGGTTTAAGCGACTGGTAGCAAGCTGGTTTTAAAGGTTTTTTATAAAATCAATTTACTAAGGCGGCCTAAATGGTCGCCTTAGTTTTTTGAACAACTCGTAATGTCCAACGAAGCTAAAACGTGTTGTTATTCTTGCTCTCCCATCGCTTTTTATTAAAAACGACGTCAAAGAATAACGATGCCGTAGCTTTCGATATTGGATGTGATCCCAATCCTCACAAATCGTTGTTAGTCCAAGCCTTCAGTGATGTTTTTGCACAACCATTTGTGCGTGATGGGTATGAGAGAAAACAAACCAGAACAAAAATGGAGTGACACGTGCACAAGATTTTATCTTTGACATTGATTTTTTCGCTCATGGGCTGCGCTATGCCTCATCAACCTATCGATAATGGGCAGTGTGTGGGTGTGATGTCGTCTCAAGATGCATACGGCTACCTGAATCCCAACCACTACACCATGCAGGTGCTAGCGCTGAAGAAAGAAAAAGATGTGAAAGAATACATTCGCTATATCGACCCTAAACACCCTGTATGGGTTAACTGGAAAAATAGCCGAGGTACACGTTGGTATACGGTGACAGCTGGTGATTTTAAATCGAAGCAAGAAGCCTACAATGCGCTTTCGTCGCTGCCAAGCCACGTGAAGCAGTCATCTCCGTTTGTACTGACTTTTGCAGAGATGCAACGTAAGCAACAAACTAGTGTCGTGAGAATGCGCTAATTTTTCTCTTTCCTAATCAATATTTATCCCAAACTCGCTAACGGTGAGTTTGGGTCTACGTCAAATCCTTTCTTTTTAGGCTTATTCCATTTTTTATCTCCCTTAATATAAATTGAGTCAATAGCAAAATTAGCACCTACACTCTCTATTGAATACTTGTGTATGCATGTCAATGCAAAGTGCGCGTTATATGTGCATATGGAGTCTGCTTCTATAAGCCCAGGAGGGGAAGTGCATGAGGAAAAAGTCAAAGCTGTTATTTAGTTTGCTGCTATTTAGTGTGCCTGCATCAGCTATTGTCATAGGGGAAGACGATGTCCTTCCAAATCAAGATGATTATATGGCGGAATATTCTTTTATGGCCTCAATTAGAGCGAGTATTTTTGCAGAAGATCATGCTTGTGGTGGGACGATAGTAAGTAGCCGTTGGGTATTGACTGCCGCACATTGCTTAGTCGCATCAGATTCGAGTTTAGAAGATAGTACGGCCAACAAAGATGTCTTTACTAATTATGATGTGGCAAAGCCTAAAGAAATCTCAGTAACAGTTGGCAAAGCTGATTTGGATAAGGTTGATATTTCAGACATTTACAAAGTTACTCATGTAGTCATTCATCCCGATTATTATCCTATTAGTTCGACCACGACCAATGAAGCGGGACTGACGGTTGTACAGTCGACCGCTTATCAGAATGATCTCGCGTTATTGTATGTAGAAAGAGATTTTCCAGTTGAGATGGTAGGTGCTCTGTCGCTGGGGAATACAGACAGTGATTTAGAATTGTCGAAGTTGGTTGATCCTGAGAGTGAGTGGGACTCAGGGGATCCAAAGCCTAATGTAAAGGTCGCAGGTTGGGGAACAGGTGGCGATGGTGATCCTCTAATTGGATCTAGCACTACTCAATTTAGAGAGACGAATGTTTCCTATTACCCGATGTCGCTGTGTTACGAGCGTTTAGAATCTGCTGAAGATCTTCCTCTCTACATTGCTTCTCCTACTGATGCAACAAAGCTGTGTTCGTTGCCTACGACGAGCATTACACGAGGCGATAACATTTATGGAAATGGAGCGTGTGAAGGCGATACTGGCGGACCATTGTTAATAGTGATTGACGATAAGTTTTACCAAGTTGGGATTATTAGCGCGAGCCCTATTATAAACTCAGTGTGCAGCTCAATCACTTTGCCAACTTGGTATACCAATGTTTCTTACTTTAGTAATTGGATTGATTCATTTATTACAGGGACTGAACCTCCGGAACTGGTCGTTACTAAACCTGACTTTTTAGTCAATCCAAATGGGGAAGATCAAAGTGATGGAAGCAGTGACGATGGGGATACACCAACTGGCGAAGAAGATATAACCGATACAAGCCAATGTGATAATCCAAGCCAGATTAACATTGGTGGAGAGGAAACCGATTTTGGTTGCAACGATGGTAGTAGTGGTGGTGCTACTGGGCATGCTTATCTTTGGGCGATGTTGCTGCTTATGTGGCTTCGAAGAAAGCCATTTCTGAAGTCTTAAATAATAATCGCCCCTTTTGATAGGGGCGATTAACTTATTAGTTGTTAAAGTGCTTCAAGAATGGTTTCTGCATTACTTACTTCAAATTCACTTGGCTTTTCAACGTTAAGTGTTGTTACTACGCCGTTTTCAATGATCATCGCGTAACGTTGTGAGCGAACGCCGCCAAAGCCGCCAGTATCCATTTCCAAGCCTAGCGCTTTAGTAAAGCTAGCATCACCGTCACCTAGCATCAAAATCTCAGAAGCGTTTTGAGCTTCACCCCATGCGTTCATTACGAATGCATCGTTCACCGCCACACAAGCAATTAAATCAACGCCTTTTGCTTTTAATTGATCTGCGAGTACTACGTAGCCTGGTAGGTGAGCTTCTGAGCAAGTTGGAGTGAATGCGCCAGGAACCGCGAATAGCACCACTTTCTTGTTCGCGAACAGTTCGGTCACATCGTGGTTGACCATGCCATCGGCAGTCAGTTCACTTACGGTTGCAGAAGGTAGTGCTTGGCCTTGTTGAATCATGATTTTCTTCCTTTATTAAGTGCTTTGTTGAGCTTTTTCAGTCTAGCGCTTAAGTCCCGTTTTAACCACAGAGGGTTTGTAAGGGTATACCGCATTACATCGATGAATGTTGTGCAACATATTGTTCGACTTGATGACGATATTGAGCCTTCAACTCGTTGTCGATGAAGCTTGCATCGATAGCGTTGAGCGTGAATTTCGCCAGTTCTTCTTTGCTCATTGGATGTGCTTGATTCACTGCAAGGAAGTTATCGGTCATGTAGCCACCAAAGTAAACGGGGTCATCAGAGTTAATGGTTACCGCTACGCCTTTACGCAGAAGTTCTACGATGTTGTGTTGTCCCATTTCATCAAACACGCAAAGTTTGATGTTAGACAGCGGGCAAACGGTCAGTGGCATTTTGGTTTCAATTAGAGATCCCACTAGAGCTTCATCTTCTACGCAGCGAACGCCGTGATCAACGCGGCTCACTTCTAACATTTCAATCGCGTCGGTAATATTTTGCGCAGGTCCTTCTTCTCCGGCATGTGCTACGGTAAGTAAGCCTGCCTCTTTCGCTTGCTGGAAGACACGTAAAAACTTAGCTGGTGGATGGCCTTTTTCTGATGAATCTAGCCCCACTCCAATGATTTTATCGCGATGCTTTAAAACAGATTGCAGTGTTTCCATCGCGCTTTCTTCTGACAAATGACGAAGGAAACAAGCGATGATCTGCGATGTGATGCCTAATTTTTCGCGGCCATCTGTCAGCGCTCTAGAAATGCCGTTGAGTACGGTGTCGAAGTTAATGCCACGTTCAGTGTGAGTTTGCGGGTCGAAGAATATCTCGGTATGAATCACATTGTCTGCTTTGCAATGCTCCAAGTATTCCCACGTTAGGTCATAAAAATCTTGCTCTGTGCGTAAAACATTTGCGCCTTGATAATAGAGGTCGAGAAAAGATTGCAGATCTTCAAATTGGTATGCCTCTCTCAATTCGCTTGGTGAGGAATAAGGAATATCTATGCCGTTGCGCTTGGCAAGTTTAAACATGAGTTCTGGTTCGAGTGAACCTTCGATATGTAAGTGCAGCTCTACTTTTGGAAGACCTTGAATAAATGCGTTCATATTCCACCTTATGTGTATTGTGGATGCAGTTACTCTAAGAATAGGTATAGATAGGAATAAATCGAACGCTATCACAAAGAGTAAGATCCACAGTGATCTCAACTCTTCGTAATCAGCACTTTGCGGGAACTGGTAGAGACCCCCAAACCATATCATTGGGGTTATACGAAGCAAACGCTTGCGATTATACGTAAATTTATCAATATATCTAGACCCGTCAGAAAATGAGAGTGCGATACGTTTTTAGAGCTTGATAGATATCGAGTGGATGTTCGAATTTGGATTGTTTTTCAGCGCACACTAAAGTTGGCTTACAGTGATGAAGCAAAGCGTGAAGCTTAAGATGAAGAAAAATTTGGGTGTGGAAAAGGTTATTTTAAGAAGTGTATTTTTGGCTAAGAGATAGCAAACTGATTGGAAAGCGGAGTGGAAAGGTAGGTGGCGGTTACCTTTGCACAACAAGCTTGAAGAGGTAGGAATCAGAGTTAAAGATCAAACATTTTATCAAACGCTCTTTGCTCCATAATATCTTCGATACGGCGGCGCGTTCGTTGTTTTACAGCGGCAGCATTTTCCTCAGATTCTTTCTTTTCCTTATCAATTTGCTTTTTACTTTTTCTAGCCATTGGATATCTTCCAAAATATTGATGAGAATTATTAATGCCTTAAAAAAGCATTATTTGATAATAAAACTTCCTAACTTTGAACCTGAGTCACACAGAATAGTGCCTGAGCAGGTTTTTTCACAATATTGGAAGTCAATCAGATGACTACGATATTGAAGTTTTGGCAATATATGTCGCATCAGTATATCGCTATTCAATTGATATATTTTAGCTCTCCAAGTGGTTTTAGGTTGATGTAAATTAAATTCAATTTCTAACATTTATTCTCCTGTTTTTTGACGATTTTTTCTTTGTTAAGTAATTGATACCAATGCCTTTGACGGCCTGTTCTTCTTGAGGACATGATTTTTCCTTTAAATAATAAGTTAAGCGGTACTGACCCATTTATTTTGGGTAGCACTAAGCAATGCCTGAAATTA
This sequence comes from Vibrio parahaemolyticus, assembly GCF_900460535.1. Lineage (NCBI taxonomy): Bacteria > Pseudomonadati > Pseudomonadota > Gammaproteobacteria > Vibrionales > Vibrionaceae > Vibrio > Vibrio parahaemolyticus. Next base: position 225,557 of record NZ_UHIL01000002.1, on the reverse strand, counting down.
GGCTGAGTTTATGTTGAGAGGATATTTTTGAAGGAGAGAGATTTGGTGCAGCATGGACATGCTGCACCAAGAAAAGCAGTCTTATAGAGGAGTAACTTCAGTCGCTTGAGGACCTTTTTTACCTTGCTCTACGTTGAAGCTTACTTTCTGACCTTCAGTCAGTGTTTTGAAACCGTCAGCAACGATAGCGTTGAAGTGTACGAATACATCTTGGCCGCCGTTGTCTTGAGATAGGAAACCAAAACCTTTAGTTTCGTTGAACCATTTTACTGAACCAGTTACTTTAGCAGACATAAAAACCTCTGAATTAAAAACATTAATGATAAATTATTGGTGGATCTTTTTTTAAGCTATTGAATGTCAATCAAGAGGAAGTTGTACGCAGGTGTCTGAATGGGGATTCAAGATTTTACTGAGAAGGAACTTAAACTAAATGTAGCATTAACAGCTCTCTTCGAAGAGCCAAGCGCTACTATACACCTTGTTTAAGAAATAGCTACATTTATTTTCAAATAAATTCAAAAACGTTTATGTGATAAGAGAGAACTTATCATCAATCGCCGGGGATTTGGTCTGGATGAAAAATGACCAATGATGCTTGGTTTTGATTTCCTATTGTTCGAAAAACTTGAATAAGTAGCTCGAATCGCTCTGCTCATGATTATTTTTCTCCAAACTAAAATAAAACCATGTCGATAGCCTGAGCTGAAACGCGATTTGCAGACAGCCATCAAGGCGAACGAGGAGAAGAAGTATGAGCACATTCAGAGAAATTCGTCAGTTGATTCCATCGCAACCTACCGCTGACGGTGATGGTGTTAAAATTCGTCGAGTTGCAGGTTTTAACAACACGAGCTTTTCACCATTTTTAATGATGGATGAGCTGAAATCCGATCAACGTTCTGACTACATTGGTGGCTTTCCTCCTCATCCTCATCGTGGGATTGAAACGCTGACTTATATGCTGAAAGGTCATTTTCAACATCGTGATCACATGAACAATGTCGGCGAGTTGCGTTCAGGTGGTGCACAATGGATGGCGGCAGGTCGCGGAGTAATACACAGTGAAATGCCAATTATGCAAGACGGTGAGCTGCATGGTTTTCAGATATGGATTAATCAACCAGCCAAAGACAAAATGAAACCCGCTCAATACCACGATTTTCAACCAGAGACGATCATGGAATTTGACACTGCAAAGACAGGGCTTGTTCGTGTCATTGCTGGTGAGTTGATGATTGCGGGAGAACGAATTGTTGGGCCGTTGACTCAAACTGGTGTTGTAGCAACTGTTGCTGATTGGCGGCCTCATAGAGGAGCCACGCTTGAGCTAGCTTTGGACGCTAACCATAACATGATGATTTATGCGTACTAAGGCAGTGTCGAGATAAATCAACGCACTGTGAAGCAAGGTGAGATGGCGCTGTTATCAAAAGGAGAGGCGGCAAAGTTTACTGCGGCAGACAACAGTGGGGTCCTGCTCTTTATAGGTGAACCAATCAATGAGCCGGTGGTTCACTATGGCCCATTTGTCATGAACAGTATCGAAGAAATTGAACAAGCGATTCAAGACTACAACTCAGGGCTGTTCGAAACCTATTAAAGCGAACGACAGCGAACAGCCAATTTTGACCGATGTCTTAGTATTACGCTGAATGTATTTGAGCCTGCTTATTGGGCTCGTAGCGAAGCAAATCGATAATCCACTGCCATCGAGTTTGCGTTAGCCACCTAGATTAACTTGCGTTTAATCGAGGTGGCTTTTTTCTTTACACTGAATTCCAACGTTCTATGGCTTGTTTGCCAGCCTCAATTCCCAGTTCATAAGCTTCTCGCAAAGGTTCTGGTGAGCGGCTTAAGCGTTTTAACTTAAACGTTTCTGGTGGGCACACTTGGATTATCTCAACGCCTGGTGGTGGGTTGTTTATCAGTTCCAATGTTTGGTTGTAACGAACGTCACGTGTCAGCATAGGCTCAATCAGAGCTGGCGTTTCCTTCAGCATACGTTTTGTGATGGCACTGAACTTTGATCTTGGTTTCCGGTAACTGGCGATCTGGCTGCGCAGGACCATGATTTTCGTCGCTCCTCTCTTGATGGCTTCGGCAATTGGCAGGGCATCTGCAACGCCTCCATCCACATATCGAGTGTCATTAAGGAGCACGCCATTACGATAGAGTACGGGCAGGGCGCTGCTGGCCTTCATGGTCTCCGCTAACATATCGACGTCCGGAGTGAGGTATTCTGCTTGTCCAGTATCTTGACGAGTGACGACAAGGAAAAAAGGACGCGGATCAGCAGCGAGCACTTCTTTATCAATGCCTAACTCTTCAAGTGTCACTTGCCACATCCAATCTAAATCCATGACATCACCACCGCGTATGAGCTGGCTGGGGGTGATGAACTCATTTCTTAGGCTGTAATCGAGATAGATTTTTAGGTTTCTGCCCGGCATTTTTGCCAAATAAGCGGCAAGATTACTTGCGCCAGCCGATACACCCCAAAAGCTGTCGAAGGGAGAAAAGTCCGCAGCTAAAAAATGGTCGAGTATTCCGCAAGAAAATACCCCTCGCATTGCGCCGCCTTCAACAATCAGTGCACGAGAACCTACATGTTCCATCTGCTTATCCGCTTTCTATCTTTTAGTTGAGTAACGGCAGCTTAACGTATAAGCGGCTGATTCCCAAACAAGGCCGCATATGTTCATGCGGGGAGGCATCAGATTGGCCAATCTTGAGTGCAGTGATGAACGCCTTTCTTAGTTTTCTATGTTGACTTTGTTTGATGGTCAAACTAAATTTAAATCAAATATTTTGATTATCAAACAAACTAAGCAATAGGGATATGATTTATCTATGGCAATAGCACAACACACGCACGATTTTGTTTCTCATAACCATAAAGGTGAAAAGCGAACTTTTTATGTTCTCATTCTGACGCTTGTCACTATGGTGGTTGAGATTGCTGCGGGCACGCTTTTTGGCTCTATGGCCTTACTCGCCGATGGATGGCACATGGGCACTCATGCAGCGGCATTTTGCATCACCTTGTTCGCTTATCGCTATGCTAAGCAAAATGCGAACAATGAGCGTTTTTCGTTTGGTACCGGGAAGGTCAGTGTTTTAGGTGGTTTTACGAGTGCGATTGCTTTGGGCATGGTGGCGCTAATGATGATGGTGGAATCCGTTCACCGTTTGTTTAACCCTGAGAGTATTCAATTCAACGAAGCGATTATGGTCGCAGTGATTGGTTTGGTGGTTAACTTAGCAAGTATGTTGCTACTGCATGATCACCATCATCATGACCACTCACACGATCATGACCAATCGCATGGACACTCGCACGAGCACCACGACCACAATCTTGCCGCCGCGTATTTTCATGTCTTGGCAGATACCTTAACGTCACTGTTGGCGATCGTCGCACTTATTATCGGTAAGTTTTACGGATGGATTTGGTTAGATGCCATTATGGGGATCGTTGGTGCTTTGGTGATTGGTAAGTGGACTCTCGGCTTGATGAAGCAAACTGCACCAGTCTTATTAGATGAGAACATTAATCACGAGTACCTACAGGCAATCAGAGAGACGCTTCAGCCATACGCAGACGTGCTGGATCTGCATGTTTGGAAGGTGAGCGGACATCATTACTCGGCTGCGATTGTGTTACATAATCGCAGTGATAAAACGTTGAGTGAATTTAAGCAATTATTGAGTAAGTTTGATAAGATTCATCACCTTACTCTAGAGTTACAAAATAGCTGATGATGAGCGAACTAGAAAAGTTGAATCAAATGCTGACCGAGTTCTATGACAAGATGTCTTCTTGGGAACAGTCAGTCGTAAAAGAAACCGGCTACTCTTTGGCCCAAGTTCATACCATTGAAGTTCTGGGCGGCCATGGTGCGCTGCGCATGAAAGAATTGGCGGAAAAGTTAGGCATCACGACCGGAACGTTAACGGTACAAATCGAAAAGTTAGTGAATGCGAACTTGATAGAACGTTGCCCTCATCCGGAAGATCGCCGTGCTATCGTTGTGAGGCTCACATCAGAAGGTGAGAAAATTCATCGTCATCATAACCAGTTGCACCTTGATCTTGTGCGTGATCTTACTCGTCACATTGAGCCAGAGCAGCAATCAACCTTTCTATCGTGTTTGGAAAAAATGAACCGGGAATTCTAGGTTTCATCCGAGTTACGGCCAAATAAACAATGAAAAGCAGAACTCCCATCGAGTTCTGCTTTTTTGTATTTATGGGTTTAGAAACCAGCTTTCTAACGGTAACTGAGTAAATGCGTAAGTCACACCAACACAAAATGCAGCGCCGGTAATGCCAATACCGATTGTAGTGGCCAGCAGAAGTAACGTTATCTTAGGCATGATGATTCTCATCCCTCTTGGAGTGTATTTGCGTGCTTAGTTCGAAACAGAGCACACAAACACAATCCAAGCGGTGGCAAGCATAATTAATGGCGTAAAGACTTTTTGAATGGCTGCGCCATCGGTCAAGTTATAGATCTCGATGGATTCGTTGTAGAAGGCGCGTTTGAAGGCTTTAAACGAAATGTCGTTTTTTACATTGGATTGCTCGTAACGCTGACGCGCAGCATCGGCCATCTGATATTCAAGATCTTGAAGTTCAAACTCTTGGTTAAAAAACGAATCCCAAGCGCAAAGGCGAGCTATTGCCTTAGGTGAATTGTTATCACTTTTTAGTTTTGAGAGACGCTTTGCGTAAGCCGCTTGATATTTATCCACGATATATTCCTGCATGAATAGATGCTGAGTCATTGAATGACTCAGAACGTTCTGGTCGGTTGTAAAAGCAAAATTGTGGGATGAAAAGGCGTACTTTTACGTCGGTGGCAGAACTACAAATAAAAATATCAAAGAGCGTTTATGGTGGGGATGATATGGGGTGGTAGGGGAAGAGGACAAACAAAATAAATTAGTCTACGTCACAATCAATGTTTGTTGATTTATTCAATCCTTAGTGTTCTTTGCCTTTTGATGTGCACATTTTGTAGTTAAAAAAAGATACGACCATAAGTTGTTCTTGGGCCTGAAAAAGTAAGATTCCTGACCAATATTCTTCCGTTTACCGCGTAGATCTCTCCTCAAAGTCGATTACTTTTGGCTACGCTTATAGTTCGGCTTTAAAAATTTGTAAGAGGGAAGTTGAGTTGAGATGTTTGTAGTTGAAGCGTTGAATAACTCAAGTGATGGGCAATAAAGGTAATTGATTATAAAGGATAAATTGGAAGCAGTGCAGAGCTAGGTAAGATATAAACCTAAAGGTGACGGTATGAGCATACAATCAACCATTATCGAATACGCTGTAGCAATAATAGGCTTACTTTTAACAGGCGTTGCCCTCTGAGCCCGAAAGCTCAGAGGATACATAACCTTAACGATTAATGTTGTAACGAGCGATTGCCGCTTCTTCTGACGTTACAACAGTTTTACCGATAGGCGCGAGGGAAATTACGGCCAGTTTCAGGTGTTGAAGTGCAAACGGAATACCAATAATGGTAACGAAACACGCTGCGGCGGATAGGATATGACCGATTGCCAGCCACAAACCTGCAAACACAAACCAAAGTACGTTGCCGATGACGCCTAGCGGACTCGTGCCAATATCCATTTCATTGGTTAGTTCATCACGCGAAATGGCTTCTTTGCCGAATGGGAAAAACGAAAAGTTACCCATGACGAAACAAGCTCGCCCCCACGGAATCCCGATGATGCTGATGAACGCAAGAATACCGAATAGCCACCACAGCAATCCCATGAATATGCCACCGAATAAAAACCAGATGATGTTGCCAAGTGTTCTCATCTAAAACCCTTTTTGATTTATAACTTTCTACAAAGTATGTCACACAAATCTTAACAGAGGATGAATGGGTGTGCTTTATCTTAAATAAGAAATCATTGATGAGAATACTCATTTGATAAAGGAAAGCGGAGATCATTGGGCTGCTGAAAAAAAGGCTCTCAACGTTAGACGTTAAGAGCCTTTCTGGCTAGGCGGTTGCCAAATTCAAGCGCGATACTGGCTTGTCATTGATCGGTAAGTGAATCAAAGCGGCGAGGAGTGCCAGAACGACGGTTGACCACCAGATTGGATCGTATGAACCGTAGTAATCGTAGATGCGACCACCGACCCAAGCTCCCAAGAAGCTTCCTACTTGGTGAGTAAAGAATACCAAGCCGTAAAGCGTTGATAGGTAACGGGCCCCAAAAATCTGGCGGACTAATCCAGACGTGAGAGGTACGGTGCCTAACCAACAGAAGCCGATTGCACCACCAAAGATGACTGCGGTGTGCTCGGTGACAGGTAGAGTCACAAAAGCACCAATCACTACCGTGCGGATTAAATACAGCGCAGACATAACATGGCGTTTATTGAAGCGGTCCGCCATAACCCCCCAGAAGTACGAACCAAAAATGTTGAAGATGCCAACATACGCCAGTGCCATTGCGGCGGTTGAGGCTGGTAAATCTTTATCTGCCAGATAACTTGGTAAGTGAGTTGCAATAAACATCACGTGAAAGCCGCACACAAAGAAACCTGCGTGGATCAGCCAATAACCTCTGTGAGAGAAAGCTTCTTTTAATGCTTCTTTTAGGGTTTGTGTGTCTTCCTGAACATTTGCAGAGGTACCGGCTTGTGGCTTAGCAGTTCTCATGAACAGAGCAAACATCACCATAAAGCTACACAGTACAGCGAATGCTTGAAGTGCGCCTTGCCAGCCAAAATCACTCAAAAGCACTTGTGATCCAGGGATCATGGCGAACATACCGAACGATCCCGCAGCGGTAGTTAAACCAAATGCTTTAGCTGCATGTTGTGCAGGGACAACCTTTGCTACTGCCCCTAACACAATGACGTAGCTGGTTGCGCTCAAACCAAAACCGACCAAAATGCCAAGTGATAGATACATCATGGTTGGCTCAATGGCGATAGAAGTAAGGTAAAGACCTAAAGCGTAAGAAAAGGCACCTAAAATGATAATACGCTTCGCGCCCCAACGGTCTGACGCCATGCCGACAAAAGGTTGGAATACGCCAAACAACAAGTTTTGCAAGGCAATAGCAAAGCTAAAGAACTCGCGCCCGGTCTGAAAGTAGTGTGAAATTGGCATCATAAAAATACCGAAAGATTGTCTGATCCCTAGACAAATAATCAAAATCCCTATTCCAAGCCAAACAAGAACTGGAAATCGGAAAATACTCATAGTTTGCTCTTATTAATGATAGTGGTGATGAGAATGATCATGGTGTTCGTTGTCTCCCGTTGTTTGGTGACAACCGCTGTTGATGGCTTGTTCTGCTAATATTTCCAGCAACTTCGGAGAGTTATGGACGATGATTAGAGATAGCCCCAACATGATGGACATTCTCAACACCTGAGCGAAAATGGATTGAGAAAAAAGCATGCATTGTGCGCTCATGTAGAAAAATGAGCGCGAAGTTTAGTGACGATTAGTCAATGAAACAAATGACAAAAAATGAACTAATGTATGCGTTTCATGCATAGATTGGTTCTAGGGATTAATTGCAATGCACGGCTTGTTCTATGCGTTGACAGATCTGCTCTGCAAGCTGGTGGCTCGCTATGTTGCGTTGCACTGTGCTTGTAGCCAGCTTGCCTGATTCAACAACCTTAAACCAATCGAATAGCATAGCGTGAAAACCTTTACTCGTGAGCATTGGTGTCCAATCTTTTAAGTTCAACTTACGTTCTTGATTGTCCTGCCACAATTTACCTTCCACAAACGAATCAAACTCAAATGCTTGGTTGGCATAACATGCCTGAACGCGTTCGTTTGTGATGCCAAAATGACGATTCATTGAAGCGTGTAGTAGGGTATCACCATGTTGCCATTGCACATCCAGACGCGCGAGTTGTTGGCCGTCAAATTGGTGAGTGATGTAAACGTCTTGCAAATCGGCTTTTGCTACAACATTTACGCTGTCTAGCGCGTGAATAAAATCGTCAAAGATGAACGTTCGGAATTCTCCCGGCAGATTGTGGCGATTTTTCTCCCAACGCAGTGACTTCAAATTAGCGACATCGCCTTTTTGTACGTTTGGCAAATAGTCGTTGTAGAGCGGAATGTGTCGGCGATTAAAGCCAACATAAAGTGGTTGATTGGCGATAGCTGCAATCTCATAGAGTTGCTCTACCTGTTGGGCACTGTCCGCCAGAGGTTTGTCGACAAAAGTAGGAATGCTTTGTTTTAGAAAATATTCAGCGATTTGAAAGTGAACATGAGTTGCGGCATGAATCATCACCGCATCTACACCAAACGCAGGAAGCTGTCGGTAGTCCTGACAGCTTTCCTTAATGCGATATTGCTGAGTTAGTGAAGAGAGGGCTTCGGCGTCTCGGGTACAAAAGACCAGCTCAACATTAGGAAGTTGAGTAATGACAGGAAGGTAAGCCTTTTGCGCAATATCGCCTAAGCCAATAATACCGATTTTCATGTTGTTCGCTCTGTTTCGATTTCATTAGGCGTTGATTATAACGAGCGAAAAAGAGGTTGGTAGAAACGGCTTGTCATAAAAAAGCCTGACTCACATTTTGAATCAGGCTTTTTCTAACTACTTAGGATACGGTTCGACAGGTTTTGAAGATATCTAACTGGCCGTCGTAGGCTTGGGTTTTTACGTCCATAATACCAAGCAAAGAGTGGAACACATTGTCATGCGAGTACTTACCTGCATTTTGTGCTTCTTTGGACAAGCAATCCGTGTTGATGTGTTTTGCTTGCTTAAAGCTTGGCGACATCCACATGATAAGCGGTACTCGTTTTTGGAAATCCGGAGCAAGTCCGTAAGGCATGCCATGTAAGAACATGCCGCTTTCACCAAGCGATTCACCGTGGTCAGAAACATAAATCAACGCAGTGTTGTATTTGTCTTCTAACGTCTTAAGTTTGTTGATGGTTTGTTCCAAGACAAAGTCTGTGTAACGAATGGTATTGTCGTAGGTATTTACGATCTCTTCGACGCTACAGTTTTCAATGTCTGCACGTGGGCAATCCGGTTGGAAAAATGCTTTCTCTTTCGGGTAACGTTGGAAGTAAGTTGGGCCATGGCTGCCAATAAGATGCATGGCTACAACTCGGTTACCGTTCATGTTCGACACTTCTTGGTCAAAGTCACTCAGTAGTGCCATGTCGTAACAAGTTTGACCGTTGCACAGTGCGTTTTGTTGCTTTCTGTCTACTTCGATTTTTTTGATCTTATGCGCGACTTCTTTATCGCCACCGTCGTTTTCTTTCCACAGTAGGTCGATACCTGCACGTTGCATGATATCTAACGCGTTGTCTTGGTTATCAGCTTGTTTACGGTCAAATTGATTGCGCGTTAACTGAGAAAACATGCATGGTACAGATACTGCTGTCGCAGTGCCGCATGACGCTACATCTTTAAAAGAAATCACATCTAATTGGCTAGTGTAGGGGTTAGTTTCACGCTCGTAACCATTCAGTTGATAGTTTTGAGTACGTGCGGTTTCACCTACTACAAAAACGAGTAACGTCGGTTTGTCCTGCGCTTGCTGTAAAGCGGTCGGAGATTGCTGTGCATCAGTACCGATTTCACGATATGGCTGTGGCGTAGTTAAGTAATTTTCTTTTACGTAACTTGTCGCGCTGTAGACATATTGCGTTGGGATGATCATTTTTTTCAGGTAGCTGTTATTGCGACCCACAGATGCGTAATCTTGATAGTACAACCCCGCAATCACGGCAATAACTGCTAACGAAGCGAGCATCGCGACCAGTTTTGTAAGCACAAAGCGTAGCCATTGTCCGCGTTGTGGTTGCAGCTTTACTTTGAACACAATCAGGGCAGGAATCACACCCATTAACGTCGTCCAAACGACCGAATACGTGCTGAGATAAGAGCTTGCTTCACTCGAGTCGGTCTCGACGATGTTGGCGATCATCCCAGAGTCAAACAGCGTTCCGTAGTTATAGCCTGCGTAGCTTACTAAGCTAGAGACCACTAGCAGCAAGATAAAGAACGGCTTTCCAACCCATGGCCAGCTAAATAGGTTGAATAAGAAATTAAGCGCGGCAAAAAAGAAAATCGGAATAGTTATAATGAAACCGATTTTGACTTCGTCTAACTTAGAGAAAATCCCAATGAGTTCTTTATAGATTGGGATGTTCACCACGAGAGCGAAATACAGCGCGAGTAGAACAGTAAAGGCAACGTATGGGATACCTTTCTTTGGAGAATCAATAGTCTTCATAAGTTACTTTCTTGAATAAAACTAAAGCAAGAACGACGCCCAAACAAATAGGGCAAGAAATAGCGCAACAAATACTGCTGCAGAGCCAATGTCTTTGGCTCGACCACTGAGTTCATGCCAGTCATCGCTGACACGGTCGACAACCGCTTCTACGGCGGAATTAATAAGTTCGACGATTAAAATCAGCAATAGACTGCTGATCATCAATACACGTTCAAGCGTGGTAACTGGCAGAAAAAATGCGCTGATAGAAAGAACCAAAGTCAGTACGAGTTCTTGTCTGAAAGCGGCTTCATGAGTCCACGCGGCTTTTAGTCCTTTAATTGAGTAACCGGTCGCATCCATGACTCGGCGAATTCCTGTTTTACCTGGCTTCAAAATTGGGCCTTAATTCTTATTATTGGTTGATTGATGTGTGTTAGTACCGAAATGCACCAAATTGCGATCTGAGACTAATCGGTTAGACGTGAAACATTTGTGAATATGGGGGCAAGCAAAAAACGTCACGTTTGATTTGATGAGTAAGTACTTTGGTTGTGTGGTTTAGACTAATGCTTAATCAAGGTCGTAAACGGTGTAACCTTTATTTTGTAGGCATTTGCGTAGCACGAGAGCTTGTGTTTTGGTGGAATCATTCGCGCCACCTAAAGCGCCTGCACCAGCACCGACTGCACTGCCAGCTACTGCGCCAACTGCTGCACCGCCAATGCCATCTTCAAGAGCACCTGCCGCGGCACCGATTAATGCGCCAGTCATTGCACCATTGGTTGCGTCAGATTTAGCGGCCTCTGTTTTGTCGACTTTTTCTGCGTAACCTTGGCAGTAGGCAAAATCTTGTTCGTATTGCGCTTGGTCAACATTCGTCATGTCTACAACAGGCTTTTGGTTGTATGCACATGCTGCAAGTGAGGAAGAAAGGACAACGAGTAAAAGTGGTTTATACATGGGGTGAATCCATTATCTCTGTGAATTGATGGATTAAATGTACACTGTTTTATTACTTGTCTCTGTCTATGGATTGTATCGAAATGTCGTCTTATGTAATAAGGGCGGATGAGGAAGAAGATAGCGCAGAAACTAAGCGAACTGCGCTTTAACTTTTATCGTTGTTCGCCCGTTATTTAGGCAGAGATACGGTGAAGCAGGCGCCACCAAGAGGACTGTGTGAAATAGAAACATCGCCGCGTTGCAATTCCATAATTTGTCTTACAATGGCAAGTCCTAAACCAAAGCCGCTGGTGCTTTTATTACGAGATTTGTCGGCGCTGTAAAATGCCTCAAACAGGTGAGGCCAGTCTTTTTCATCAATACCGTTTCCATCGTCATGAATGCTGATCATGCAGTGTTCGTCATCTTCGGTCACTTCTAACATGATTTGGTTGTCGGCATAACGCATGGCATTGCGAAGTAGGTTGTCTAACGCGCGCTTGAGCAGTTTGGGGTCGGTCTTAATTTGGGCTTCTTTGCAATCCGTATCTTTAACGGTGATTGGCAATGGCGTCTCTTGCTGCCATTTGTCTTTTAGTTCAAAAAGTAGGGAGTTCAGCTCAAGACTTTCGGTCCGAAGCTCTGTTTCTGGGCGTTCCATTTTCGCGTAGTAAAGGAGTTCTTCGACCATTTCTTCCATCTCATCAATGTCTTCAACGATGCTATTGACGTACTTTGTCTGTTGTTCATTTAGAGAGGAGTCGGCGAGTAAATCAGCCTGCCATTGCAAGCGAAAAATTGGTGTGCGTAGCTCGTGAGCAACCGCATTGGTGAGCATTTTATTGCTGGTAATGAGTCGAGAGACTTTATCGGCCATGTTATTGAAGCTTTTGTTCAATGTGCCAACCGATTTGGCGCTGGCCGTGCTTGCGCGTGCTTTGAAATTACCAGACGCAAATTCGACGGTGACTCTTTCTAGTTCACGAATTCTGCGGCTTAAAAACCAGATCAGCAAAACACAGTAAAGCGCGAAACCAGCGATGAAGAATATCCACACCATGTTGTCGTCGAAATTGACGGCTTGAATGATAGGACTATTCGGGTTATCGCTAATTTTGAAAAAGGGAGTGCTCTCGTCGAAGCGAAACCAAAAATCCCGTTCATCATCAAAGGCGATGTTAGCGGTAGGATCTTCATCGAACACTTCCTTCACCTCGGGTGGGAGCTCATCCATGGTGTAAGGTTGCAACAATCGATGGCTTGCCGTGGCAAACTTTTCTAGCTCGCTTTTGGTGTATTCAAGCCCTTTTTCTTTATAGATAGGAGAGAGTAAATCGTAGAAAGCTTGCGAACTGTGTTCTTGAAGTAGGTAGTCATAATCAGTATTGAGCTCATACACGATGAGCTCATAACCTTTCAGACTGGCGAGAAAAAGAATGATCAGACCTAAAAAGCTCTCTAGATATATCCTTCTCATTTATGCGTTCCATGCATCCGGCATTAGTAGGTAGCCTTTGCCGCGTACCGTAATGATTTTTTGAGGTGAGCAAGACGCGTCACCCAATTTCTTTCTAAGTGTTACGATGCGGTTGTCAATGGTTCTATCTGTACCGTCGTACTCAATCCCGCGTAACGTTTTGGTGAGCCATTCACGCGACAAGGTTTTCTCGGCATGAGTGGCGAGTACCCACAGCAAGTCAAACTCACCGTCGGTTAATGCGACAGGCTGTTGGTTCATAGTACAAGATTTACGTAGTCGGTTTAAACACAACACGCCAATTTGTAAGCCGTTTTCTGGCGCTGGAGCGGTGCTTTCTTTCCTGCGCAATAACATACGGATACGAGCAAGTAACACGCGCGGTTTGATAGGTTTCGTGACAAAGTCATCGGCACCAATTTCAAGCGCAGCGACGTGATCAAAATCATCATCGCTTGCGGTAAGCATCAGAACTTTGCCTTTGTAACATTCGCGGATTTGACGACAAACGCTCAAACCGTCTTGGCCCGGCAGCATCAAATCTAACAAAACCAAATCGGGTTGAGTGTCTAAAATAGCGTTCGGCGCGTCGGTGCCGTTATCAATACAGCGGACGTCGAAGCCTTGTTCTACAAAGTACTCACCGAGCATATCTTGTAGTTTTGGATCGTCTTCGACAATGATAAGGGATGGCTTGATTTCTTGTTCGTTCATGTAAGTGATGTGTGCTGTATTTGATATCACTGAAAGTTAAACAAATTTGCGAGTTATTTCAAATAAAGCTTGTAAAGAATAAGGTTATCCGATGAGTTAATAATATAAAAAAAGCAAACGTTTTGATATAGAACAAATCGTTTGCTTAGTATATGGGAAATTAAGTTGTCACCAGATTATGGTTGCTGCTTGGTCGGCGCGAGCGCAATTTCTCGGATACAGACATTTTGTGGTTGTTGGTAAGCGAACATTACTGCACGCGCGACATCGTCTGCGGCGAGTACACCACCCATATCCACTTTCCAAGCATCGTATCCATCTTTAATGTCTTGTGAAGTGGTGTGAGAAAGCAGTTCCGTCTCTACTGCGCCCGGTGCAATAGTCGTAACACGCACATTTGATGCGGCCACTTCTTCGCGCACATTTTCTGAAATTGCATGAACTGCGAACTTAGTCCCACAATATGCAGCGTGGTCAGGGAACGTCTTTTTACCTGCAATAGAGCTGATGTTGATTATTGTGCCACTATTGCGCGCTTTCATTGATGCAAGTACGGAGTGCATACCATTAAGCAAACCAAGCACGTTAACGTCGAACATACGCTTCCATTCAGCGGCGTCCTGCGTGTCGATCTGACCAAGCAACATTACACCCGCATTGTTGACTAGCACGTCAGCTGGACCAAATTGAGCTTCTGCTTTTTCAATCGCTGTTATCAAACTCGCTTGGTCAGTGACATCGACTTTTTCACATAAGGTGTTTGGTAAATTGAGTGCTTCTAAACGTTCTACGCGACGAGCCACAAGAAGGAGAGGGTGGCCTTCTTCACTAAAACGACGTGCGATAGCTTCACCAATACCTGAACTTGCACCAGTAATAACAACCAGTTTTTTCATTTGTTACTTCCTCAGTTTTCGTTGAAAGCAGCGGTCTGCTGCGATGAACTCATACTAAGGAAATAACTTTTGTTGATATATATCACTTTAGGTAAAACACTGTTGTTCATTAGCAACAATAATTGCTGCTTGAGTTTGTCTTATTGGTAGGAAAAAGGCGCAACTCGTGCGCCTTAAGTGAGAATAATGCGCTGTTACTACGGTGAAATCCGCACTAATCAACCCATCAAAGTTACCACTTATTCAACGGTGAAAACAACGCTGTTGTCGCTACCAAAGCCATTTGGAACGTAAGCATCTGCTTGAGGATCATTCTCCCATTCAACTTCATCGAGGAGATAACGAAATTGGATGTGTTGCTCTTTGGGTAGACGTGTTTTGAACTTAAATTGGCCGCTTTTTTTCACCAGTTTCATTGGCTCTGGTTGCCAGTCATTAAAATCTCCAGCGATTTTAATGGATTCCCATTGGTTTTTATCGAGTTCAAAAGTGACTTCAACTTCATCTTTAGTTTTGAAAAATCTCTTTTTAAGCATGAATCTTTCCTTGTTAGTACAAAAACTGCTCTAACTATTACTCGTGTTTCATAAGTATTTCAAGCGTTATCGGATTCATGCTGGTATAGCTCGTGAAATAACCGTGTACTCTTCGTGCTTCAAACTTGTATGAATATGATCTTTCTGTATGATGAAAATCAGTGTGTTGTGAAGAAATTGATATGTTGAAGTTGAATCGTACATTGATGACTACTCTGGTTTGTTTGGTGGCTATGCTGCTAACCAGTGTTTCATCGAGCGTTCAAGCATCGACAGCATCAATAGAAGCACAAAGCTTTCCCATGCAGCAAACTGCACTTCAAGAAAAACTCGGCGTAAATACAGATTGTGTTGAGCCGCACCACAAAGAACACATGATGGAAAAAGGGCAAAAGTCGCACACCAGTTGCAGCTCTTCTTGCATTGTGAAAATTCCCACGACTTTGTCGCAAAATGGCTTGATGCTACTGCCTTACAGCTTGGCGCTTATTGATAAGCCTCCTACTGAAAAAGCCGTGGTTGTGGTTTATAAGCCTTACCGACCTCCGATTGTTTGATTTCTTCTTTATTTATCTCCAGCACTAGCTGGCTCTTAGCTATATTTTAAACGGCACTGTTGTGCCCGAAGGAAAACAAACAATGAAGAAATTACTTGCACTATGCAGCACACTTTTACTGGCTTTCAGCGCTCACGCTGCTCAATTTGAAGAAGGTAAACACTACAAAGTGTTAGACGTTGAGAAAGCGACTAAACCAACCGTTACAGAGTTTTTTTCGTTTTACTGCCCACACTGTTATAAGTTTGAATCTGTGATTGAAAACTTAAAACCGGCTTTGCCAAAAGAAGCACGCTTTGAAAAAGTGCACGTGGCGTTTATGGGCGCAGACATGGCAGTGCCAATGGCAAAATCTTACGCAGCCATGGTATCGCTAGGTGTTGAAGATAAAATGGTGCCTGCGATGTTCGCGCAAATTCATCAAAAGCGCCAAGCACCGAAAAACGAAGACGAGTTAAAGAAAGTCTTCACGGACAACGGTGTCGATGGCAACAAATTTGACGCGGCGTACAACAGCTTTGCGGTTAGTTCGATGCAAAAGCGTTTCGATAAGCAGTTCAAAGAGAGCACTCTGACAGGCGTTCCTGGCGTCGTTGTGAATAACAAGTACATCGTTATTCCTAATGAAGTCCGTAGCTATGCCGAGTACAGCGAATTGGTGAACTATCTGCTAACGCTATAAATTAAAAGAAATGAAAAATGGCGGCCAAGTGGTCGCCATTTTTTTTGAATTCGTTATCTCAGTACGGTTGTACAAGCTTGAGTTGGTACGCTAGTCATGAATATCGCGTGCGGATAAAACAAGCTAGCAACGGTGATAGCGACATTGCACGGTTGTGCGATGGTGTTTTTCACCACATTGGTGAGAACAATGCCCGTGTTGTTTACTGTTTGAGTGGCAGCTTGTTGCGCTTGATAAGAAACGCAGCCAGAAGTCGCATTGATAATTGCAGTACTAAACAGTAGTTTGCGGAAAAACATATTCATATCCTTTGTGAATGTTTACGGACATATATATGTAGGTTTGCGCTACTTTAAAACAAAACGGTGTTCAAAATGTATGTGTATTCACGAAATGAACAATGTTTTATATGGGTTGATTGGTTTTGTGATCTGAGTACTGGACAGACCAGATTATGCAATCAAAACCAATCCATGCATCAAAATGACGCCGCAGGTGAGCTTATTCCTCATGCCTTGATAGCCTTTGGGATCAACTTCCAGTTCGACATTCCGTATCAGCTTTTCTGCATACCAAACGGCAGCGTATCCGGTTGCGAGCAACAATATTGCCGCGATGTAATGTGTATTCCCTTGTAACAAGGCACCCCACGCAAGCAAAACAAACAAATTACTGAGAACTAGGATATTACGGCTCAAGCGGTGGTAGTAATGGTCGATACCATTTCCCCAGAGCACTCCCGATAGAAAGCTCAAGATAACGGCGCTGTAGGCAATAAAAAATTGTTGGCCGCTTAGGTTAAACAAGGTGGTGTCAGACACGATAAGCAGCAAGCTGAACAGAAAAGGCACTAAGCCCAAGTACCCAAGGCGTAACATGGTTAAACGTGTCGTGACCATAACTGCACTCCTACAGTTGTTGCTCAATCATATTAGTAAGCGTAGTACTCGTCGGAGAGGTTGAGCTTGGAAATGTGGCGATGACTTTGCCTTCTTTACTGATGAGAAACTTGTAAAAGTTCCACTTCGGTGTCACACCGGCTTGAGTGCTGATTTCAGAAAAGACAGGGTTGGCATCGTTGCCCAATACAGAGCTTCGAGCCATCATAGGAAACGTCACGCCGTAGTCGAGATAGCAGATCTTTGCGGTATTTTCTTCGCTTCCTTTGTCTTGTCGAAAATCGTTACTGGGAAAACCGATGACTGCGAAGTTTTTATCTTTGTAAGTTTGGTATAGCGTTTCTAGTTGCTCATATTGAGGTGTAAAACCGCATTGGCTGGCAGTGTTTACGACGAGCAATGTTTTCCCTTTGAATACTTCACAAAGCTCAATTTCTTCTGTTGAATTTAACATTCGCTGCTTGCCTTGCAGAATGTCGGGGCACTCAGACGCAAGAGCAAACGAACTCATGGAGATAAAGCCAAGGTACGCGGCGAGTTTCAGTAATCCTTTCATGATATCGTTCCTTTTGTTTTGAAGTAAGTATAACTACTCAAACGTAAAGGGTATCGATCAAAAAAAGCCGCACAAATGCGCGGCTTTTTAATATGCTTTGAATTTTTATGCCAGCTTCAAATCGAACTGATTACGGTACGCGACCATGTCTTCGATAGTCAGTACTGGCATGTTGTGCAGGCGACCAAATGCAACGATCTCTGGTGCTTTTGCCATCGTACCATCTGGATTGGTCACTTCACACAGTACGCCAGCAGGTTTAAGCCCTGCCATTTGCATCAGATCAATCGTACCTTCCGTATGACCACGACGAGTCATTACACCACCTGGACGTGCACGAAGAGGGAATACGTGACCCGGGCGAGCAAGATCTTCAGGTTTCGCATGCGGGTTTGCCGCCGTTTTAATGGTCGTCACGCGATCTGCTGCTGAAACCCCCGTTGTTACGCCAACTTTCGCTTCAATAGAAACCGTAAATGCAGTTTGGTTCGCGCTGTTGTTGTTTACCACCATTGGAGGCAGTTCCAGTTTGTCTGCTTGAGCGTCTGTTAAACATAAACAAACGATGCCGCTACATTCGCGGATCATCAACGCCATTTGCTCGTTGGTGAGGTGCTCGACTGAATAAATGATATCGCCTTCGTTTTCGCGATCTTCATCATCAAGAAGAAGTACACCACGGCCTTCTTTTAGAGCGATAAGTGCGTTTTCAACGCGAGTAATTGGGTCGCCGAATTCGGCAAGTAGTGATGACTGATTCATGGTTAACTCCTAAATATCACCAGAATCAGGGCGGTATGAGAGATCGTCGTAAAATACGATCAAAAAGAAGCGCACCAGCATTCAACGCGATCTTACTCGCGATACTGGTGTATTCTTATTCTCTTTCATCCGGACTATAACCGTCGGCTCTGGCATCTCACCAGATCTGCTGACCTCGACGAATCGAGCGCTCGCGGGCTCACTTGAAAAAGTATACCGCCGGTGGGGAATTTCGCCCCGCCCTGAGAACAATTAAAAATGTGCCACTTCATTCAAGTTGTGAGGAAGTGGAGCTAGGATAGTACTGCGAACTGAATAGCTTGGAAAGTCGATTCCATCTGTATGATGGAAAAGTGTGCTATCGACGGAAATAATCTGTGCGAATAAAGTGATCAATCTGCTGCGGCACGAAGGTGTTGTAAATCAGACTCGTATGCGTTTGCTTCACTTCGATATGATCTTGCATACCGTCCAGTCTTGTCTCTTCTACGGTAACCGTACCGTCCGACATGGTGTTGTCATTACGGATCAACAATGGGCGGGCACCAATCGGCACTGTTCCTGCGATACTGCCGAGTTTTTGCGGAAAAGCCCACGCATCATCATGTTTGTTTAATCCGTGGTGTGGCGAATTGCCTAAAATTGCACCCAACCCGAGATCTTGAATCCGACCTACTATGGACGCGCCTTTAAGAGGCGAACCGATAGCGACAACATGAGAGATTAAACTGGTGGTTGGCTTTCTGTTGGCGAGATAGCGCTTAATCATCAAGCCTCCCAAGCTGTGCCCCACGAGTACGTTTGCGGTCAGTGGATTAAGCGAATGGTCAATAGAATCAAACAGTGAAGACTCATCGATAGCAACAGTGTTATAGCTGATCACTTGCGTTTCGTATCCGAGCTTTCGCAGCTTTTGGCTAAGAGGCTGCATGACCAGCCCATGCATATAAAGACCATGTAAGATGATGATTTTCATAATACCTCCTAGATTTATGACGTTGTAGGTATCCTACTCTAATTAACAAGGAACTACTTGTGCTTTGTAGTGCATATTTACGTTTTGCTGCAAAGTTTGATCGGTATAGCAAGCGTATCAGCCCAGTAAATCCTGTACTTGTTGTTGCAATTGATGACGATTTAAAGAAGCTGGGCTTAACACTTCACCGATAACAACATCCACTTTTGACCAAAAACGAGTCGGTCGTTTTGTGAGAGCATGTCCGCCTTTGTGGCTGAAAAAAGAACCCCAAAGCCCTTTTAGTGCCATAGGGATGACAGGAACAGGATTACGTTCAAGGATTTTTTCCACACCAGGGCGAAACTCACCCAATTCACCGTTAGACGTTAAACGACCCTCAGGGAAGATACAGACAACCTCACCGTCGTTAAGCGCTTGTTCAATCTGTTCAAATGCTCGACGGTAAGTGTCGGCACACTTACGTGGAGAACAGATCGGGATAACACCGGCATGACGGAAAACATATTTAAGAACAGGCAGTTCGCTGATAGATTTGTCCATCACAAAACGAACCGGGCGAGTAGAGGTTCCCATCAAAATCAACGCATCGACATAGCTAACATGGTTAGCCACGATTAACGCAGCACCTTGTTCAGGAATATGTTGGCGCCCCTTTACTGACACTCGATACATACAATGGCTGAGTAAATAACTGATAAAGCGTTGTGTAAATTCCGGTACTTGACGATAGACATAGATTGCCACGAAGAAGTTACCTATTGCCATCATGGCAAACAGTTCCACAATAGAAAGCTCTAGTACGCTGAGTACAACGATCGAAACCAAAGCAGACACCACCATAAACAACGCATTCATGATGTTATTAGCAGCAATGGCACGTGCACATTCCCCTTTGTTTGAACGCGATTGGATGAACGCATAAAGAGGAACAATAAAGACACCTCCACTGACACCAACAAGGAACAGGTCAATCATGACGCGCAGATGTTTGGATTCAGCAACGAAGCTTTGCACATCATAAAAGTGCACCGGAAGTGATGGATAACTTGGGACTGCCCATAGCAAGTCGACGCCAAAGACTGTCAGACCAAGGATACCGAATGGCAAAATACCAAGCTCAACGTGGTTGAAAGAGAGCTTTTCACACAACCAAGAGCCTGTCGCGATACCAATGGAAAATAATGCCAACAGTAAAGAAACGACAGTGCTGTCTGCAAACAAATGTTCACGCGCAAAGTTAGGGAATTGAGTCAGGTAAGTCGCACCCATGAACCAAAACCAACTGATGGCTAGAATAGACATCCAAATGCCTCTCTGTTTTTTTGCCACTTTTAACGTGTTTTTTAAACCAGAAATCGGTTCAAACTTCGCTTTGTCAGTCGATTGGCTAGGCATCGTTGGAATATTCACACTGCTCATAAACCCAAGCAAAGACAAGGCAATCACGACACAAGAAGCAATTAAGGTACCATTAGGAATGGCTAGCAGCAGGCCTGCGCTAAGCGTACCGATAAGAATCGAAAGGAACGTGCCCATTTCAACCCAAGCATTTCCTTTAACAAGCTCATTTGGTTTGAGCGCTTGTGGTAGCAAGGCGTATTTTACGGGACCAAAATAGGCCGATTGAGTGCCTGTCATAAACAGCAGAACCAGCATCAGCATAGCACTTTGGGTAGCAATAGCGGTTGCTGCGCAAGACATGATAGCCAGCTCGATGAGCTTTAGACGTCGGATTAATTTGGCTTTGTCCATGCTGTCAGCGACAGCACCAGCATGCGCAGAGAATAGAAAGAAAGGTAGGATGAATAAGCCTGCCGCCAAATTAACAAATAGATTAACGGATATTGGTAAGTTATCAATTTGGCTGTATGTCACCATCAATAACAGAACGTTTTTGTAGATGTTGTCATTGAGTGCGCCAAGACACTGCGTCACAAAGTAAGGAAAAAAGCGTTTTGAGAAAAACATGCTGGCTCCGATTAAACAAAGTCGAATGAGATGGGAGCACTTTATGCTCAATGAACGATTAAACCAGCTTTCTCTTTCAAGTGACGTTGCATGCCACCAAAAGTAACTAAATGCGTTACTTTAATTTCCATTTGTTTATTGAGTTACTAATTTCGAGACTTCTGTGTAGGTTTTCTTTCCCATGGTTCAAACAGAGGGAACGTCCAACGACGCATCGCAATAATCAGAGAGGTGCCGTGCTTTTCGTCCATATCGAGAGAGCTATCACTTTGGCAAGCCTGATAAAACTCATCGATGATCTTTTGCAGTTTCTGTTGCAGCTTCTTGTTGGTTGGTACGCTCATCAATCCTGTTGCCATGGACAACTGTTCATCTTCACCCGAAAAGTAGCTTTGGAAAAAGGCGTCTTGAACTTGCTGTTGGAAGAACCGTTGAATAGGGCCGCCCATCTGCCACTTAAATGTCGGAGATATACGCAAACGAATTTTGTTATTTGGCTGTAAGTCGATGATGTTCAGACGATCCAAATGAGCAAGCTTTTGCACCAGTTCCAACTCATTGAAGGTATATTGTTGAACGATTTGTTCAAACTGATAGCCATTTACAACACAGATCGCCACGAGCAGCAGGGCTTTATCGTCAACCAGCTGCTTTTCTTGCTCTAACGTTAGCGACTCTAAACCTTTATTGTGCGCAGCTGCGAGCTTAAACAGTTCCGCCATTTCTAAACCAATCAATTGGCAAATTCGTTCTAAGCGCTCAAGGCTAATGTGCTGACCTTCAGCGAGTAAACGTTTGACGCTTCCTTCACTTAAATTAAGGTGTTGTGCAACATCGACATAATGCAGCCCAGCTGACTTTAGCTGGCGTTTAAGCTCTTTAATTAACGTATAGCTTTCAGACATTTACGCGGTCACCTCATCGTGCAACTGTTTCAGGTACGTTTGCATAAAGGCTTTCCGTTTATTGGCTTCAAGTTTTGCAGACTCCGTGTTCATGGTGTCGACAATTTTAAACAACTTGGTTTGGAAATGATCTACGGTGAATTGCTTGTCGTTGAGTTCGCGCTCTTTAGCAAACATGTCGTTATCGTTGTAAAGCTGAGCGTTGAAATGAGTGCTGACTTGAATGCATCGCGTAACACCAATGGCGCCTAAAGCGTCCAGACGATCAGCATCTTGGACGATTTGTGCTTCCAACGTGTTTGGCCTGATGTTGGCGCTAAAGCTGTGCGCCTCTATCGCATGAGCGATGGCATCATGGTAGTGCTGAGGGTATTGAATACTCTCTAAATACGCGATGGCTTTTTTGGCTGCAATTGCAGAGCTTTGCTTGCGATTTGGATGATCTTTCGGGTAGGTGAAACAGTCATGCAAATAGGCTGCAGGTAACACAATGGCTATGTCTGCATTTTCTTCGTCGCAGAGCTGTTTCGCTGTTTTGACCACGCGTTTTACGTGTTCAATATCATGGGCCGCATCAACTTGCATCTCTTGCTGCATAAATTCCAAAAACAGCGGCTCTAACTTGCTTAATGACGTCATGGTTAATATCTACAACTAAAATGAAGCCAGAAGTATGCCCAACGCTAAGAAGAATTTCCAAGTGCGATGGTGTAATTGAGAATTAGCCACCAGATTGTTGAATACCTGAGTGATGTCAAGAAGTGGGATTAAGAGCGCTGTCACTGATTCCATTTGAAAGGTTAATACGCAGTGAAATGACTGAACTTTCCGAAGGTTTCTCTCCAGACAAGACTATTTCAAACAGACATTGTTATCAGTGTTTCTATGAGTTATTAATTTTATAAATGTGACTCAGTAGCACAGAAAACTTGGGTCTATAGATTGCATTTTTGAGTGATCTCAATTCCATTTTTATAGTTGTTTAGTGTGGTTTTTGTGATCTTGATCATGATATTTTTGCTTTCAGGGCGATAGGATTCCGCGCAAATGGTGAGTTAACTGAGTCGATGATATGCAGGATTTATATGAGCTAGAGCGTAAACTGGTCGAAAATGGCGCAGATATGAAAGGCTTAAAAGTGGTACCCGCGGTCGTTGATGAAGAAGGGCATGTTGTTTATCTGGGTAATAGTCCATCCATGATCAGAAACATCATTAGTTGTCGAAGACAATTAACGCAACGTACTAAAAAATAGTAAAAGGGTCTGACTAAATAGTCAGACCCTTTTCGTTTCGGTTGGTCTTTTTAAGAACTTTAGCGCTTGAACGTCACTTGTTCTGATTGTTCAAGATGAATACGAGTTGTCGCAGGTTGTGTTTCTGCAATGACTTTACCGTGACGAACCGAGTAACGAACAGGTACTTGGCGACGTACTGCATCAAAGCCATTTTCAGCAGGAAGAATCAGTAGGCTACCTGGTTTGCCTTCTTCAATTCCGTACTTGTCTTGAATGTTCAATGTACGCGCTGAGTTGGTGCTGATGAGATCGAGTGAGTGATTAATTTGTTCGTAACCCATGACCTGACATACATGCAGGCCCATGTGCAGCACTTGTAGCATGTTTGCTGTACCAAGTGGATACCATGGGTCGAATACGTCATCGTGTCCAAAGCAAACGTTAATGTTTGCATTTAGCATCTCTTTCACTCGTGTTACGCCGCGACGTTTTGGGTAATCATCAAAGCGGCCTTGTAAGTGAATGTTCACCAATGGGTTTGCCACGAAGTTGATACCGGACATGCGTAATAAACGGAACAGGCGAGATGCATACGCACCGTTGTAGGAACCCATTGCCGTTGTGTGGCTTGCCGTGACTTTATTCCCCATATCAAACTTGTGCGCTAATGCTGCCAGTGTTTCAACGAAGCGAGATTGCTCGTCATCGATTTCATCACAATGTACGTCGATCAGACGGTCGTATTTTTGCGCCAATTCGAACACGTAGTGCAGCGATTCAATGCCATATTCGCGTGTGAATTCAAAGTGTGGAATCGCGCCAATCACGTCCGCCCCCAATTTGACGGCTTCTTCTAGCAGCTCTTTGCCATTTGGGTAAGAGAGAATACCTTCCTGCGGGAAGGCGACGATTTGGATGTCTACCCATTCTTTCATCTCTTCACGTACTTCTAGCATCGCTTTGAGAGCGATAAGCGTTGGATCAGAAACATCGACGTGAGTACGAACGTGTTGTACGCCGTTTGCTATCTGCCATTTTAAGGTTTGTTTTGCGCGCGCTTTCACGTCTTCAATCGACAGCATTTCTTTGCGCTCAGCCCAACGTTCAATACCCTCAAACAATGTGCCAGAGATGTTCCAGCTTGGCTCGCCAGCGGTTTGCGTTGTATCTAGGTGAATGTGTGGCTCGCAGAAAGGCGCAACCGCCATACCGCCTTCAGCATCTATGGTGTCACCGTTGTGATTAAGCTCCACATCGTTGCTTTCAATGCGCTTGAATTGACCATCTTCAATCAAAATTTGCTGCAGACCTTCTTGTCCTTTTAGCGTTACGTTTTTGATCAGTAGTGTTGTCATGATGGTTCCTTACGCTGGCTGTGTAGCCAGTGCTTTTTTGTTGAGAATAGGATTAAGAATTAGGAAGCTAATTGCGCCGCCAAGTACAGCGTTAATCGGTACTACGCCAGGAAGGAAGTGTCCCGCACCAACGCCAATCGCTACAGCGATAATGCCAGCCCAGTTTACGCTTTGGAACTGGGCGGCTTCAAAGTTTGCGTAGCGTTTACGGTTCGTGAAGAAGTCAGCGATGATCACGCCGCCAATTGGTGGAATTGCCAACGATAAGAAGGTCAGCCAGCCAACAAAGTTATTGTAGAGCCAGAGGGCGCAAAGTGTGCCAACAAGACCGTTCGCCATCGAGATGTATTTACTTGGTAAGCCTGTGATGTTGGAAAATCCAAGACCTGATGCGTAGAGCGCGTTGTCGTTGGTCGTCCAAATGTTTAACCCAAGTACGATGATGGCAGGAATCAATAAACCTTGCGCAACCATCACTTCAGAGATGTCTGATTGACCAGTCACCGACGCACCTGCCGCGCCAAAGATAAACATTAACGAGTTTCCGATGAAAAATGCCACCATGGTGATCATCACGGCGCTGCGTGGCTTTTTGCCAAAGCGTACGAAATCTGCCGTTAATGTGCCTGCACTGACAAAAGAGCCTACAACCATCGCGAGAGCCATTGAAAAGTCGAGTGGTTCGGTTGGTTGAACTTGTTGTAGTTCGCGAATACCGCCAACGCTATTTACTGCTTCTATGACAGAGTAACCGCCAAGTAGCGCAATGGCAGGAACGGCGATTGCTGACAGCACCATTAGTGCTGAGATTCCAAAGTAAACGGTCGCGGTCATGAGCAAACCGGAGACAAGGATCAAAGTATTGGTATCGATGCCCGTTGCTTTATGCACCGGAATCGCAAACATCGCGACACCAACTCCAAACCACCCAACTTGAGTACCGCCAAGAAGAGCAGAAGGAAGCCAAGAGCCTTTAGAACCAAAAGAGAAACGAGCAAGAAGGTGAGTAGAGAGACCAGTAGAAGCGCCGATGTAACCGAGGAAAGAAGTGTAAATACCGAGGATTAGGTTACCGATGAGAACAGCGAGGAAAAAATCATTAAAGGAGAGCCCAGTACCGAGAGAACCACCTGTCCACATACTTGCGGAGAAAAAAGTGAGTCCTAACATCACCATGGTTAGTGACGCCACGCCTTTTCTGGCCGTGTTGGGAACTGGTCCAAGACTGTAGTTATTGTCTCCAGCCATTATTACCTCCGCAAAGTAAAAGATTAAATTATAGCACCTGATTTTCAGGTAAACGGCGCGTATTATCGTGATGTAAATTCGATAGTCAATGATAAAATTGAAATTTAAACGTTTACTTGGTTTTGTTTTTATTTTTTATTGTTAAATAACAATAAGTTGAATGGCTTTTTCTAAAAATGAAAAATGTATTTTTACGTGTGTTTTTATGATTTCTTGACGAGTTTTCTGTGTGAAATGAATGTTTTTTACTACTATTTGTGCTTATGGATGAAATTTATCTATAACTCTAGATTGTTCAGTCGATTTCTATGAAAAGAAAACGATTTCATGATGAGTGTTTTGGTTTGGGCGTTATTTGTTCTTTTTTTGGTGTGTTTTCTTGGTTTTATTTGGGTTGGGTAGTTTGTTTTTGTTGAAGTCGGTATTTCTGATGGTTTATTGAAGGAATTTTTGAATTTTATAAACAGTAAACAGTCGGTTGAGGGCAAGATAAGTACAATAGAGATCGGTCGGAGGATAAAGGAGAGCAGTAGCCGCATAAAAAAATAGCCAACCGCAAAGAGTGCGATTGGCTTATATACATGTGAACAAAATCAAGTTCACTAACAACGTCAGTTGGCTAGGTGACCCTCGGCTTAAGAAGGGTCAATTTATATAATGCAGTTACTGTGCCAACTTTTATATGCCCGAAAATCGTGGTTTCTGTGACATACGTTGCTTAAACTTTGAATGTTTTTGCAATTTGCAAGTGCGTTATGCAATTTGTCTCTATTATGCTAATGATTGATTAATAAACAGTGGACTTTTTAGAGCATGACTAAACTCGCCGTTCCCAAAAAGGCGAAAAAACCAACCACATCTGTCACTGTCGTTAGAATAACCGAGCCTGCTAAGGCTGGATCCAATTTGAACTTATCCAGAATAATGGGTATCAACACGCCAAACAAAGCAGCGGTAATAATGTTGACGATAATGGCCAGTGCGATGGTTCCGCCTAAAACTGGCGATTGGAACCACAATCCGGCTAACCCGCCGATAATCAGTGCCCAAGCAATGCCGTTCAGAGATCCAATACCCAGCTCATTTTTCAATAGCTTGAAACGGTTACCTGGAGTGATCTGATTAAGCGCCATCGCGCGAACCATCAGAGTGAGCGTTTGGCTGCCCGCGATGCCACCCATCGATGCAACGATTGGCATGAGCACGGCCAAAGCCACCACTTGAGCAATCACATCTTCAAACAGTCCGATAGTGACAGAGGCTAAAATTGCAGTCAGCAAATTGATGCCCAACCACACGCCACGTTTTTGTGAGCTTTTTAGTACTGGCGCAAATAAGTCATCGCCTTCATCCATACCAGTACCGGCCATTAAGCGCGCTTCGTAGATTTCTCGTTGCGTACTTAATGCAAATTGCCAATCGACCTCACCAATGAGAGTTTGGTCAGCATCTGTTACGGGGAGCGCGGGTAGGGCGCTATGCTCTAACGCCTCTACCGCCTCTGGCAGTGTCATTTTGCTGTCCAACACGGTAACGGTTTCAATCTCAAGTGTTTTCAAACGCACGCCTGAATCACTTCTTAAGATCTCGTAATAGTTTACTGCGCCACGGAACTGTTTGTTTCGGTTAATCAGGTACACTTGCTGCGGCGTATCGTAGCTGTAGCGTTCCATCAACTGCTTTGCGGTTCCGACAGTAATATTGAACGGCAGCGTAATGATTTTACGCTCCGCCCAGCGACCTAGCTCATCGTCTTCATATTCATTCGCTTGGTCGTACAGCTCAAGCTCGTCTTTTTCAATTAAGGCGAGCGCTTCATTGATGATGGATTCTGGTAACGAGTCTGCCCATTCGATCAACGATAAGTTGTCGAGTTTAGCGAGGGTGAGTTTCAGTTCGACTTCAGACAACGCATTGATGATAGAGAAACGTACATCGGCACGCATCTCTGTCAAAACGTCGATATGAAGTTCTAACGGCAATGCTCTCCATAACCGAACACGGTCTTCGATAGGGAAAGCTTCGAGGATAAGCGCAACCGCGCCGGGTTCGAGACCCGCTTCGATAGATTCATTGAGCGTTGCGACTTGATCCGATTCTTCGGCTTGGCCAATTTGTTGGATTAGAGTGGAGAGATCTTGAAACTTGCTCACCGAGCCCCCGATAGTTAATTCGTTTTCATGGATAAAGTTGTGGCGTCATACGTGACACATTAGCCAGCTAACTTTGCTTATTGACCTTATGTTCATTAACCATAGTCAATAAATCTCAATAAAGTGGGCTGTTGATGACGCAGAATAACTGCTCAAGGTACTTGAAAGTGACAGAAAAACAATAGGCTATCCACTATTGAGCTTGAGATATGGTTGCACTAATCGACGAATGTTTACTTTTGCACCGATTCGAGCGGCGAGCAAATACATGCCACCAATTTTTCGGTGCAAGAATATGGCATCGGCTGGTGGGGTATGCCAATAATCTTGCTCCATACTCAGAATTGTTCCAGCTTCTCGCAGTTTTTGCGCCAGTCCGCTGGCTTTAAAGTCATAAGCTTCATCAATTAGCATGGGTTCGCATGCCATTTTGACCAAATCTAAAATCGCCATTCTCTGTTCTGGTTTGATGCTTTGGGCGAAAAAGCCTATTTGCTCTAAAGCATCGTTGAGCCCTTGTTCGTCATCGTTCACGACAGATGAAAAGGCTTGGCGATAACCGGAACTAAAACGTTCACTGTATTCGCGAGTTGCG
Source organism: Vibrio parahaemolyticus (assembly GCF_900460535.1). Classification (NCBI taxonomy): domain Bacteria; kingdom Pseudomonadati; phylum Pseudomonadota; class Gammaproteobacteria; order Vibrionales; family Vibrionaceae; genus Vibrio; species Vibrio parahaemolyticus. The sequence goes on along the minus strand of NZ_UHIL01000002.1, from coordinate 196,842 downwards.
CCAAAATCTAACAGCCCGATTTGTTTACTTTGTTCAAGATAGAGATAGTTTGCGAAGTTTGGATCGGTTTGCACCATTTTGAATTCGAACAGTTCTTTAAACAGCAGTTCCAACAAATTGTGCATTACAAAGTCGCGAGTTTCTTGATCGTAGTTTGTGATTTTCTCTATGGGCGTCCCTTGAATGAACGACATAGCCAGAACGGATTGGGATGAAATTTCCGGGTAGATTTTTGGTACCAAAAAATGCGGATGGTCTTGTAGAGCAGCATGATATCTACAGGCAAACTGAGCTTCTCGCTCATAATTGGCTTCGTCGTGCAGCTGTTTTTTCGCCTCTTCCAACAGTCCTTTATAGTCAACTGACTCAGGGATAAGGCCAACAATTTTCAAAAGCGTACCGACATTATCGACGTCGCTGTCGATGCTCTTTCTGATACCGGGATATTGCACTTTTACTGCCAAATTATCGCCAGCATCGCTGTAGGCTTGGTGAACTTGCCCTATGGATGCACTCGCAATAGGTTTGAAGTTGAAAGCAAGAAACGCGGATTTCCACTGTTCACCAAGTGCATTTACCATCACGCTGTTGAGCTGCTTTGATGGCATTGGATCGGCGTTTGAACGCAATCTGGCTAAAATCTCGGCCAACTCCGGTTCAAGAATATCTCCGGCATCCATCGAAAGCATTTGACCAAGTTTCATGGCTGCGCCGCGTAAGTGCGCCAGTTGATCGGTCAGCCGTGCAATATTTTGAGGGGTGAGCAAAAGGTCTTTCGCTTTCGGTCGGTTGCCTTTGGCGATTTGCTTGGTGCCTTCAGCAATAACATTGCCCGCAACTCTTGTTGCAAGCGAGGCAAATTTGCTGAATCTAGAAATACGGTGTGTTGGTAGGTTTCTTTCCTTTCCCGACATAACTCTCTCCTATTGCTCATGGTTTGTTATACGGGAAATTGAAGCCTTTGGATACAAAGTTCCGAGCACCGCTGGCAGGAGCAGCGGTGATTTAGGAGAGTGGATGAAAGTTGCTATTGAGAGCGTTAGCAAAAGTGAGAGTGTTAGCAACAGGAGCTCTTAGCTGAGTTTCTCCGAAGCGTACCAGCGGTTAGGATAGGCGCTGCTGTAATCGGGTTCTTCGATGCCTTCATACAAATCCGAACATGGTTCAAGAGGCCCCACGACGGTTCGATATGGCAGTACCCCCGCCCAAACCGGAATATCCATATCTTGCGCGTCGTCGTTGACACCAAAACGACTGATTTTTACCGATGCTTCCTCTAAAGAAATACGCAAAAGCATGGTGGCGCTGAGCTCTTTCTCGTTACTCAAACGGACATGCTCTGTTCTTCCCGGCGCGATTTGTTCGAGAAAGTGATTCAGTAAACGATCTTTTTCCTGATTGTCTTCAACAGTTTCAAACTGACCAAACACAACCGCACTGCGATAATGCGCGCTGTGGTGAAATGCGGAACGCGCCAATACCCAACCATCAAACAAGGTGAAGGTGAGACATGTCGGTTGGCCTTGTTTGAGGGAGCGTAACAGTCGGCTGTTATTTGCGCCGTGGATGTATACAAAATCATCGACGCGCCAAGCTAACATAGGGATAACCACTGGCCCTGACTCGTTGGTGATTGCAATATGGGCAATTAGGCTTTCATCAATAATCGTGTGCAGCTTTTCAACTTCAGTCACCGCTTTATGAGCGCCTTTTTTGATTTCTGTTCTTTTTGTATTCGATAGCATGGTGGTCTCCCTAACCAACTCACAGTAATGAGAAATAGTCATTTTCTTCCTAAGCGTGTCGTTGCAATGTAGCGTTTAACTGGTAGCTTAGAGAGAGCCACTTTTAAACTATGGATGGATCCAATTTGTCGTTAATCGATGTGGGTGATTTGTGCGTAAAAACAGGCCGCGGTACGCGCCAGCAGTCTGTATTTTTTGCAATAAGGGATAAGATTGTTCGAGGGCTTTGGCCCAAGAACGGCAAGCTACCGTCGACTCGTAAACTGGCACAAGAGTTGAACCTTAGCCGCAACACGGTGATTTCTGCCTACGAACAGTTAGTTGCTGAAGGGTACTTGGTCAGCCAGCGTGGTTCAGGCTTTTTTGTTGCTGTTGAGTTGCCAGAACAATACTTGCCTGAAAAGTTGCCAACTCAAGCTGCCAACCTTCCGCCAGCGGCGTTGGATGTGAATGCCAGTTTCGCGCCTGGTGTACCCGATTTATCGCTTTTTCCAACCGCTTTGTGGCAAAAATATCTCAATCGTCACTTATCCCGTACGTGTCTGCTAGGCAATCAAGACATTCAAGGTAGCTGGGAGCTTCGATGCGCTTTGTCGGATTACTTAGCGTCGAGCCGTTCAGTGAACTGCACGCCTAGTCGAATCATCATCACGTCAGGCGCGCAGCAAGCGTTGTGTATCGCCACCATGGCAACATTAACGGCAGGAAGTAGAGTGCTCATGGAACAGCCAGGTTATGCGCAGATGCGCAAGTTGATCCTGTTTCAGCAATATCAATTTGAACCGTTATTCGTAAGACAAAAAATGGGTTTTGATATTGATTCCGTCACGCAAAGTACTGCAGATGCACTCTATATCACGCCAAGTAACCAATATCCGATGGGGACGACTTTAAACACTGAGCAGCGAGCACAAATCATTGAGTGGGCATCGAACCAAGAGGCTTGGATTCTTGAAGATGACTACGACAGTGAATTCCAATTTGCACATCGTCCATACACCAGTTTGCAAGGGTTAGCCGCACAAATGGGCCGAGACGAGCGAGTGTTATACATCGGCTCTTTTAGTAAAGTCATGTTTAATGGTTTGAGGCTTGGCTATCTCGTTGTGCCTGAATCGCTGGTAGATAAATGTTTGATGGTGAAAGACGCACTTAGTGGTGACACACCAAGTCATATTCAAGCCGCGATGGCGGACTTTATCTCAGAAGGAAGCTTGCTGCGACATATTCGTAAAATGAGGCGAGTGTACAAGTCGAAGCACGAACAAGTCTGTTTCTCTATTCAGCATTATTTTGGTGACAAAGTTCGAGTTATTAGCCAAGCGGCGGGGTTGCACGTTACGTTGAGCTGGCAACAAGGGATTGATGAAAACACGTGTACGCAACGAGCCAAAAAGGCGGGCATCGTGATGCGCCCAGTCAGTTTTTATGAGCATCCCGATTTTAAAGCACGAGATTGGCAGGGTGTCGTGATCGGATATGGGAATGTTCGTCTTGATAACATTGACCCGTTGATTAAACGCCTCTTTGAGCTATTTGACGTCTGAAGTTATTCGACAATGCTCGAGTGTCGTTTTTGTCGCCATTGTTTCCACGGCAGAGAGAGCAGCGCAAAAATGCCAAGGGCGTAAAGCATAGACCAACCTAAACAGATGAACACGCCTGTACATAACACTAAAGAAATCGCCGCGAGGGCTTTTCCTAGTCCGTGCAGCAATTTGTATGCAGCTAGCATTGCCAATAGATAAACCAAAACAAAAATACTGTTGGCCAGCTTTAGGAAAAACTCTAAATCGAGCTTGGATAACGACCCAATCACACAAGACGCAAGTAGCACCGCACCGACTAAAACTGTTGCTGATGAAGGTACGCCTCTACGCGAAATTTTAGCCAGTGGACTGGTTGGACGATGTTCGCGCGCTTGAGCCCAAACCATTCTTGATAGGCTTTGGGTATATAAGTTAACGCTGGCAAAGCACGCAGAAAATCCAATGATACTGATGAGCCACTTTGCGCTATCTCCCAATAAATGGGCGCTTAACCAAGGGATGGAAGCATTATCGAATTGTGCGCTGCCATAAGCACCAAACTTTAAGATGACAACAGAACAAGCCCAGTAAGTTGCACCAGCAACAAAACAGCTGACGATAATCGCGATCGGGAAGTCCCGTTGCGGATTCTTAAACTCTTCCCCCATGTGAGCAAAGGCTTCGATGCCAACAAAGCACCAGAACATCACGCCAAGTGCTGCGGTGATCGGCCAAATGGACTCTGTTGTGAGAGTCGGCATTGAAAGATCTGCGCTATTGATTTCGCCTTTAAACAAAAATGCCCCAACCAAAGCAAAAACACTCAATGCGATGATGGTTTGCAAGCGCCCTGATGATTTGGTGCCCAATAGGTTGACCAAGATGAGCAGAAAAACCGTCAATACTTGCGCAAATAAGTGGTTGTTGATTGGAGTAGGAAGCAGTTGTTGAAGAAAACCTGCTGCAAGAGCAATCGCGGCAGGTACGCCAACGGGAATCACACTGACAAATAGCCAAGCGACGCTGCTTTCCAATCTCGAGTTAAAAGCTTGACGCACAAAAAATGCCGTGCCGCCAGCATTCGGGTAGCGCTTACCTAGTTGGGCAAAAGTCAGCGCAATTGGACAAATCGCGATGAATAAAAGGACCCAAGCCCACAAAGAAAAATGGCCAGCGATTCCTGCCGCGATAGCGGGAATCATAAACAAGCCTGTTCCCATCAAGGTTGTGGACAACTGGGCGATACCGGAGATAAGAGAGATGTCTTTTTTTAGCTGTTCCATGCGTTTCTCGGAGGTTTTATATAAGTGCGCGTTCCATGCTGCGCCTTAATTGGACTTTGGGTTGAAGATAGAATATCTGAACTCCAAAAAACAAAATGCGCTTGTTCACCGTCAATATGACGGTTGTTTTAAATAAATCCAACAAAATGTTGGTTTCTTATGCATTTAGAATCGGTATAGAATAAGAAAATTAAGGGAAGCTTGGTATATTTATGGACAAATTTGATCACAAGATCATTGATATCCTCCGGCATAACGCGCGGTTGTCGGTCACCGAGATTGCGGAGAAGGTCAATTTATCTCGCTCAGCCGTCACGGCTCGTATTCGCAAGTTAGAAAATGACAAAGTCATCTTAGGTTATCACGCTGAAATTGCGCCTCCAGAGGGGGATTCGATCTGTGCCTACTTCGCATTGAAATTCGACACATCCATATCATCTTACTACTGTGAATCCTATGCTGATGAGTTGTATAAAATTGATGGTGTGAAATGGTGCCATGCAATCAGCGGCGAAACTGACATGATGGTATTTGTGGAAGTCCCTAACATGAATCGGCTCAATGAAATCCGAGACCAAATTCAACGCTTTCCTGAACTGCGTCATTTGATGACGCATACGGTTCTGACCGAGTTTTTTAATACGACCGGAAACAAGTTCGTAAAGTGAAGCATCAAGTGGGTCGAGAATGTTAAACAACATCAATTTAAATCTGCTGAGATCATTGCATGTGCTGCTTGAGGAGTGTCATGTAAGTCGCACTGCTGAGCGCTTGCACGTAACTCAATCTGCGGTCAGCCGCCAATTAGCCCAGCTTAGAGAGCTTTGTGGCGATCCGTTGCTTGTCCGTCAGGGGAACTTGCTCATACCCACACCTCGAGCGTTAGCGTTAAAAGCTAAACTTGATGATTTGCTGTCTGAGTTTGATCATCTGCTTGATGATAAACCGTTCGAACCGGCAGATTGGCAAGGTGAGTTAGTTGTCGCGTCTAGTGACTATGTTGCTCAGTACGTTCTTCCAGATATCGCTTCCCATTTAAGCCAACTCGCGCCGCAACTGGATATGGCTTATCGCTTATGGCAACCAGATTTTCTCGATAAGTTGCATGAACTGGGTATCCACATCGCATCGTCCATGTACCCTTCAAAACCAGAAGGCGTTTCAAGCGTGAACATTGGTTCTGATACCTCGGTGTGTTTGATGAAAGCGTCACACCCGCTGGCGAGTTATAAAGAGCTGACGGTGGATGCGTTACTCAGTTATTCGCACATAAAAGTTACGGGTGGCGGCGATAAAGATTCAAGCACCGACACGGTTTTAAAAGAGATGGGGTTGGCGCGACATATCACATTTAAAGTCCCATTTTTCTCGGCGGCGGTTAATCGCCTAGTCTCAAGTGAACATTTGATGGTCGTCCCTGAGCATATCGCGGTGAACCTCGCTAAGCATTGGAGTTTGGCACATAAACCTCTGCCATTTGATACTCAAATCCATCAATACTGGCTGATGTGGCATCCAAAGTACGATAACGATCCTGCGCATCGTTGGATACGGGAAACGATGCAAAGCGTTATGCAGCAATCAGAATACTCTATTAACTAGACTATGAGTTTCAATCATAACTTTCATGATTAACTTTGATTTCAGTTTATCTCACCTCTATTGATAAATTAACGTCAAAGAGGGGAGATTTTTATGACACTAACAGTTTGGTTATCACTATTTACAGTCTGTTTATTAGGGGCTATGTCGCCAGGGCCTAGCTTAGCGATCGTTGCTAAACATGCTTTGGCTGGTGGACGAATGAATGGTTTGGCAACGGCATGGGCGCATGCTTTTGGGATCGGGATTTATGCGTTTATCACGTTGATCGGTCTTGCGGTTGTGCTGCAGCAGAGCCCAATGCTGTTCAAAACCATCAGTTTAGCGGGCGCAGCTTATTTGGCTTACTTAGGTTTTAACGCGCTGCGATCCAAAGGTGGAGTGGCCGCCAAGTTGGAATCTGGTGAGGAAACGACCGTACTTCAATCTGCTAGAGAAGGTTTCCTTATCTCTATTCTAAGTCCTAAAATCGCACTGTTCTTTATTGCTTTGTTTAGCCAGTTTGTCGCGCTTGGAAATGATCTGAGTAACCAAATGATCATTGTTGCGACACCTTTTGTTGTCGATGGCTTGTGGTACACCTTTATTACGTTGGTGTTATCAAGCTCCAGAGTGGTCGATAAAATTCGCTCCAAAGCGGTTCTCATTGACCGACTATCTGGCGTTGTACTTATGCTCTTAGCACTAAGAGTGGTGGTTACGGTTTAGGACTTTCAAGACGCTCGATATAACAAACCCAAAGGCAGCCAATAAGCTGCCTTTTTTGCAAACGCACTTCGCAAAAAAAACACCCAGCTTGTGGGGCAAGTCTGGGTGTACGCAAGAAGTTTCTCAGGAACATTAGGGGGAAGAGAAACACAGTAATTTCGTTATCGGCGAACCTCTTCAAATTCACCTTCGATGGCATCGGCTTTGCCAGTATTAAACTCATACTCTTCATGCACTTCTTTTTGCATTTTCCGTACGCGTTTTTCAATTCGTTTGCCTGTGATCAGGGCTGCGATGGTCAATGGAATCGTCATGATTAGGCTAAATACTAATGCGAAAAAGCCAGTAATCAGTGCCAGTGCAGTAACAATAATTCGATTCATAATCATGACCTCTTTTCAATCTATGTGTTCAGATTAACGCTGCGAACATGAACAAAACATGAATGGTTCTGTTTGCTTTGTCCGGAGATTGTCAAATGATACGAACGAAAAAGCGCCTGAGGGTCATCAGGCGCATAAACGGGGAATCAATATTAGTACTGCGCAAAGCGCTTATTATCAGAACAAATGTTGGGTTATTGCTCGTTACCCATTGTGGTTAACGTTGTGGAGCAAAGTTCACCTATCGAGGGAATGTTTGGTAACGAACGCCCATCATTTGTTCCATACAGTGCACAACTTGGCAGCTGTATCCGAATTCGTTGTCGTACCAAATGTACAGTACGCAACGCTTGTCTTGTGCGATAGTCGCTTGACCATCTACAACGCCGGCATGGCGAGAGCCCACTAAGTCTGTAGAAACGATTTCAGTTGAATCTGTGTAATCAATCTGCGCTGAAAGCTCAGAGTTGAGAGCCATTTCGCGTAGGTAATCGTTAAGAGAGTCGCGATCAACATCTGTGCCTAGGTTAAGGTTTGCAACCGCCATTGATACGTTTGGCGTAGGTACACGAATTGCGTTACCTGTTAGCTTACCAGCTAGCTCTGGCAGTGCTTTTGCTACTGCTTTAGCTGCGCCAGTTGAAGTTAGAACCATATTCAAAGATGCACTGCGACCGCGACGGTCACCTGAGTGGAAGTTATCGATCAGGTTTTGGTCATTCGTGTAAGAGTGAACGGTTTCAATATGGCCCGAAAGTACGCCGTATTTGTCGTTCAATGCTTTTAGAACTGGTGTGATTGCGTTGGTGGTACAGCTCGCTGCAGAGATGATGGTGTCATCTTCTTGAATCACAGATTCGTTAACGCCGAATACAACGTTCTTGATGTCGCCTTTACCCGGAGCCGTTAGTAGTACTTTCTCTGCGCCTTTACATGCTAAGTGTTGGCTCAGACCTTCAGAATCACGCCACACACCTGTGTTATCAACAACAAGTGCATTGTTGATGCCGTACACAGAGTAATCTACATCACTAGGATTGTTTGCGTAGATGATTTGAATGTAGTTGCCGTTAACGATAAGCGCTTTGCGCTCTTCATCAATCACGATGCTGCCGTTAAATTGACCGTGTACAGAATCACGACGAAGTAGGCTAGCTCGTTTTTCTAAATCACCTTTCTTACCGCCACGAACAACAATTGCGCGCAGTCGAAGAGGGTAACCTGGGCCACTCTTTTCAATAAGAAGACGAGTCAGTAGGCGACCAATACGACCAAAACCGTAAAGCACAACATCGCGAGCGGCTAGAGAAGAGTCGGCATCACGCGCGCCTTGAAGTGCAGTTTGTAGGAAATCGTTTAGTGCTGCTGTATCTTCGTGCTCATTCCAATACTTAGTTGCCAGTTGACCAACATCAACGCGGCATGAAGAAATGCTCATTTCGCACAATGCTTGGATGATCGGCATTGTGTGCTCTAGAGAAAGAGGGTTTCCAGTGTATCGTCTTGCTACGCGGTGAGTTTTGAGAATGTCGATAGTAGTGGCGTTGATAAGCGTCTTACCAAACAGAACCACTTCGATTCCTTTTTGACGATATAGCTTACCAATAAGAGGGGAGATAGATTCAGCAATCGTTTGGCTCGTTTGCCAGTCTTGGAGATATTTCTCTGGACTCATTGTTGTATTGGACCTTTCACGTTTTGAGGGCTAACCATACTCACTACTGTTACCTCAACGGTAGAGTGTGGAGTTTGGTGGGTTATGTAATCGGGTTGTAATAATTATGTGTGCGGATTCTAAGGTGAGAGTTCTTATTCTGCTAGGAAAATTAATACCAGTTAAAACTGCTAAGTAGGGCATTATTTCTGGTTGATTAATGTGACTAAAGCGGGGTGTTTGTACTATTGACTTTTAATAACTTGCTGACTTTTTTTGTAACGATAACGAATAGCTTCAAAATCTAAATGTAAATAGCCTCGATTCTTTTCTAGATTAATGTGATCTCACTCGATAAGACAACGGGAGTGGTAAACATTCAAATGATAAATGTCTGTTTTACATTTTGCTGCTTAGGTATGACTTGGATTTGAGCGTTTAGGTCATTTTTTGATGATCAAAAAACTTGCTTTGAATCACAGTTTAAAACAGGCACCTAAACCCGCCGTAACCCTATATCCCTAGTGTTACTAGGTGAAATGAGAGTGTTTTTTAACTCATCAATATCCATTATTAATGTGTGAAACTAGTCTAGTATTAAATCAGTAGGCGTTCGTAACACATGGAAAGATGGATGCTGAGATTATCAATCAAAACACGTTTAGCGTTGTTAGCGTTATTACCCGCAGTGGTGATCGTTGCTTTTGCGATCCACCAGTTTTATGCAAATTCGGTGCGAGTCGATCACCTCAACCAAACCGTAAGCAACATACAGGGATTCCAGCTGATATCTCAGGCTTCGCACTTTATCTACAGCATGGAAAAAGACAGACGCCAATACGGTCAGGAAACGCCTTTAAGCATCGAAGTGGATGTCCAAAATAATGTGGTGCTCTCCATGCATCATAAATTTTCCACTAATCCACACACTTCCGAGTACGCCGATGATTTAAAAGAGGCGATGCTTGGTATGGTGTCTGGGGATCTTACCAACACAGATGAAGTGGGTGATTGGGCGTTTCAGTTGTTGCAAGAAATGTCGCTTTCTTTGCTACAAAACTATCAGCTGTATGGAAATAGCGATGGGCACGCCATGCAGAACTTTATTGCTTACCTTGCTCAATTATCTTATTGGACGCAAAAAGAGGCTTGGCTGACCTACCGTTTAGTGATGGATCCAGATGCGAAGCTGAACCAAAGCGTTTTTTTTCAAACCATTGATCGTCAGCAGCAAAACCTAGATGCATTTTTGCATTTGGGGGCATCTTATGCGCATGTCGATAAACTGCTTGGCCTTTTCAGCTCCCCCCGTTATCAACGTAATTTGGAATCAAGAGCGAGGCTAATGAATGGCGACATGCCACGCAGCGATTATGCGGCTTACCTTGACGAACTCGATTTTCGGGTTCAGCGACTGCAAATGATGATTGAAGGATTTACTCGTCAAGCTGAGCAATCCCTACTTACTCAAGTCAATGAGCAAAAACGAAATGTATTGCTCATTACCTGTGGTGTTGCGGTAGTTCTTCTCTTGCTTGGCTGGTTGGGGTTTGCCACTTGGTATCGTGTTAACAGTAAGATTGGCGCAATCATTCATGCTCTTAATGCCCTTGTTAATGAGGAAGAAAAAGAGAAAAAAGTCGCAGTCGATGGTAGTGACGAGTTCACTCTCTTTGCGCAGCAAGTCAATCGTGTGGTGGAAGAAAAGCAAAGGCAAACTCACGAAATACTGCACGCCAAAGAGTCGGCAGTGGCAGCCAATAGAGCAAAATCTGTATTTCTTGCCAACATGTCCCATGAGATTCGAACGCCGTTGAATGGCATCATGGGGATGACTGAGATTTTGTCGCAAAGTGAGCTATCACCTCATCAACAAGAAGTCGTGGATGACATCGATACCTCTTCTCACACTTTGCTTGCATTGCTAAACGATATTCTAGATTTGTCTAAGATCGAGTCGGGGCGCCTCGAATTGTCGTTGGTTGAAGCTGACATTCGCGAAGTCGTTTATCAATCGGTGATTTTGTTTCAATCTAAAGCCACGTCCAAACAGCTTGAACTCGATATTTCATTGGATGAAAACATTCCGGCTCGCGTGATGGTCGATGATCATCGCATCAAACAGATCATTACTAATCTGGTTTCCAATGCCGTTAAGTTTACTGAACAAGGCTATATCTCAGTCGACGTTAGCTACGAAGAAGCGTTAGAGCAAGGGCGAGGTTCGCTAACATTTCTTATCAAGGATTCGGGCATCGGTATCGAAAGGGACAAACTGGCGACCATTTTTGAGCCGTTTACTCAGGAAGACGAAGGCGTTTCGAGACAGTTTGGCGGAACAGGGCTAGGGCTTGCGATTTGTCGCCAATTAGTGTCAATGATGGGAGGCAAGCTAGTGGCAACCTCGACCAAGGGGGTGGGCACATGCTTTGGTTTTTCAATAGAAGTAGAGGCGTTACCTCTCTTTGGTTGGCATTCCGATGTGGTCAAAAGAGGGCTCTTTATATGTGATAACTATGCTTATGCAGAGCAAATTGTCCAAGAGTGTCGTTTAGCTCAAATTAAGCTGGTAGGCGTTAACTCACTTTCGGAAGCAAAAGCGCTAGATGAAGATTTCGATGTCATTTTCTTATGTAATGACGGTCAGATGGATATCGATAGCTGTTTGAGTGAACTGGCTGAAGTTTATGATGTTCGTCGAGTAGTAGTGTGCCAGCACCATTTGACGAGCTCTTACACGAACGCGGAAAACGTGCATGCCGTGTTGACTCAACCATTCTTGGGTAATCGATTCAAACATGCCATCGAAGAGCTAGCTAAGCTCGAGAAGAATACATTGCGTGACAATGTCACAAATATTGCATCTCGCGCTGAATCTAAAATATCTCGAACTCATCGAAGAATACTGATTGCTGAAGACAATCTAATGAACCAAAAAATCGCGAGCTTTTTCTTAGATAAAGCAGGGTACGACTACTTAATTACGAGTAACGGGCAAGAAGCGCTGGATGCCATCACCAAAGGTGAGCAGTTTGACGCCATTTTGATGGATTGTATGATGCCGGTGATGGATGGCCTAACCGCGACAAAAGAGATTCGCCGTTGGGAAAAGAGAGTGGGCTGCAAGAAAACAACCATCATTGCTTTGACCGCGAGTGTGTTGGAAGAGGACATTCACAATTGTTTTGCTGCGGGTATGGATGCGTATTTGCCAAAGCCGTATAAATCTAACCAGTTATTTGAGTTGTTTAATGAACTAAAGCTTGCTTAAATCGCACTGATAAGCCGAATTCATTACGGCTTTTTAGAACGAATATAAAGGAAGTGACATGTTTAAACTCGCTGTTATCGGGACTAACTGGATTTCGCAACAATTTGTTGAAGCGGCAATCCAAACCAAGCAGTTTTGCCTTAAAGCTGTGTATTCGAGAGATATAGAAAAAGCGCGTTTGTTTGGCACGCCTTATGATGCAGATACTTATTACGACAGCCTAGAAGCATTAGGTCAGGATGCAGACATTGATGCGGTGTACATCGCCAGTCCGAATTCGCTTCATGCTCCTCAAGCTATTCAAATGTTAAAAGCGGGCAAACACGTCATTTGTGAAAAGCCAATGGCTTCGAACTACGCATTGGCACAACAGATGTTTGCCTGTGCTGAGGAAAACAACGTTGTGTTGTTTGAAGCGTTTATGTCGCCTTACACACCAAACTTCCAAGTATTGAAAGAGAGCTTACCGTCTATCGCTCCGTTACGACATGCGACGATTAGCTATTGCCAGTATTCATCGAGATACCAAAAATATCTAAATGGAGAAAATCCAAACACATTCAATCCTGCGTTTTCCAATGGCTCCATCATGGACATCGGTTATTACTGCGTGGGTTCTGCGATAGAGTTGTTTGGTGAGCCGAACTCTGTTCAAGCCAGTGCACATGTGCTTCCATCAGGCGTTGACGGATGCGGCAGCGTAACGCTGGCGTATGATGGCTTTAACGTAAATCTTCTGCACTCGAAAGTCAGTGATTCTCTTATCCCAAGCGAGTTTCAAGGTGAGCAAGGCAGTGTGTTGGTCGATATGATCGCCACAGGCCGTGGTGTAGAGCGTATTCTTCGTGGTGAAGAAAAAGAGACCCTAACTTTGCCTCAAACCGAGAATCATATGTTCTACGAAGCAGAAGCATTTGCGAAGCAGTTAAAGCTTGGTGTGATTGATGAACAAATGAAACAACGTTCGTTGACCGTTGCAAAAGTATTGACTGAAGTACGCAAACAAACTGGCGTAGTATTCCCTGCTGACCAGTAAACTTGTGCATGGTATAGCCAAAAGCTGATAGTAAGAAGCCCTCAGTTGAGGGCTTCTTTGTTAATACTAAAACTTAGGCTGTAGCTTGCTTTATCGCAAGTTTGTGTATGGTTTTACGGTAAGTAAGGTAAGCAGAAATACCCGCCATAATATTACCCACACACGCACCAAACAGCAGACCTCTGATACCGCCCAGTTGCGCACCCAGCCATAGGCAAGGTAGGAAGAAAACAAACAAGCGCAATGCCGAAATGGTTAATGCTGTGTACGATTTCCCTAGCGCATTGCAAATCGACACCATCAGCATACAAACGCCAAGAGAGCCCAAACTTATCGGCACAATCATTAGATGCATGTGGAGCACTTGTTCTACTTGGGTATCACTTGTCATTAACAACGCGAGCGGGTTTGCAAGCAAGAAGGTAATCGCCGCAATCAAAAACTGGAAGCCAAGAATGAACTTAACCGCTATTCCAACCAGAGATTGAATGTCTCGATAGTTCTTTGCGCCTAACAAGCGCCCCACCATTGGGGGCATCGACATGGTCAGTGCCAATACAGACACAATGGCAAAAAACTCGTAACGCGAACCTAGCGCCCAAGCAGCGACTGCGGCAGTTCCAAAGCTGGCAAGCAACTTGGTCGCTAACATTGAAGAGAGCGGCGGTAGCAATTGACTGACCATGGCTGGCCCCATGATGTTACCTATCGAAGAGACGCTTTTCATCACATTCAGATCTTGCCATTGCGTTGTAGCCCAGTGGTTGCGCTTCACTCTTGGCGCAACGACAAGGATACCAAATCCAAATGCAACTAAGGTTGCCAACGCTGCACCATTAATGCCGAGATCGAGCGTGAAAATGAACAGCGGGTCTAATACCAAGTTCACACCACTTGTCACCATCATCATCGTGCCCGGAAGCATAGTGTTGCCATTGGCACGACAAATACTGTAGTAAAAATAAAGGACTGCACCAGCCCATGAGCTCAGCAGCCACCAAGGCCAGTAACTATCTATGATAGGCATAACAGTTTCTGGCGCGCTGAGCAGAGATAAAATCGGGTAACGCAGCAGCCAAATTAAGAGGCCGAATACCGCAACACCGATTGAACCAATCATTAAGACCAATCCGCCAAGTTGTTTGGCATAGCGAGCATCATTCGCACCCAAGGCTTTAGAGATCACTGCGGTAGTCGCGATGCCTAAGCCTACTTGAATGCCGATAATGACCATTTGAAGCGGTAGGGTGAAACCTTGAGCGGCAAGCGGTAAAACGCCAAGCTGACCGATAAATGCACTGTCGACAAGTTGAAAACTCATTAAAGACAACACACCAAACAGCATTGGCCATGTCATCGTAAACAGTTGTTTTGCTAACGTAGGTTGTGCTTTAGTAGAAGTTGAAGGCATAGAAATTAGAGTGTGTTGGGATTCGAGAATGGTTTTATTGTACACACTGGACTACAAAGTGACAAAAAGAAACCCCGAGTAAGGAATGCTCACTCGGGGTTTGAAACTTGAACTAATCGGGCTTATTTTTTGCCGCTAGTTTGCTTGTCTTCTTCAGTCAGTTCGCGAATGCGACGGCTGATGTCACGACGTGCTTTAGAAATCTCTGCACTTTTGATGATGTGATCATCAACGCGGTCTTCGTAGTCAGCTTTCATGTTTTTGATGATAGCGACGATTTCATCGTGAGACATTTCTGGTTTGATGTAGTCTAGTAGGTTTTCTAGAAGGTCTACACGTTTACGGTTATCACGAACTTTCTTTTCGTTATCAAGTAGCTCACGTTTTAGTTTGTTTTTACGACGAGCTTGGTTAACGATTTCAAATACGCTACTCATGGTTCCCTTTCCTAATTTGTGAATATCTGCCTCGATTAAAGCACAACATCCCGTGGCATAACAGTCTTTAGATCAATCACAATGCAGAGTTGACCAAATCTCAACCAATTCTCATATCTCGCTGACAAACTGCCCTTTGGTCGGGTCACTAGAGGGGAGCGAAGATGAAAAAATTTGCACCATGAACGGGTTATTGAGGGGATACGGATGCGTCTTTCTGCGACGGTTATTGTCGATAAGTGGATAGCATTTTGCATTTATGAACAAATCGATACGTTGTCATGGCGAGACCTTCGCTATATCATCAGCGTCATTAAATGAAAAATGATGAAACTTGATATGGACTCTGGTAACACTGCGGAGCAAGCCGACAGTCAAGAGAATGAGAAAGTCACCAGCTCTTTGGCTGAAAAGTTAAAAGCGGCGTACATTGAAGAGAGAAGCCAACTTGAAATCACGGAAGTCGAACTGAATCGTTCGAAAATCATGATGATTGATGAAGACGGCAATATGAGAAAAGTGCCGATTCTCTCGGAGCATTGAGACCGACCCCGATTCGCGATGGGTGCCAGGTCTTTGCGCTATGCTTTAGCCTGACACCTATACCTAAACAGCTTCAAGTCGTGCAGCGTTTTGAATCGACGGTGCAAAGTAGACACAAAAGACTTAGATGCAGTTTAGGTATAAATTCAAATGCAAAAATAATAAGGAAATGCATTATGAAAGTTGAGCTAACGGCAATTGAAGCACGAGTAATTGGTTGCTTGATTGAAAAAGAAGTGACCACCCCCGACCAATATCCCCTCAGTTTGAACGCGTTGACCAACGCATGTAACCAAAAAAGCAACCGTGAGCCTGTGATGGCATTGTCAGAATCTGACGTCCTTGATGCTGTTGATGCGTTGATTGAGCGTCGACTTGTCAGCGATGAGAGCGCTTTCAATAGCCGTGTTAGCAAGTACCAACATCGTTTTTGCAACACCGAGTTTGGCGATCTTAAATTGTCGGAGCAAGAGAAGGGCATCATCTGTTGCATGTTACTGCGCGGAGCGCAAACGCCAGGCGAGATCCGCACTCGAACTAACCGCCTTGCCACTTTCCACGATGTAAAAGAAGTAGAAGCTGTACTTGAGCATCTTGCCAGCGAAGAGAAAGGTCCGCTTGTGGTGAAGTTACCTCGTGAAGCTGGTAAGCGTGAATCTCGTTACATGCACTTGTTCTGTGGTGAAGTCGATGTGTCAGCAATGGCTGCGGCAGTTCCAGCTACTTCATCAAGCTCAGAACGTGTCGCTCAGTTAGAGCAAGAAGTTGCCGAGTTAAGAGAAGAACTCGATGCATTGAAAGCGCAGGTAGAATCTCTACTTTCATGAGTGAAAGCGTTGAGCAGCACTGGAGCGTTTATCTGATCCGCAATAACCGTAATGCACTGTATTGCGGTGTTACCAATGACATCGAAAGGCGATTTAAACAGCACCAACTTGGCAAAGGCGCAAAAGCGCTCAAGGGTAAAGGGCCTCTTGTTTTAGAGTGGTCGACTAGCTTCGACTCAAAAGTAACAGCAATGCGCGCTGAGTATTTCATCAAACAACTAACCAAGAGCAAGAAAGAGCAGTTGGTTGAACTCAAAGCTTTGATTGCCGTGGATGACAATCAGCAAGTGATGTTTGAGTCTTGCTCTCAAAGTTAACGGTTCATCGTGACCGTTTGAGTGCCTGTTTTTCGGATTCTTAAATTTCAATTGTCTTTTATAAGCCGCCAACATTGGCGGCTTATTTATATTTATTGATACAGCCGACTAATACGGCCGAGCCCGATACATCCGAGCTTCTTGAGATAAAAGCAGAATACCATATGGACTTTGGGTATATCATGTATGGCTATTCTGACGCATAATGGCCCGATGTTCTGTTCCAAGTAGACAAATTTACTATTGAAACAAACACTCAGTGGAAGGTAGATTACAAGAGTAAAGGATGACTCGGCTAGGTCAAAAACAGAGCTGAAGTAGGCTCAATAAAAAAAGCTAAAAGAGCAATAAATGAATAAAGCGTTAGTATTGTCCCTGATTTCAATTGCCGGCATGTCTCCGGCTTCACAAGCCTCTCAGGTTCTTAACGGCTACTGGGCGTATCAAGAATTCTTAAATGAATTTCCAGAACAGAAACACTTAACGGATGCTCTGGCTGCGGCCGTGAGAGACGATCCTGTGCCTATTGCCCCTGAAAAAAGACACCCATTAAAAATCTCCGTTGTTTATCCAGGGCAGCAGATTTCCGATTACTGGATAAGAAACATCGACGCGTTTGAGAAGCGCTTAGATAAACTCAATATTGATTACCAGATCAATCAAGTGTTTACGCGACCAAACGCCGATATCAAACAACAAAGCCTTTCTTTGATGGAAGCACTGAAAAGCAATTCTGACTACTTAATTTTTACACTCGATACGACCCGACATCGTAAGTTTGTCGAACACGTTTTAGATTCCACCAAAACCAAACTTATCCTGCAAAATATCACGACGCCAGTCCGTGAATGGGAAACTCGACAGCCTTTTATGTACGTCGGTTTCGATCACGCTGAAGGCAGTCGCGAACTCGCTGTGGAGTTTGGCAAGCAGTTCCCGAAAAATACCCATTACAGCGTTTTGTACTTCTCTGAAGGCTACATTAGCGATATCCGTGGTAACACATTCATTCACCAAGTGAACCAAGACAGTCAGTTTGAACTACAATCTGCTTACTATACAAAAGCGACAAAACAGTCCGGGTATGAAGCAGCAAAAGCCAGCTTGAAAAAGTACCCAGATGTCGAGTTCATTTATGCTTGTTCTACCGACGTTGCGTTAGGTGCCGTCGAAGCACTGTCTGAACTTGGCCGTGAAGACGTTATGATTAATGGCTGGGGCGGTGGTTCTGCTGAGCTAGACGCTATCTTAAAAGGGGAGTTAGATATCACCGTCATGCGTATGAATGATGATACTGGCATTGCTATGGCAGAGGCGATTAAATGGGATTTGGAAGGTAAACCTGTACCAACGGTGTACTCTGGGGACTTCGAAGTTGTGACCAAATCAGATTCCCCTGAGCGAATTGAAGCTCTCAGAAAACGTGCATTTAGATACTCAGACAATTGATGACAATTACATCAAAGCTAAAAAAGCGTCGCTCGCTGTCGACGCTTATAACTAAAATTATTATTCTCGTTCTTGCTCCGATCATTTTAGGCATTTTCGTTCAGAGTTATTACTTCTCCAAACAGATCATTTGGCAGGAGGTCGACCGAACCAAGCAGCAAACGTCTGCGTTGATTCTGAACATTTTTGAAAGTCATTTTGCAGCGATTCAGATCCATCACGACAGCAATTCGAAAAGTGATGTGATTTTGGATTTTTACTCAGAGCGAAATGAAGAAGCCTTAAATTACTTCTTTCTCAGCATTGATCAGAGTGATCCTTCGCACACACCTGAATTTCGTTTTCTCACCGACCATCAAGGTATTATTTGGGACGATGGGAACGCGCATTTTTATGGTATCAACGATTCAATGCTGGACGGCCTGACTAGCAAAGTCACGTTCAGTAATAATTGGTATTACGTCACGTCAATCACGTCAATGGGGGCTCGTCACTTGTTGCTACGCCGTGTTCCTGTGTTAGAGCCGAAAACGGGCGAAGTGATGGGGTATTCGTACAATGCGGTCGTCTTGGATAATAACTTCGCCTTGATGGAGAAGTTAAAAAACGAAGGCAACGTCGACAATGTTGTGCTGGTGGCGAACGACATTCCTGTAGCAAGTTCACTAGCAGGGGATGAGTCATACAAAATCTTCGATGTGTTGAAACGCAAAGAGACCCAGAAGAAGTTAGACCAGTTATTGATCATCCAAACGCCGATTGAAGTGAACGCGGCCATCACCAACTTGAAGTTACTTACCGTGCAAGACAACCAGAGTGTTGTTACGCTGCAAATTCAACATTTTTTGGCGATGTTAGCGTCTGTTATTGGCATGATTATGATTGCGCTGATGACCAAAGAGTGGATTGAAAACCGAGTTGTGGAAGAGCTGGGTTCGCTCATGTCTTACACGCGTTCTGCTCGGGAAGAAAAAGGCTTTGAGCGTTTTGGTGGGTCGGATATTGAAGAGTTTGACCACATTGGTTCGACCCTAGAAAGCACGTTTGAAGAATTAGAAGCTCAGAAGCGATCGTTTCGAGACCTGTTTAACTTCGCGTTATCGCCAATCATGGTGTGGTCAGAAGCGGGCGTGCTGATCCAAATCAACCCCGCAGCTCGCAAAGAACTGGTGATCGAAAATGACATCGAAACCATGCATCCTGTATTTAAAGGATTCAAAGACAAACTGGTACCACATTTAAGAATGGCAGCGCAGGGCGCGACACTGACGGGAGTGAATGTGCCGATTGGTGACAAAGTCTTTCGTTGGAACTTATCGCCAATTCGTGTCGATGGTGATATCAGCGGCATCATTGTCCAAGGGCAAGATATTACAACGCTGATCGAAGCTGAAAAGCAAAGTAACTTAGCACGCAGAGAAGCCGAAAAGTCCGCGCAAGCGCGAGCTGACTTCTTGGCTAAAATGAGCCATGAAATTCGCACACCAATTAATGGTATTTTGGGTGTTGCGCAGCTACTCAAAGATTCCGTGGAAGCGGAAGAGCAGAAGAACCAAATCGATGTTCTTCGCCACAGTGGTGAGCACTTACTTGCTGTATTGAATGATATTTTGGACTTCTCAAAGATTGAACAAGGCAAGTTCAATATCCAAAAACATCCTTTCTCCTTCGCTGATACCATGCGAACGCTAGAAAACATCTATCGCCCTATTTGTAAAAACAAAGGGGTTGAACTTGTCATTGAAAACCAGCTTGATGGCAATGTAGAGATTTTCACCGACCAAGTTCGTCTGAATCAAATTCTGTTTAATTTAGTCAGTAACGCGGTGAAGTTCACGCCATCGGGCTGCGTGCGTTTACATGCCGAGTTAGAGCAGTTTTATGGCGCAGACAATAGTGTGCTAGTGGTTGAAATCAGCGATACGGGTATCGGTATTGAGTCCGACAAGTTGGATGAAATGTTCGAACCTTTTGTTCAAGAAGAAGCGACCACAACTCGCGAATACGGTGGCAGTGGCCTTGGTTTGACCATCGTGAAAAACTTGGTCGATATGCTCGACGGGGATGTACAAGTTCGCAGTCAAAAAGGGCAGGGAACTACATTTGTTGTTACGCTGCCAGTAAAAGATCGTGAGCGAGTTCTGGCTCCGTTGGATTCGAGCCAACGTGTAAAACCTGCAGAGTTGTTTGATGAAAGTCTGAAAGTGTTGCTGGTGGAAGATAACCATACTAACGCCTTTATTCTTAAAGCGTTTTGTACCAAATACAAGATGCAGGTTGATTGGGCGAAGGATGGGCTAGAAGCCATGGAGTTCTTAAAAGACCACTCTTATGATTTGATTTTGATGGATAACCAACTTCCGCATCTTGGTGGCATCGAAACCACGAAAGAGATTCGTCAAAACTTGAAATTGGGGACGCCAATTTACGCCTGCACCGCCGACACTGCGCAAGAAACCAGTGATGCATTTATGGAAGCAGGCGCGAACTATGTTTTGCTGAAACCCATTAAAGAAAATGCACTCCACGAGGCTTTTGTTGACTTCAAGCAGCGCTTCTTGATTGAACGGACATAGTCTGCTGCCACATTTACGGTAGTTTCTTTGTTTACCTAGCCCAACTTAGCTTTTCTGAGTTGGGCTTTTTCTTTCCTGCAATCTGAAGATCTTAATTCTTCGCAACCTTTTAAATGCGCAAAAATTCATTGTGATTTAAATCACAAAAATATTTACTTAGCGTGCTAACTAAATTATATTGCTTAGCACGCTAAGTAATAGAGTGCATCTTATGATTCAAGACATCAACATTTTGAGAGATCTGTCCCTTGCCGAAAAACTGTCTCGTGTCGCTCGTTTATGGAAGATGGTTGCCGACCGTGAGCTCGAACCGCTAAACCTAACTTACCCGCGCTGGACGGCGCTTTGGAAGCTGTATCGAATGGGCGACAACATCAGTCAAAAGCAACTTGCTGAAGCGCTTGAGATTGAGCTTGCCTCGTTGATGCGCACGCTAAAACTACTCGAAGAGCAATCGCTCATTACGCGACGTTGTTGTGAGCATGACAAGCGAGCACGAATTGTCAGCTTAACGGACGAAGGCAAAGAGCTGTTGATACAAATGGAAGAACGCATCTTGCAGGTTCGTCGAAAACTGCTCTCAGAAATCAATGACCAAGAGCTAAAGAAATTGGGCTTGGTCCTAGAGCAAATTGCTCACAATGCGCTCGATTCACTTGGCGAATAAAGTCAGAAATCCTAATAAAAAAGAGAAGTAAACGCCTATGACTCCAGACCAAAAGTTCGCGCGTTGGATCAAATATTCTTGCGTCGCGTTTGTCCTTGTCTTTGCCTATTTTCTTGTTGCTGATTTAGCAATGCCGTTAACTCCTCAAGCGATGGCTACCCGAGTGGTAACTAAGGTCGCCCCCCGTGTTAATGGACAAATCACCCATCTTTATGTGGCAAATAACCAAGAAATTCAAAAAGGCGACTTGTTGTTCCAAATCGATCCGCAGCCATACAAGTTAGCGGTAGAAAAAGCGCAATTAAACTTACAACAAGTGATCCAAAACAATGAGCAGTTGGATGCCTCTATCACGGCAGCCAAAGCGGATGTGGAAGCGAGTAAAATCGTCGCTGAGCAAAAAATCCGTGAAGCCAATCGACTGAATACATTGTTCAGCCGAAACGGTACGTCTCAACAACAACGAGATGATGCGCAGAGTAGCGCAACAGCGGCAAAAGCGAATTTGCTAGCAGCAAAAGCCCGCCTGAAAGAGCTAGAAGTAAGTCGCGGCGAGCTCGGCGAAGCTAACGTCAACGTGCGTGTTGCTCAGAACCAGCTAAAACAAGCTGAGCTTAACCTTTCTTACACTCAAGTGAGTGCTGAGCACGATGGTGTTATCACGAACTTGCAGTTAGAGACAGGTGCTTACGCTGCTGCGGGGACGCCACTTATCGCACTGGTTTCGGATCAAGTTGATATTATTGCGGACTTTCGCGAGAAAAGTTTGCGTCATTTTAACCGAGATAGTCGAGCACTGGTGGCCTTTGATAGTTTGCCAGGAGAGGTTTTTGAAGCCCGCATTACCAGCTTGGATGCCGGGGTAAGCTCGGGGCAATTTGATGCAGACGGCCGCCTCGCGACACCAACAGATTCCAACCGCTGGGTGAGGGATGCTCAGCGTTTGAGATTGCATCTGTCTATCAACGAACAGCCACAAGCTTTCCCGGCGGGTGCTCGTGCGACGGTACAACTATTGCCTGATAGCACGATTTCAGGTTGGCTGGCTCGTCTGCAAATTCGTTTTTTGAGTACTTTGCATTACATCTATTAATTGGGAGGTGGTATGAAATTATGGGACCACCCCATGTCTGAGAACGATTTCAGACAATGCCTACGCATAGCAACTGGCGCAACCATCGGCTTTACACTGTGTAAGCTGTTTGGCTGGAACTACGGTGTGTTTTTCACCGTAACACCCATGCTTTTGCTCGGTATGGTACCAGTAGTGAACTTGCATGCATCAAGACAGTTAATCTTCTCCGCTGTTGTTTGTGGGCTAGAGGTTGGCATTTTGGGGGGCTTGTTTGGTAGCCATCCGGTGTTGATGACCTTGATTGCGTTCGGCTTGTTTCTTTACAAGTTTGCTTGTATGTCAAAAGGGAGTTTGTTTCTATTTGGCGCGAACAGTGTGCTTAGTTTGAGTATCATGCTGCACTTTGCTAGTTACCCGACAACGGATCTGAATGATCTTATTTTTAGTAACTTACAGGCGAACGTTTTGTCCATCATTGTGGCGTATTTGGTGACATTTTTGATTCCAGATGCGGAACCTCGTCAACCGCCGCCAAAGCCTTCACAAGCCAAACAAAGCCATCGGATGCGACATGAGGCTCTTATGGGGGCGAGTATTGCAACCATGTCCTTTTTGGTGTTTCAGATCTTTGATTTGAACGATTCCATGTCAGCGCAGGCGACAACCTTGTTGCTCCTGTTTCCAATGCATTGGAATGGCGCCTTAGGTTACGCTCGTAAACGGGCGATGGGCACATTGCTAGGCGTGACCTTTGGTATCGTCGGGCAGCTCATTTTGTATGATTGGTCAGATACTTTGCTGTTTATTGTGCCGTTACTTTGGATTGGCGCGATGATCTTCAGTTACATGCATGTGAAAGAATCCAGTGGTTCAGGTGCAGGCTTTGGCGGCCTCACTACTTTAGGGATCTTATTCGGACAGTATCTCACGCCCGATGGTGATCTGATTTTTAGTGCTTTGTATCGAGTCACCAGCATACTGTTTGCCATCGTGGTCACTTTGCTTGTTACTTATGCCGTGCATCGGTTACTCAACAGCTTTGCCGCAACGCGCTTTAGTCAATCATAGCCTTGATGCGCCTCAGTTTACTAAATCATACGTTGCTGGTCAGAAAGGACTGTTCCAGCAACTTGGTTTTCAAATCTTCAGTCATAGTAATGGGTTGCTCGAATCGAATGCCTATCACCCAGCCTTTGGGTTGCTTCTTTATATTGGCGATCAAGCAAGGATTTTCCTCTCCTATATGAATGCTAAGAGGTGATACCACCGAAACTCGGTCTCCAACCTTAAACTCAGGTTCAATAAAGGTCTGAACACCGACGCCTGCCAGTGAAAAGTCAACCAAACTGCCGTCATAAATATTGCCGCTGTGATCGATGGTACAGTCCATTTGTAGCTTGTAACGCTCGTGCTCTCTAACAGGCTTAGTTGCAAACGTACCGGGTATGCGAATAAAGAGCAGAGGGGAGGGGCGAACGGCTGTCATTAGTACACTGGATTTAAAAGCCAACACGTGACCAAGCTCTGTGTCGGAAACGCCGCGCACAATCACATCGGCGTTATGCAGTTTTCTCATCACTTGATCTTCGAGCAATCGCATCGGAATATCGAGGATCAAATAAGAATTTTCTTTTATTCCTAAATAAACGGTTGAGTAGCTGAATTTATCTTTTGGTCCAAATTCGAAGTTAATCGAGAGTTTCATCCCTGGTTTGAGGAATTTATGCAGTACATCTTTCGTATGAGTTGCTGGCATAAGATCTGAGGTTCCAATTTCTGATTGAAAAGAGGCTACCAAAACGCCGTTTTACTCATCAAGTGTGGTTTATAAAAGTTTTTGTCAATTAATCGCTATCTGTGAAGTGGTGGGCGATAAGTTTGAGTAAGTTCATGCTTCATAAAGATTTGGCTAGCGACCACGCTACCGCAAGTGACCAGAATTAACGCGATCCAAGTTAGCGAATCCGGTTGTTCGCCAAAGATTGGAACGGCAAGCAACGTTGCGACAACGGGAGTGAGAGACCCAAATGCGGCGCTGGCTTCAGCGCCAATGATTTTTATGGCATAGATAAACGTAAAC
This sequence comes from Vibrio parahaemolyticus, assembly GCF_900460535.1. Classification (NCBI taxonomy): domain Bacteria; kingdom Pseudomonadati; phylum Pseudomonadota; class Gammaproteobacteria; order Vibrionales; family Vibrionaceae; genus Vibrio; species Vibrio parahaemolyticus. Next base: position 172,249 of record NZ_UHIL01000002.1, on the reverse strand, counting down.
GATGCGATAAGCCCAGCGCCGACACCTTGTAACATTGCATGGCTAAACAGCTCCTCCCAAGGCCAACTGGAGATAGGCGTTACCGCTAAATAACTGTCTATCCAACCGAGCCCGACTGCGATGATAAGCATAAGTAACGAGACAGTGGCGACAAAACCCGCGCATACATAAGCGTTGAGGTTAGCTACGCGTGCGCTGATAGTAAAAACCGCCCACATCAAGCTGCCAACTAAAAACATCGCGTGCCCTTGAAGTTGAGACCAGTTGTATTCCTCCCCGATATTAGATAGCAGAAACACAAAAATACCCAGCAGTACGGTGGAAAGACCAATAATGCGGTGATGACTCAGCGATTGTTGATAGAACAAGACTGCAATGGCAGAAACAAACAAAGGCAACGTGCCAGGTATTAAGGCGCTACCATGCGCGACGGGAGCGAAATGCATGGCAGTGCCCGCTACAAGTAAATAAGGTAAACCGCTACCCAAGACAATACCAGTAAGGTATTTGTTGGGAACGGCTTTTAGGGCGGCTTTATGTTTCATTACAAAAGGCAACAAGATTAGGCTAGGAACGAGAAAGCGCACCAAAGCAATATCAGCAGGTTGTAGTGCCGAAATTGCCCCACCTTTGAGCGAAATGAAAAAACCAGACCAAAGCAGTACGGTCACTAAAATTGCAGCGTATCCCAAAATCATCGTTGTCGCGTCCATGTGTAAAGTTCGCTGTAATTATTGAACGAAACTGACGCATCATGTTGGCAAAATGTGACGTACTTTGTTTCAGTATTGGTGTTAAACTGCGTTCAATTAATTCAATTTAGTGATTTTTGGCAAAGGGAGTTGGCATGGACAAAATTGATAGGCAGTTACTTCATCTCATACAGAAAGACGCCACATTAACGACAGCGGAGCTTGCTGACCAAGTAGGGCTCTCTGCTTCACCATGTGCGAGGCGCTTAAAACGTCTTGAACAAGAAGGGGTTATCAGCGGATATCGAGCAATGATCTCACGTGGCGCAGTAGGTATTGCGATGACGGTGTTCGTTGAAGTGAGTTTGAATAACCACCAAGCGTCGTCAATCGATGAGTTTGAAACCGCAATCGTCGATATGGATGAGGTGATTTCTTGTCACGTCGTATCTGGCGCTTACGATTATTTATTGGAAGTGGTCAGTAAAGATCTTCCCGGATACGAAAGCTTCACGAGAAAGTTGCAAAGGTTAGAAAACGTCAAAGACATCCACACACACCTTGCTATTCGGCAGGTAAAAGGAAATGGCTGTTTACCCATTTAATTTGATCATTGTGCCTGTAGTGAGCAAGAGGGGAGATAAATGAAGTGGCTCGATAGATTGAAGATTGCCAACTACCACCGCAAGCGTTACAAACAATTTGGTAATGATAAAGCGCGTACGCTGGGTTGGCAGGACGAATATAGCCAAATCAGCCGATTTGAAGCGCTGACTCGTAGCCTTTGTTTAGAGGCAGTTAGTATTCTCGATATTGGCTGTGGCTTTGGTGATCTGCTTGAATATATTGAGAGCCAGAATCAATATCCAGCGCGCTATGTCGGCATTGATCAGCAGAAGCAGTTCATCACAAAGGCCAGAAAGAGAGCCTTTAAAACGCCTGTTAATTTCATTTGTGGCGACTTTTCTAAGCTTGTTCTTCCTCAAAGTGATTATGTGTTCGCGTCAGGTTCATTAAACTACAAATCGAGCAATGCCAATCATACGATTGAAATGATTGAGAAGATGTATCGAGCGGCTCGAATAGGCTGTGTGTTTAACTTACTCGATGAAGAAAAGCTGCCGAGCATGAGAATGCTAGAATCGCATAACAAAGTGGGGGTGTTGCGCTATTGTCGATGGCTATGCCCAGATGCACAATTAATCGAGGGTTACTCCGACCACGACTTCACGATTGTCATAATCAAAAAAGCGGAGCCAGTTTCCTAACTCCGCTTCATAAACTTTTAAGCCTTATTGGTGTTTGTACTGTGAGATCTTACAGTCACCAGTTTGTCTATCAACCTTAAATGAGAACGCGGCTGAATGGTATTCCCTTCCATCACTCCAAATTGTTTCTCCGAAGATTTTACATAGGTCCAAATCGCTAATTGAACCGAACTCTTTTACGTGCCTAACTACTGACAAAAACTTGGCTTTGGTAGCATTAGGACAATCCCTGTTACTTAATCGATTGATAACCATTTTTGTAGCATCATCTCCAGCCAAATGTGACTTTTTATTAAATTTTGTTAATGGGTAAATTAACCAAAAAACGCGCGTAAGTAAAGCATTATTGTGACGTATGTCTCTATAAAATGGCTAGTTTGGTTATTGGTTAATCAATTTCATTAAGGGGAACAGTCCCATTTTGTAACAGTTTAATGGCGAGAGCCTTGGGCGTATTTTAATGCACTCGCTTCTTTGTCATAAAGGTGGGCCAATCCCAGAAATTGCGAGGAGAGGGTCGTATAGTCTTTAGCCAGTTGTTGAGCGTTTTCTCGATACCATTCTGCACTGATTTGGTTCGCTGTTTCATTATTATCTCTGCAACTTTGAGCGAGCTTTTCCCAGCCATTGGCTGCCCACTGCGACTCGGTACTAAGCTTGATAAGCTCATTTGCTTTTTGCGTTAACTCTTCTTTGTACTGAACCGAGGCTTTTAGCTGATTTTGGAACAGGTTTTGATTGTACTTAGCGCGCCATAACAAACTGAGTTCATCTGTGGAAAAAGTTTGCGAAAGCAGTTGGCGCTGCTTGTGTTCACTTAACAAGGTGTTGAACACCTTAACATGCTGATTGTAGTTGGACTCTAAACGGTTGAATTGGGTAAGATTGTCATTCCAAGAAGATGGATTACATTGAACATTGGCGAACCCTAGCAAAGGGAACAAGATAAGTATCAGCATCCAATAGTGTTTGTTGATCATGATTGCTCACGTAAGTTAACCATCTCTAAACAGTATAGATGGCGAGATAAGCACAAAGAATAAAAAGGAAAAGAACATGAAAAAAGTTCTCATCGCAGTGTTGATTCTTCTTCTGTTGGGTGGCGCGGGTGCTGGTTACTATTTCTTTTTCATGCAAAAAGACGAACCTGAAAAGCCTGTTGCGGCTAAAACGGAAAAGGCGCCTTTAGATAAAGGGGATGCTTCCAAACCCATCATGGATTTAGAAGCGCCAGCTCCTGAAATCACGGAATATTACGTTATCGAGCGTCGCGTTAACGTTTACAACAAGCCTGATGATAAGTCTCTGATAGTTGATGCGCTTTACAAAGGCGAAAAAGTGTCTGTGCTGGAAAAGGTCGAGGGTTGGTTTCGTCTATCTGACTACATCGTTTACGAAGATGGTGGAGAAGAGACAGCGGAATGGGTCAACTCGAAAGGTCTCTCTGACGCTGAGCCAGTCATCAAAGAGCAAGAGCGATTAGAGATCTTGGATGGTTATCTGCAAAAGTCAGACGACTTGAAGGAGCATTTAGATATGTTCCGAAACAAAACCCAGCAATTGCTGAAAGATGAAACGTGTGATCCTAGTGATTTTGAAGAGCTCGGTGGTTGGGTTCGTTCTGTGACGTTCAAAAAGCGCAATGTTTACTTCATCTATTGCGGCGGTTTGGAGCAAGAGAACAAGATCTACTTAGATGTTGATAAGGGTGAGCTTTTTTATCGGTAACTTACAACCGATCACATTGGTTCTCTAAAGACGTTTTGATAAAAGCAATGACGATACAAACCTGAAATCAGAGATTTATAACTTTTTAGTTGTGAACCATAATCAATAGGAATACTATCATTGAGCCAAGTGACCTAACTTGGCTCTTTGTGTTTTTAGTGAGTTCCTATGCCTTGGATTTACCTTAGAAAATTGATTTTGCTGCTATTTGCAATGGTATTGCTACCAGTGCATGTATCTGCTGCGCAAATCGATCACAAGGCTCACGTACCGCACTTTTCTAAGCTACAACCTTTTGTAGCTGCAAGTGTATCGCCAAACTCTTCCGTCGATTTCTCTGAAGTTTCAGAAGAAAGTTCTCAATCTCCAGTATCTGAAGGCCATGCAAGTCTTGATTCCGTTGCTTTGTTTAACTCTCAACGCTGGACGTCTTACTTACGAGAAGGGCTTGATGACGAGCACGTAGATTTTGTCGGTGATCTCACGACTCCGTTTTACGCTGATGCGGGTTACGCATACAGCTTGATGGACATTAACTGGCGTCACAACCAGTCCACATTTTATCATTTCACAAGCGATCATCGCATTTCTGGTTGGAAAGAGACCAATGCCATGTACGTCGCACTCAATAGTCAGTTCTCTGCCTAAACACCATCTATTTGCACCATTGTGCACTCTTAACACGACGATTGTATTCGACAGGGCGCGAGCGTTCTGAGCATTTCATACCCTGAATTTATTCTGGGAGCATCTGTCGTGTGTTAAGCCTTGTTATTAAAAGCTTCACCTCATCGTGAAGGGATGATGTTTACATGAAAAAAACACCAAAGCAGCAAAAGAACAGAAAGCTGATGAATCACTACTCAGCTTGGAAATATGTCGTATTAATCACGACGGTCATTATCTTAACCTTAAGTGCGATCCCAACTTGGTTTGGCGAACAGCCTTCTATCCAGTTGACGTTTGCGGATCAAAACAACAGTGAAATGTCGGTTGTTCATCTGAATCAACTGCTAAAAACCAACCATATTTCAGCCGACAAAATCATCGAAAGAGACGGCAAAACAACCATTGTATTCGATGGTGAAGATGCGCAAAGTAAAGCTCGTGCGTTGTTAAACAAAGAGCTAAATAAAGACGACAGCATCACTTTCTCATACGTATCGGTTGCGCCAGAATGGTTGAATGAGATGGGCTTTAGCCCAATTAAACTCGGTCTTGACCTTCGTGGTGGCGTTCAGTTCTTGTTGAATGTTGATGTGAATAAAGCGTTTGAAGAGCAACGTGATGCGTTGATTGATGAAATCAAAGCGAATTTACGTGATCAACGTGTTCGTGGTGTGCAAGTTCGAGCAGAAAGCGGCAACCGAATTACGGTAAACAGTGACAGCGAGCAAGCATTGTCGGAAGTGAACAAGTTCTTGCGTCAAAACTACCCTGGCTGGATTTCAAAAAGTTCATCGCGTGGCTTTGTGCTTGAACCGAGTGAACAAAATATCCAAGAATTTCAATCCTCGACTCTTCAACAAAACCTGAAGATCATGCGTGGCCGTATTGAAGAACTTGGTATCACAGAAGCACTAGTGCAACGCCAAGGTAAAGAGAGCATTCGAATTGAACTCCCTGGTGTACAAGATCCTGCTCAAGCGAAAAACGTTATTGGTGCAACAGCAAGCTTGGCGTTTTATGAAGTGAAAGATGCAAGCCAAGCACACAGCAGCCAAGATCTTGTTCTTCAAGACAATGACGGCCGTACGGTGATTTTGGCAAAACGACCAGTCCTAACGGGTGAGCACATCGTAAACGCTCGTGCTGGTGTCGACAAAATGGGTATGTCAGAAGTAAATATTTCTCTTGACCACGCTGGTGGTAAGAAAATGAGCGACTTCTCAGCAACTCACATCGGCAAGCCAATGGCGACCGTTTACCGAGAGTACAAGACAAACGATCGCGGTGTAACCGAGCGTAGTGAGCGCGTTATCAGCGTCGCGACTATTCAATCTCAACTTGGTAGCCAGTTCCGCATTACCGGAGCAGGTAGCATGGACGATGCGCAGCAGTTAGCGCTATTACTTCGTGCGGGTTCACTAACTGCGCCGGTTACTATTGTGGAAGAGCGTACTATCGGTGCTTCTCTGGGTGCAGAAAACATTGAGAACGGTTTTGCAGCACTGGCTTTAGGTATGGGTTTAACACTGACCTTTATGGCACTTTGGTACCGCCGCTTAGGTTGGGTAGCAAACGTGGCGCTTTGTGCCAACATGCTTTGTCTGCTTGGCCTAATTGCCTTGTTACCAGGTGCGGTGCTAACGCTTCCTGGCATTGCAGGTTTAGTGTTAACCGTCGGTATGGCAGTGGACACCAACGTTATTATTTTCGAACGTATTAAGGACAAAATGCGTGAAGGTCGCAGCTTCGCTCAAGCGATTGATCTAGGCTTTGACAGCGCGTTCTCGACCATCCTTGATGCCAACATTACTACTATGATCACCGCCGTGATTTTGTACGCCATTGGTAATGGCCCAATCCAAGGCTTTGCCTTAACACTCGGATTAGGTTTGTTAACCAGTATGTTTACAGGCGTATTTGCCTCTCGAGCAATGATCAATTTAATTTGGGGCCGCGATGCCCGTCGTGATGTGAGGGTTTAATCATGGTCGAAATGCTAAAACAAAATATTCGTAAAATTCGCTACTTTACTACGCTAGTTTCCATCATTTTGACGGTGATCGCGTTAGTCGCTCTGGGCTTTAAAGGGTTGAACCTCGGCTTGGATTTCACTGGTGGTATGGTGACAGAAGTAAAGGTAGATAAGCAGCTAACTAACCATGATCTGCTTGACGTACTGCAACCAAAACTTGGTGAGTCAACGTCAGTAACACGTTCTGGTGAAGATGGCCGTTGGGTGATCCGTTACTCTGCGCCGGAAGAAGGGCAGACATTACCAAGCGTGGCAGATGTACTTAAGCCAATCTCTCACCAAGTTGATGTTGTCAGCAACAGTATTGTTGGTGCTCAAGTTGGCCAAGACTTGTTTGAACAAGGTGGCTTAGCACTGTTGATTTGTGTGTTGAGTATTCTCGGTTACTTGTGTTTCCGTTTTGAGTGGCGTTTGGCAAGCGGTTCACTGTTTGCTTTGGCCCATGATGTGATCTTAGTGCTTGGCTTCTTTGCAATTACTCAAATGGAGTTCAACTTAACCGTTTTTGCTGCTGTGCTGGCGATTTTAGGTTACTCATTGAATGACTCGATCATCATTGCAGACCGAATCCGTGAGCTGTTGATTGCGAAGCAGAGTTGGAAAACAGAAGACATCAATGACCAAGCTGTTATCGCGACGTTTTCACGCACCATGGTGACATCTGGTACAACACTGATCACCGTTGGAGCATTGTGGATTATGGGAGGAGCGCCTTTGGCTGGTTTCTCAACCGCGATGTTTATTGGTGTTCTGTCTGGTACATGGTCATCGATTTCGATTGGTACCGTGCTGCCAGAGTGGTTGAAACTGGAGCCGAAACATTATCTGCCTGTTGAGATCGACGCTGCGCCATAGCATCGTTCTTTTAAGGTAAAAGTGCTTGCGCCACTCATTTTGAGTGGCGCTTTTTTTGTGCTTATTTCACACGCATCAGACGATGTTTTACTCGTCCCAAATCGAACTCTAAGATCTGTGAGCGCTTCATTGCTTCGACTTTATTCAACATCGACTCTTGGTAGCCTTTTTTCTTCATCCACTGAAGAGGTTCAGAGAAAGCATCTTCATTAACGACATAAGACTCGCCTTTATGCTCTCCTGCATAGACGTTCACAATCCAAACTCGGGCTTGAAAATCTAGTATTTCACTCATCACTTGCGTGAACTTTTGAAAGAGGTTTTTCATTGCTTTTAGTTCCGCTCTAACTCACAAACAGCCAAATACCAACGCCCATCATCAACGTGCCTGCGAAACGGTTCATCAAACGCACATTTTTTGATTGGCCTAAAACACGTTTGAGCCCTTTACCGCCTGTCGCATACAGTGACATACAGATGAACTCGAACAGCAGAATGATCGATACTAAAACCATGAGCTGTGGCGCTAGGGCTTTGCTCTGGTCGATGAATGGAGGCAAAAGTGAGATCATAAACGCCCAACCTTTAGGGTTCGCGATGGCGGTAACGAAGCCCTGCAGAACCAAATTCCAGTTACCTTTAGGTGGTGAAGTTGAGTTCTCCAAATTGATCGCGAGTTTGCCCCGAGATCGCCACATTTCGATACCTAAATAGAGCAAGTACGCACCGCCGCCAAATTTGAGGAAGGTAAACAGCCACGGATAATTGAGCATAACTGCGGCGATGCCGAGTACAGCAGAGATGGAAACCAGAGCGACTCCGGCGAGTTCCCCAATCATCATCCACAGTGTCCGGCGATAGCCGACACTCATTCCCAATGTGAGTGCCAACGTCATGCACATTCCTGGAGTAATCGAGACGAAAAAGAAAGTGGGGATGAACATACTGAGCAATGCAAGATTCATATCTGTTGATGACTTAGTGATTAAAGAGAAGCCACAAAGATAGTGCAAAGCGGGAGAGGATGCTACTACAAAGCGAACGGTTGCTTTTTGTGTTAGTTAGCTGATGTTATTCGGATATTTAAAATTAAAATGAAATTATATTTTAATCTCTGCGTCATAATAGTGCGTATTGCACCATTATGAGACAAACTCTTATATCGTTCTTCGATTAAATATATTTAATTGTTTATATTGTTTCGTTGTTTATTTTCATTGTTTTAAATAGCCATATTGATAACTAAATTGTCATTAAAGGCAGTAATTAAATGATATGTTTGATAATTGTTTTTACTGATATTTGAATTATTATTCTAATCTTGTTTTTGCCATAATCATTTAGACTTAAATTTCAGATCTTAAATCATGACATAATGTAACGTCTGTCGTTCTGTATGTAACTATATGATATATAGGTATTTATTTACCGTGTTGGTAGGCTGATGTTTCAGGTAAGTACTATTAAAAACAATGAGTTATGAAGAGTTAACCATTTTATAACATTTCATGTGTAATGAGATCTAAATCAATCTTATGCAAATGGATTAGTTTTTTATTTGAAATGTAATATTTCTAGGTTAACTTAAAATAAAAGGCAGCACAGGATTGGTTGTCAAAAGAATAAATAAACACGTCAGTTGGTGAACTATTTCATCAGTGTATTAAGTTTGCTTTTTAAATGCCGTTAAGAATGGAGTCTTCAATGAAGAAAGTCGCTTTGATCACTGGATCAAAAGGCGGAATTGGTTCTGCTATTTCCTCTCAATTAGTCAATGACGGTTACCGTGTAATCGCTACTTATTTCACAGGTAACTACGAATGTGCGCTGGAGTGGTTCAACAGTAAAGGTTTTACCAAAGATCAGGTTCGCCTTTTTGAGTTGGACGTAACAAACACCGCTGAGTGTGCAGAGAAGTTAGCGCAATTGCTTGAGGAAGAAGGAACCATTGATGTTGTTGTCAACAACGCAGGTATCACACGCGATGGCGTGTTTAAAAAGATGACTGCGCAAGCTTGGAATGATGTCATCAATACCAACCTCAATAGTCTATTCAACGTTACGCAACCCCTATTCGCAGCAATGTGCGAAAAAGGTGGTGGTCGTGTCATCAATATCTCTTCAGTCAATGGTCTAAAAGGGCAGTTTGGTCAAGCAAACTACTCGGCGGCGAAAGCTGGGATGATCGGTTTCTCTAAAGCCTTGGCATACGAAGGCGCTCGCTCGGGTGTGACGGTCAATGTTATCGCTCCGGGGTACACAGGTACGCCAATGGTTGAGCAAATGAAGCCAGAAGTGTTGGAATCCATCACGAACCAAATCCCAATGAAACGCCTTGCGACACCAGAAGAAATTGCAGCATCAGTGAGCTTCTTGGTCAGCGATGCCGGCGCCTATATCACCGGTGAGACTTTGTCGGTGAACGGCGGCCTATACATGCACTAAGGAGATAAGATGATGGAAAAAGTATTTATCGTAGCGGCGAAGCGTACCCCAATTGGCGCTTTTGGTGGCAGCCTGAAAAATACCTCAGCTGGCGATCTGGCAGCAGTAGCGATTAAGGGCGCGTTAGAAGCAGCAAAGTTGGCTGGCGACAAGGTTGACGAAGTGATTGTCGGCAACGTTGTTGGTGCAGGTCAAGGCATGGGTGTTGGCCGCCAAGCGGCATTGTTTGCTGGGATTCCCGAATCTGTTCCTGCATACGGCGTAAACATGGTTTGCGGTAGTGGTATGAAAACGGTCATGGACGCAGTTTCTCATATCCGTAGTGGCGATGCAGAGATCGTTGTTGCGGCGGGTGTTGAGGTCATGTCTCAGATTCCGTTTGCCGCACCAAGCAGCATTCGTGATGGCAACAAAATGGGCAATCTGGAGCTGAAAGATCTGCTCGTAGCGGACGGTTTAACCGACGTTTACAACCAATATCACATGGGTGTGACGGCAGAAAACGTAGCAAAAGAAATCGGCCTAACTCGTCAACAGCAAGACGAATATGCGTTGTCTAGCCAACAGAAAGCGGTAGCCGCTATTGAAGCAGGTAAATTCAAAGACGAAATTGTGCCAGTGGAAGTGCAACAGCGTCGAGAAACCGTACTATTCGATACCGATGAATACCCAAAAGCGAACGCAACAATGGAAGCTTTAAGCAAGCTGCGTCCTGCTTTTGACCGCGAAGGCACAGTGACTGCGGGTAATGCGTCGGGCATTAACGATGGCGCGAGTGCGATTATCGTTGCGTCTGAAAGCGCAGTTAAAGCGCACGGATTAACGCCGCTTGCTGAGATCGTAAGCTACGCGCAATCGGGTCTTGATCCGAAAATCATGGGCTTAGGTCCAGTTGAATCGGTCAATAAAGCACTCGCAAAAGCGGAACTCACAGTAAACGACATCGACGTTTACGAGTTAAACGAAGCATTTGCAGCGCAAGCACTTGGCGTGATTCATCAGTTGGCGGAAACCAACCAAGTTCCAGTTAATGCGATTCAAGATAAAGCGAACTTTAACGGCGGTGCTATCGCGCTAGGCCACCCGCTTGGTGCATCGGGCAACCGAATTTTAGTGACGCTTGTTCACGAGCTTCATAAGCAAAATGGTCAATATGGTGTTGCTTCACTTTGTGTGGGCGGCGGCATGGGCACGGCTGTGGTTGTAAAAGCAGTTAAGTAATTATTTAAACGGACATTTTTAATTCTTTCTCTAGGAGATAAACCATGTACACTGATTTTTTCAAAACATTTAGCGATCAAACTGAAAAAAATCTAGAACCTTACTTGAAGTTCAACAAGCTAGTGACAAAAAACGTAGAAGTGTTGACTGAGCTTCAACTGAACGCAATTCGCACTTACAGCGAAGTGGGTCTAAACCAGATGAAAGCAGCGTCAGAAATCAAAGACGTGACATCACTAACTGCTTTCAACAGCCAACAGCTAAGCGTGCTTACTAAGCTTTCTCAGCAAATGATGGATGACAGCAACAAGCTTCAAGCCATTGCAAAAGAGTTCAAAGAAGACGTTGAGAAAATGACTTCGGAAAATCTAAAGACTGTTACTCCTGCGTAATTTGTCCGATTCTCGCCGCCCCTAGATTTGGGCGGCGTTGTTTTTTCCGAATATAGGAGTAAGACTATGTTTCAACACTTCTTTTCGGACTATCTTGTGAAGCTTCAGGAAACCAATCATCAGTGGTGGCATGATTTCGAAGTGAACAAGGCAGTCGTGAACTCTCCTTTAAACAAGGCCATGCAAGAAGTGAACTTTGAGGATACTGCCAAACTGTTCGAACAAGCTGCGAATCAGCCTGCTGCGATTTTAAAGCTGCAAGCACAGTGGTGGGAACAACAACTGCAAATTTGGCAGAATGTTGCATTGGCGGGGAATCAAGCACAAATCATTGAAGCTGAAAAAGGGGATAAGCGTTTCTCAAACGAAGCGTGGCAAAATGAAGCCATGTATAGCTTCATCAAACAATCCTACCTTTTATTCAGTAAGACCTATCTTGATACCATCGAGTCTTTGGAAGGCTTAGACGAAAAGACGAAAGAACGTATTATTTTCTTCTCTCGCCAAGCCATTAACGCCCTTTCTCCTTCCAACTTCATCGCAACTAACCCAGAGCTTTTGAAGCTGACACTTGAGCAAAACGGCCAAAATCTACTGGCTGGCTTAGAGCAGTTGAAAGAAGACGTTGAGTCGAGCGCAGACATTTTAAAAGTGCGTATGACGAACAACAACGCTTTCCGAGTGGGTGATGACGTTGCGACAACTGCTGGCGATGTGGTGTTTCAGAATGAGTTGTTTGAGCTTATTCAATATCGTCCGTTAACAGAAAAAGTCAATGCGACACCATTGCTTATCGTTCCGCCTTTCATCAACAAATACTACATTCTTGACCTCACTGCGAAGAACTCAATGGTTCGCTGGTTGCTTGAGCAAGGCCACAGTGTGTTCATGATTTCTTGGCGTAATCCAGGTAAAGCGCAAGCGCATGTTGAATTTGGTGATTACGTTACTGAAGGCGTTGTGAAAGCGGTTTCTGCGATTGAAGAAATCACAGGGCAAGAGCAAATCAACGCGGCAGGCTACTGCATTGGTGGTACGGTTTTAGCGAGCACTGTTGCGTACTATGCAGCAAAACGTATGAAGAAGCGCATCAAATCGGCGACGTTCTTCACCACGCTTTTGGACTTTTCTCAACCGGGCGAAGTCGGCGCGTACATTAACGACACAATCATTAGCGCTATCGAGACGCAGAACAACGCAAAAGGTTACATGGATGGTCGTTCACTGAGCGTAACATTCAGCTTGTTGCGTGAAAACAGCTTGTACTGGAACTACTACGTCGACAATTACTTGAAAGGTAACAGTCCGGTTGATTTCGACTTGTTGTACTGGAACAGCGATAGCACCAACGTCAGTGCCGCGTCTCATAATTTCTTGCTTCGTGAGCTCTATCTAGAGAACAAACTCGTGCAAGACAAAGGCGTTAAAATTGGCGGAGTGTGGATTGATCTCAACAAGATCAAAATTCCTAGTTATTTTGTGTCGACGAAAGAAGATCACATCGCGCTTTGGCAAGGCACATACCGAGGTGCGTTGCACACTGGCGGCAATAAGACCTTTGTATTAGGCGAATCGGGCCATATTGCTGGTATTGTTAACCATCCTGCTAAAAACAAATATGGCTACTGGTTAAATGACACTCTTGATGACTCAGCTGATGAGTGGTTGAGCAATGCAGAACACAAAGAGGGTTCTTGGTGGACGCATTGGAACGAATGGTTATTGCAATACAACCCGCAAGAGCAGGTTGAACCATTCCCTGTGGGCTCAGAAAATTACCCAGTGATTGATGAAGCGCCAGGACAATACGTTAAGCAAGTTCTGCCAGTGAAAGAGTCTTAAAACTCCCTATAGCAGTAATCTTTAGCGGCCTACATGGTCGCTTTTTTTATGGTTGGATAAGCTGCCATTACACTATAAACAAAAAAGCGCCGAGCATTTGCTCGGCGCTTAGTGTCAACAAAATAGGCAATAAAAAGTTGACGGGGTAGAGATGAACTAACCTTGCGGTTAAACCTCTTTATCCTTACCTAGTGAGAGTAGCCATAAAGAGACTGCTGCTACTCCTACAAAGCCGGAAAGAATAATCACTGGCATTGCGCTGTATCCAAGGATATGCCAAATCACAGATTCTAAAGTACTCATGGTTTGTCTCCTTATTGCCAGCCTTCAACGCCACTCATGTCAGGCAGCTTGTGAGCAATACCTTTGTGACAATCTACACAGGTCTTGTCGCCAGAAGCTAATGCTGTTGAGTGTTGAGCCGCCGCACGCGAACCCTGCTGTGAGTAGTCCATGTAATCAAACTCGTGACAGTTACGACACTCTAGAGAGTCATTCTTCTTCATACGAGCCCATTCGCGCTCGGCTAGATGGCCACGACGAGCTTGGAACTTCTCTGGTGTATCAATGGTGCCAAGAACGTAGTGCGCAAACAGTTCTTTTGACGCTTGAACTTTACGTACGATCTTATCTGTCCATTCATGTGGTACGTGACAGTCAGAACAGATTGCACGAACGCCTGAACGGTTAGAGTAGTGGATCGTCTCTTGGATTTCTTTCACGATAGGTGCGTGACACCCAGAACAGAATTCTTCCGTGTTCGTTGCTTCCATACCCGTGTTGAATGCGCCCCAAAACAGAAGACCACCGGCAAAGCCTAAGAATAAAACCACACCAGCGGCAGCTTTACTTGGGTTCTTCAGCCTCTTCCAAAACGCTTTAAGTATTTTCATAAATGACCTCTTAGTACTTGCGTTTCAACTACTGAAGTGAATCAACTGACTGGAATTCATTTTCCACTAGCGGTTTCGCATTGGTTTGTGGAACGTGACATTGCAGACAGAAGTAACGACGAGGAGAGACATCAGCAAGTACTGCATCTTGGCGGTTTACATAGTGCGTTACACTGATTTTTGTTGCGCCAGACTCTTTCGCGTTTTTCCAGCTATGACATGCAAGACACTTGTTTGCGTTCAGTGACACTTCGTAGCTACGGATGCTATGTGGAATTAACGGTGGCTGATAAACAAAGCTGTCTTCAACGATTTGGTCTTTCGGAAAATCTTTAAATTCGTCTGCAGGGCGAGTGTCTTCCAGCTGAGTCATTCCGCGTAGCGACTCAAGGCCACCTGTGCCTCCTGGATTGTCCAACTCTGCTTGCGCAATGCCTGTTACTAATGCACCTACAGATAAAAGTGCGACAAGTAATTTTTTCATCATTTCATCTCCGCCTATATGGCTTAAATTCTTTATGAGGCCGCCGCTATGACGGCCTTTACGTTCGTGATTTGACGGTTAAGCAACCTTAGTGATTTTGACTGGACACTTCTTAAAGTCTGTCTGTTTAGACAGCGGGTCAGTCGCATCAAGGATTAGCTTGTTGATCAAAATACGAGCATCAAAGAACGGTACGAATACCAAGCCTTTTGGCGGACGGTTACGACCGCGCGTTTCAACACGAACGCGTACTTCGCCACGTTTGTTCGCGATAACCACTTCTTCTCCGCGACGTACGTTGCGCGCTTTCGCATCTTCTGGGTGCATGTAACACACCGCATCCGGTACTGCTTTGTACAGCTCAGGTACACGACGAGTCATGGTACCAGTGTGCCAGTGCTCAAGAACACGACCTGTACATAGCCATAGGTCGAATTCTGAATCTGGCACTTCTGGTGGCGCTTCGTACGGTGCAGAGATGATCTTCGCTTTACCGTCGGCATTGCCGTAGAAATCCCAACCAGAACCCGCTTTCGCGTATGGGTCCGAGCCTTCTTTAAAGCGCCACTGTGTTTCTTTACCATCAACGACTGGCCAACGTAGACCGCGCACGGTGTGGTACACATCGTATGGTGCTAAGTCGTGACCATGGCCGCGGCCGAACGTTGCGTATTCTTCAAACAGACCTTTTTGAACGTAG
This sequence comes from Vibrio parahaemolyticus, assembly GCF_900460535.1. Lineage (NCBI taxonomy): Bacteria > Pseudomonadati > Pseudomonadota > Gammaproteobacteria > Vibrionales > Vibrionaceae > Vibrio > Vibrio parahaemolyticus. The sequence goes on along the minus strand of NZ_UHIL01000002.1, from coordinate 157,028 downwards.
AAACCGAAGTGGTGCGAATCGTCGTTCAGTTCACGCGCCTCTTCAAGCGGGAACTTGTCAACTTGGCCGTTTTTGAACAGCATGTCGTACATGGTTTTGCCACGGTACTGAGGCGCTTTCGCTAGAAGTTCTTCTGGCCACACTTCTTCCATTTTGAAGCGTTTAGAGAACTCCATTACCTGCCATAGGTCAGACTTAGCGTCGCCTACCGTGCCTACTTGTTGGTACCAAGCTTGAGTACGACGTTCTGCGTTACCGTAAGCGCCTTCTTTTTCAATCCACATTGCTGTTGGAAGGATAAGGTCAGCCGCTTGAGCGGTAGCCGTTGGGTATGGGTCAGAAACAACGATGAAGTTTTCTGGGTTACGGTAGCCTGGCAGACGTTCAGTGTTGATGTTCGGACCAGCTTGCATGTTGTTGTTACATTGAACCCAGTAACAGTTCAGTACGCCATCGTTCAGCATACGGTCTTGAAGTACCGCGTGGAAACCTGGTTTTGGTGGAATCGTGCCTTCAGGCAGTTTCCAGATTTTTTCTGCGATTTGGCGGTGTTTAGGGTTAGCAACCACCATGTCCGCAGGTAGACGGTGAGCAAACGTACCAACTTCACGAGCTGTACCACACGCCGATGGCTGACCAGTTAGTGAGAATGGGCTATTCCCCGGAGTAGCGATTTTACCGGTTAGAAGGTGGATGTTGTAAACCAAGTTGTTCATCCACACGCCGCGAGTATGTTGGTTCATACCCATTGTCCAAAGTGACATTACTTTCGTGTTTGGATCGGCGTATTGCTTCGCAAGCTCAATCAGTTTTTCTTTCTCAACACCCGAAATCTCAGACGCTTTCTCAACCGTGTATGGCGCTACAGACTTCTTGTACTCTTCGAAAGAGATTGACGTCAGTTTGCCTGAGTTAGGGTTTTTCGCTGCTTTTTGTAGCGGGTCGTCGTCACGCAGACCGTAACCGATGTCGGTGTCTGCTTGAGTAAAGTTCGTGTGTTTGTTCACGAAATCCCAGTTTACTGCATCGTTTTCGATGATGTAGTTCGCGATAAAGTTAGCAATCGCAAGGTCAGACTGTGGGTTAAAAATGTAGCCGTGATCTGCCAACTCGAATGAACGGTGGTAGTAAGTTGAAAGTACGTTTACGCGAACATGAGGGTGGCTCAGGCGACGGTCAGTAATACGAGTCCATAGTACTGGGTGCATTTCTGCCATGTTCGAACCCCAAAGCACGAATGCATCAGCGTTCTCGAAGTCATCGTAACAGCCCATAGGTTCATCGATACCGAAAGCACGCATGAAACCTACTACCGCAGACGCCATACAGTGACGCGCGTTAGGATCAATGTTGTTAGAACGGAAACCGGCTTTCATCATTTTCGCCGCCGCGTAACCTTCCATTACAGTCCATTGGCCAGAGCCAAACATACCAACGCTAGTTGGGCCTTTTTTCTCTAGGGATGCTTTCCATTTTTCTGCCATCGTATCGAATGCGACGTCCCACGAAACCGGCGTAAACTCGCCATCTTTGTGGTATTTGCCGTCTTTCATGCGAAGAAGAGGTTGAGTCAGACGGTCTTGACCGTACATGATCTTAGAAAGGAAGTAGCCTTTGATACAGTTTAGGCCTTTGTTTACTGGTGCTTCTGGGTCACCCTGAGTAGCAACGACTTTGCCGTTTTGAGTACCAACAAGAACAGAACAGCCTGTACCACAAAAACGACAAGGCGCTTTGTCCCATGTGATTTTGGTTTGATCAGAGCTTGCAATCAGGTTCGCTGCAGATGCTGGTAGTGTAATACCTGCGACAGCAGCAGCTGATGCAGCCGCGTTTGCTTTCACAAACGCACGTCTTGTCATTTTCATACTTCACCCTCGATTTGGGAATGTTGTGTTCCAGTGTCTTCTTCATCCGTTTCTTCAAGCGCAGTTTCGATTTGGTGATAAACCAACACTGTGCTCAAAACATTCGGTAAATTGTTAATGGCATCAATAGTGTCTGTGATGAAACCTTGGTTTTCGGTTTCAAGCACTACAACGATTTTGCCTTCTGGACTGTCTCCGTAAATTTCCGCGTTTTCATACGTTTCAATTTGCGTCTTAATTTCATCCAGATGCTCAGGCAGCACGTGCACTACTAAACTTGAAATATGCACTTCATTTAGTGACATATAGCTCTCTCATTTATTGCCGTTTACCGTATATACGGCTTAGGCTGTTATATTGCTCACATTGATGGATGAAGTTGGGCACACAGAAACACATGCGCCGCAGCCGTTGCATTCATCAAGGTTTAAATTGGGTTGTGCTACTTTTCCCAGTTCTAACTTGAACTGGATTGCCATTGGGTCGCACATGTCCCCACAGCTTCTGCATTCGACATTTTGCTTTGCTAAACAGCTATCACTAATTACTGCTTTTGCGTGCCAAGGTTGCTCGGTTTCTGCTAAAAAGAGCGGCTCTGGACAAACATCTGCGCATTGATAGCAAAACGTACATTCATCAATAGAAAAATCGACTGAAGGGAATCCGCCGTCACTTTTGGTTATAATTTTCGTTTCGCAGGCGTCAATGCACTTTCCGCAACGAGTACAACCATCCGTGAACTGTTCTGGTCGGGCTAACCAAGGTAGGCGAACGGCGTTATCGGTATGCGTTTTTCTTGCAAAGAGTCTTCTTCTGGAAAGGTCTACCACTTAGTCACCTCGAAACTTGGAACCCAAACTAAGCATAGTCCACAATTTTCATTAATAAACTGTCATTAAAGCTAACGAAATTGTAGTTTTTGACATATTTGTATAAATACCTCTTAGGAGGTAATTGGGATGCAATATTGTTTTGGATCAATAAATTCCATCGCAGGTGATCACATATTGATAAAGTTGAAAGTCAATGGGTTCATTGCGTGTACAAGTTGGACAATTAATAGGCGAGGAACTCTGATTGTTTAAAAATGTGAAAAAGTCAGTAACGCGCACGATTGCGTCCGCGATGCTTCTGATTTTGTTGTTATCAGTAGCAACGACTGGCTTTGCTATTTTTACCCTTGCGTCAAGCCTAAATGACGCAGAAGCCGTCAACGTGGCGGGGTCGATGCGCATGCAAAGTTATCGTTTAGCACACGACATTCAGATTCGATCTGTTGATTATTCTTCACATATTGACGCATTTGAGCACTCTATTTACTCGCCTTCGATGAAAGCACTTCAGCATTGGTCTGTGCCGGAAGACATCACTCACGATTACTATCGCTTAATCATGCGATGGCACGAGTTAAAATCGGTGTTGAGAGGGGAGGACCCAAGCCAATATCAACTCTTGGTCGCGGGCTTTGTTCAGCAGATCGACGACTTTGTGTTTAAGCTGCAAAACTTTTCTGAGCAGAAGCTCATCAACTTAGCTTGGATTGGTGGGTTAGGGCTGGGCGGCATTCTTTGCGCCAGTATGTTTGTTGTCCACTTTATCCGTTTGGAAGTTGTGAGGCCGCTGCGTGCATTAGTATTCGCAAGTGAACGCATTAAAAATCGCTCTTTTGATATCAATTTAGCGGTGTCAAGTGACAACGAAATGGGCATACTCACGCGCACCTTCAATCGGATGGCGACAGACCTCGGTAAGCTCTATCGTGGATTGGAACAGGCGGTAGACGAGAAAACTCGCAAGTTGCAACATGCGAATCAGTCTTTAGAAGTGCTTTATGATTCCTCAAAAGAACTCACAGCATCGCGCATTAATCAGGATAATTTCCAGGCGATTTTGAAGCACATTGCGAGCTTAGAAGGCATTAAAGCGGTAAAGCTTGAAATCGAACAGTTGGGAGAGCCTAATTGGATCCTTACGGAAGGGGAAGAGTGCTGCCATGATTGTGATGATGAATGTCATCCAGAACCTTTAACGTTAGATGGCGAACATCTCGGCTCTTTGTATTGGAAGGCAGGCTTACCGTGCCCGAACGAGACGCTAATTGACAACTTTGTACAAATTCTCTCGCGAGCGGTGTATTACAATCGCGCACAGCGTCAAGCAGAGCAAATTTTGTTGATGGAAGAGCGCGCGACCATTGCTCGCGAACTTCACGACTCTTTGGCTCAAGCGTTATCCTATTTGAAAATTCAGGTCGCTTTATTAAAGAGAAGCGTGAAAAATCTTCCTGACGAAAAGGCCATCGCTCAAGCCAATCAAGTGATTGCAGAGCTGGATACGGGCTTGTCGGCTGCTTATACCCAGTTACGTGAGCTGTTAACGACATTCCGTCTGACGATCAAAGAAGGCAGTTTTGGCCAAGCGCTGCAAGAGATGGTTGAAACGCTTAATGAGCAAACAACGGCAGAAATTACGTTGAAAAATAGACTTTCATCGACGGAATTAGATGCGCATCAACAAGTCCATTTACTACAGTTGATCAGAGAGGCTGCACTGAATGCGATTAAGCATGCGCAAGCTGACCATATACATATTCAATGTCTTGATTGTGATGGGAAAGTCACAGTAACCGTCTCCGATGACGGGGTAGGCTTTGAACATCAGGACGAAAAAATTAATCATTACGGTATGACGATCATGCAAGAGCGAGCAGCGAGACTGCACGCCGATCTACAGATTGAGGCATCAATAAACAAAGGATGCACCGTAAAACTCGAATTCCAACACAGTAAGGAAGTAAACTTTGACAGTGTGTAAAGTAATGCTGGTGGATGATCATCCACTGATGCGACGTGGTATCCATCAACTCCTGAGCTTTGAGCCAGAGTTTGAAGTCGTTGCAGAAGCAAGCAATGGTGCAGATGCAGTCGCAAAAGCGCATGAGCTTGAGCTCGATTTGGTACTGCTAGACCTCAACATGAAAGGCATGTCTGGGCTGGATACGTTAAAAGCGCTGCGAGCAGATGGTTGTGAGGCGAGGATTGTTATTCTGACCGTTTCAGACAGCCCTGCGGATATTGAAGCGATTGTACGCAGTGGCGCGGATGGCTATTTGTTAAAAGATACAGAGCCGGATGAGCTTGTTGAGCTACTTAAACAGGCCCATCAGGGTGACAAGGCATACAGCCAAGAGGTTGCCAAGTATTTGAGTGAACGCTCTGATCATGAAGATGTTTTTGATTCGCTAACGGATCGCGAAACGCAAATCCTGCGAGAGGTGGCAAGAGGCTTTCGCAATAAGCAGATTGCCGATCGTTTGTTTATTTCTGAATCGACGGTAAAAGTACACATGAAGAGCCTACTTAAGAAGCTTCAAGTACCTTCTCGCACGGCGGCAACGGTACTTTACTTAGAGCGCTTCGGAGATATCAAATAATCACGCTGTCATCGCTGTGTTGCGACCTTATCTATTAATTATTAAGTAATTTTTAGAAAAGCAGAAATGAAAAAACCGCCATTAAAGGCGGTTTTTTCATTTGTCTGGGCGAATAGAATACAAGTCACTGTTGTGCTTGCCGCACTCCAGATAATACTGATGCGCCACCTTTTTATTTTCGGCGACGACGATCATACTGTGCATTTTCCCCTGTTCGAAATATCGAATTTCATATTCTACACTGGTATCAAGTTGCTCAGCGGCTGCCATACTTCGCCTCCATAACCTATCCTAAAATCATCCATGCAAATAATATGCCGTTATAGGGAGTGCTGTTCGGTACAAAAAACGACCGATAATTGCGCTCTAACTCACTTTTTTGCGGATAGTTGTGATCAAAAAGTTAATTTCAAACTCTATATACTATGAGGGTGGCAATGAGTAATTGTCACACTGGCGTAAGTTTGCCGCAATATTAAGTGATACAAGTTGAGTATAGAACTTAATCAATAGAAAAGGGAATACGAATAAGTGATTAAATTATCGAGTTTATCCAATAAAGTTCTTCAATACGGATTCGTGTTCTTGTTGGTTATTTTACTGGCCGGATGTACGAAAAAGTTTCTATATAGCAACATCGATTGGTTTGTTATTGAATATTTAGATGACTACGTATCGCTTAACGATGAACAAGAAACGTTGCTTGAAGAGCGACTATTGCTATTAGCAGATTGGCATAAGAAAGAAGAATTACCGTTATATATCGATCACTTAAAAGAGCTTGAGAATATTAACGCAAACAATATTACTCTCGCGTTTTTGCAGCAAAACCGAGAAAAAATGAAAGCGCACTATGACCGTATTGTGTCGAGATCGGCGCCAGATTTGTTCTCTTTGAGCTTACAACTGACGCCAAAGCAACAACAAGAGTTTTTGCAAAACGTGCGAAAGGACTATCAAGAAAGAAACGCAAAATATGCGGATAAAACCGAAGCAGAGATCAGAGAGATTATTTTAGAGAATACAGAGGAGTGGATGGAAGAATGGATTGGGGAATTGAATAGCGATCAAAAACGGTACGCAAAACAAATTTCCCAGCAAACGATTTTGAATAGTCCACTTTGGCGAAATTATCGCGCTTCAATATATCAAGAGTTGGAATACCTTTTTGAAAATCAGTCCAACAGTGTTGTCTATCAACAAGTATTTATGCAGTTATTGTTCGAGCCGGAAAGCTATTATAGCGAGCAACTATCCGAGAATATCGATCACAACCTTGGGTTAGTGGATCAATTGACGTTAAATGTAGCGAAGTCCATGACCGATAAACAGTGGATCCACTTCCACAATAAAGTCAAAGAATGGCAAGTGTTAGCAGAAGAACTCCAAGATTAAACATATTGAAAACAAATGGTTATCGTTATGTATGCCAGGCTGAACCGAGACTTTCTGATGAAAAAATGATTCAAAGCAAATTCTTATTGAACTAAGAGCGTAACATGGAGTGAGGTTTATTACGGGCACTAGGCGGCCTCGCATTTAAATAACATTAGGTAGCCGAACTCATTCAGAGTAATTGGAGTTCATTAGTCAGAGCTACCCATGTTCGGCAAACCTTAGTATTGCCGGTTTGTTTGAGTACGATGCGTAGTCTGGTGTTGATCGCTTAGAACAATGAGAATAAATATGAAGCATTTAGTTGAAAGATTCCTTCGCTACGTCACGTTTGACACCCAATCAAATCCCCATGTTGCCCAATGCCCAAGCTCACCTGGCCAACTCGTTTTTGCAGAGTTGTTGAAACAAGAGATGCTAGATCTTGGTTTGAGCGATGTGACTTTAGATGAACACGGTTACTTGATGGCAAAACTACCGTCGAATGTTGATTACGATGTTCCACCAATCGGCTTTATCGCCCACATGGATACTGCACCAGATGCGTCCGGTAAGAACGTAAATCCGCAATTTGTTGAAGACTATCAAGGTGGCGATATTGCTCTTGGATTGGGAGACGAAGTATTGTCTCCGGTTCAGTACCCAGACTTGCACAACCTACACGGCCACAATTTGATTACCACCGATGGCACAACGTTGCTTGGCGCGGACAACAAAGCGGGCATCGCAGAAATTTTGTCTGCGATCGCGATGTTGATTGAGAATCCAGACATTCCTCATGGTGACATTTGTATCGGTTTTACGCCGGATGAAGAAATCGGTCGTGGTGCAGATTTGTTTGATGTTGAGAAGTTTGGCGCGAAATGGGCTTACACTATCGATGGTGGGCCACAAGGCGAACTTGAATATGAGAACTTCAATGCGGCAAGCGCCGATGTGATTTTCCATGGCGTAAGCGTTCATCCAGGTACGGCTAAAGGCAAAATGGTCAATGCGATGAATTTAGCGGCGCAATTCCAAGTTAAAATGCCAGCAGACCAAACCCCTGAAACCACCGAAGGGTATGAGGGTTTCTTCCATCTGAAATCGGGAGAACTGGGTATCGCCCGCAGTGAGCTTGGTTACATCATTCGCGATTTTGACCGTGAAGGGTTAGAAGAGCGTAAGGCGCTAATGCAAAAACTTGTCGATGAAATGAACGCAGGTCTGAAACACGGTTCTGTCGAACTTAACATTACCGACAGTTACTACAACATGCGCGAAATGGTTGAGCCGTACCCTCACATTATCGAATTAGCGAAACAAGCAATGGAAGCGTGTGATGTTGAACCGTTGATCAAACCGATTCGTGGTGGTACGGATGGCGCGCGGTTATCCTTTATGGGATTGCCTTGCCCTAACATCTTCACCGGTGGTTTCAACTTTCATGGTATCCATGAATTTATCTCTGTAGAGATGATGGAAAAATCTGTCCTTGTGATTGTAAAAATAGCTGAACTTACCGCTAAAAAACACGGTTGATGGAACGTTCACCCATTCAATTCAATTGAATGAGTGACGGGTGACATCGATACAAAAAAGCCCAGACAATTTGTGCGTCTGGGCTTTGTAGTTTTGGAAAGGACTAACGAACGTCTTTATCCTCGAAATTGATGTCGTCTAGCGGTAGCCAATCTACCTCAACACCCGCCTGATCAAACATATCTTGGCTCACTTGGATTTTATCTCCCCAGCGAGATAGAAAGTCTTCAGACTGTTCTGGGCAGTGAACGCGCGAAATACCTGTTTGAATGATCTTTGCCGCGCAGTTGGGGCACGGGAAGTGCGTTACCCAAATGTCACAACCATCCAAATCGCGTTTTGAAAAGAGAATTGCGTTCTCTTCTGCATGCAGAGTTTTTAAGTATTTCAGTTCACGTTCGTCGGTGTCTACGCTGTCCGAAACACCGTGTGGATAACCGTTAAAGCCAACAGAAACAATGCGGTTCTGTTTAGTGATCACCGCACCTACCTGCGTTGAAGGGTCTTTACTCCATGACGCCACCAGTTCAGCCATTTGGTAAAAACGTTTCGCCCATTTAGAAATCATGCTCATCCTCTCGGTCGAAGGCTTTGAATTATCTGAATGATAACCCATTTTTTTTAAAAAAATAGTCGAAATACGAGCATTACAGTGAAAGCGATTCGTTTTCATGGTTAATCGGGGAGAGTTTGTTCAGCTCTAAGCAACAATTCCGCCTTTATTGATGAGTTTGTTGGTCAAAATTGGCAAACGAATGAGTCATACATCACATTGATGATTAGAGGTTGCTTATATTGTGGGGTGAATGAAGATCTGAAAATGATTTCAAATGCATCAACTTTATTTCGGCTCGTTTCAATTAATTACATTTAGAAACATTTTACGCAATTTATGTAGGAGAATTCGGAATCTACTGTCTGTAAGGTTAGTGTGTTTTCAACAATATCCTGTTCCATAAAGACGGTAAATACATGCAAAAGAAACCACTTGTCGCATTAATGGCGGCTACAGCTATCCTTGCAGGATGCGGAGAAGCGAATAATGCCCAAAGAGAGAGCCAAGCGCCTCTTGTCGTAACTCAGGATGTCACGGTAATCGACTACCAACCGAGTAAATCATATATCGGTCGCATTGAAGCGGTAGAAGATACCAATATCACAGCACAGATTTCAGGCTATTTACAAGCTCGTCATTTTGAAGAAGGACAAATGGTAGAAAAAGGCCAGCTTCTTTATTCTATTGAACCTTCTTCTTTTGAAGCACAAGTGGCAAGTGCGAAAGCAGCGTTAGCACAAGCAAAAGCTTCGCTTAAAAAGGCAGAGCTTGATCACCAACGTGGTAAAAACCTGCTTCCTCGTGGAAGCATCTCCCAATCGGAATTTGATGCGTTGACAGCAACATTGCTAGGCGCGCGTGCAGAACTAGAAGCTGCGAATGCACAGCTTAAACTTGCAGAAGTCAACCTTTCGTACACGCAAATCCGAGCGCCGTTTAGTGGTCGTATTAGCGACACTAAAGTGAGTACTGGTGATCTGGTTTCTCCATCTTCAGGTGTGCTGACGACGCTCGTGAGCCTAGACCCTGTGCACACTTCGTTTAGCGTCAGTGAACGTGAGCGTTTAGCGATGGGCATGGATCGAATTAAAGGCGATGGTTCGGCCGAGTCGAACGGTGTGGAAGTGCAACTAGAGCTAGAAAACGGCCAGTTTTTCGAACACCTAGGTCAGCTTGATTTCTTGGGTAACCGTATTGATACCAAAACGGGCACGATTGCTATGCGTGCGTTGGTGCCAAACCCAGAACACAAACTGCTTCCTGGCCAGCACATCAAAGTCAACTTACGTGATAAGAACACGCGAGATGTCATCGTCGTGCCTCGTCGTGCGGTGCAAACGGACCTAGAAGGTGACTTCGTGATGGTGACAACGGAAGGCAACGTCGCTGAACGTCGCAATGTAGAACTTGGCCCGCAAGTAGAGCAGGGCATCATCATTCGCGAAGGTCTTGAGAAAGGTGAAGCTGTTATCACACAAGGTCTACAGCGTGTTCGTAATGGCGTAGAAGTGCGTGTTCAAACTCCAACTGAAGACAAACAGTAGGAGGTCACATGTTAAGTCGTTTCTTTATACAAAGACCTAAGTTCGCGCTGGTCATTTCGATCATCCTGACGTTGGCTGGTGCCATTTCGTTAGCGATTTTGCCAGTGGCTGAATATCCGCAAATTAGTCCACCGTCGGTTAGCGTAACGGCGTACTACACTGGTGCAAGTGCCGAAGTGGTTGAACAGGCCATCGCCGATCCGATAGAGACATCGGTGAACGGCGTAGAAAACATGATTTACATGTCTTCGAAAAGTGCTAACGATGGTTCGTACAGCTTAAACGTTACGTTTGATGTTGGTACCGACCCAGATATGGCGCAGGTGAACGTGCAAAACCGAGTGTCACAGATTGAGTCAAAACTGCCTCAGGAAGTGCGCATGGTCGGCGTGACGGTGAAAAAGCGTTCTCCTGACCTATTGATGGTTCTGAACTTCTATTCACCAGACGGCAAGTACGATGACCAATTCTTAATTAACTACATCAACTTGAACGTAAAAGATCAGTTGGCGCGTGCGAAAGGCATCAGCGAAGTAAATGTAATTGGTGGTGGTGAATACGCGATGCGCGTGTGGTTGGACCCAGAAAAAATGGCCAACCTCAAGCTAACGACATCGGATGTATATGCTGCTTTAGCGGAGCAAAACGTCCAGGTTGCTGCTGGCCGTGTTGGTGCCGCGCCGTACAATAACCCGCAAGAAGTGCAGTTTAACCTAGTGACGAAAGGTCGCTTAGAAAGTGTGAGCGAGTTTGAAAACGTTGTTCTTCGTGCCAATCCAAATGGCTCTACGGTTTATCTAAAAGATGTTGCACGTGTTGAACTGGGTAAGAAGTTCTACGATGGTAACGGTAAGTTCCGTGGACAAGATGCTTCGATTGTCGCTCTGTCACTTCAGTCTGATGCAAACGCATTAGAAAGTGGTAAAGCAGTAATGGAACTGCTTGAACGATTGAGCGAAAACTTCCCTGAAGGTATGACTTACGAAACCAGCTACGACACGACTGTGTTCGTCGCTGAGTCGATCAAAGGCGTGGTAAAAACACTTGTCGAAGCGATTCTACTGGTTATTGCCGTAACCTACCTATTCTTGGGCAGTGCGCGAGCAACGTTAATTCCAGTGGTCGCGATTCCAGTTTCGTTGATTGGTACGTTTGCCATCATGCAAGCGACAGGATTCACCATCAACACGGTAACCTTGTTCGGTTTGATTCTCGCGATTGGTATCGTGGTGGATGACGCGATTCTGGTTATCGAAAACGTTGATACCACGATGGCGAAAGATCCAACCATTTCACCTCGCAAAGCAACATTGCTAGCGATGAAAGAGGTGACTGGGCCAATCATTACCTCAACGTTGGTTCTGTTGGCGGTATTCCTACCTGTCGCGATGCTTCCGGGTATTACTGGCATCATGTATCGTCAGTTCGCATTGACGATCTGTATTTCGGTTGTGATTTCGTCAATCAACGCGCTAACGCTGTCACCGGCTCTTTGTTCATTGGTATTAAAACAAGGTGGCGGCAACACGGCTAACTGGTTCCAAGCATTCAACCGTGGTCTAGAGCGTGTTACTACGCGTTACGGCCAAGTTGCAGGATTCCTTGTTAAGAAATCTCTGTTATTGGTTACGTTCTTCATCGTTGCGGTTGCTGCGGTGTCTTTCTTCGCGAAGACGACATCAACGGCATTCGTTCCTCAAGAAGATAAAGGCATTTTGCTGGTCAACGTTCAGTTGCCTGATTCTGCTTCTCTGTCTCGTACAGAAGAGGTGACGAGCGACTTGATGAAAATGATCGAGGAAGAACCCGGTGTAGATGGCGTAACGGTTGCAAACGGCTTTTCGTTTATGACTGGTGCTGCGGCGTCAAACGGTGCTTCGCTGTTCATCAAGTTGCATGATTGGGAGACGCGTAACTCGCTAGGTGGTGAACATTCTGCCAACGCGATAGCAGCTCGCATCAATGGTCGAGCAGCGATGGAATTACCTCAAGCTGTCGTGTTTGCGATGGGGCCGCCTGCCGTTCCGGGTATGGGTGCTGCTTCCGGTTTTGAATTTGTATTGGAAGATACGTTAGGTCGTAGCCGCACTGACTTGTCGATGGTGATGGGGGAGATGATTCAGGCAGCAAACCAAGCTCCTGAGATCGCGTACACCTTTAGTACATTCCGCGCGAACGTACCGCATTACTATGTGAATATTGACCGCGAGAAAGCGCAACAACTTGGCATTTCGCTGTCGTCTATCTTCCAAACTTTGCAAGGCAACTTAGGTTCGCTTTACGTGAATGACTTCACCATGTTTGGTAAGAACTTCCGTGTAACCATGCAAGCGGACAGCCAACACCGTAGTGGCATGCAAGATTTGGAACGTTTCCATGTTCGCTCTTCGATGGGGGAAATGGTGCCACTAAGCACACTAGTCAGCTACGAGCAAGTATTCGAACCTGATGTGGCATGGCGATACAACATGTACCGTAGCGCTATCATTCAAGGCCAGCCTGCTCCGGGTTACTCAAGTGGTGATGCAATTGCAGCGATGGAACGTGTTGCTGCAGAAGTTCTACCACAGGGCTATACCTACGAATGGACAGGCATGGCGTACCAAGAAGTGCTTGCCGGGAACCAAGCCATTTACGCATTTGCGTTGGCGTTGATCTTCATTTACTTGTTCATGGTGGCGCAGTACGAAAGTTGGAGTATTCCTCTGGCGATCATTTTGGTGGTACCTGTTGCAACGCTAGGCTCCTTCCTCGCGCTGAACTTAACGGGTACGCCATTAAACTTGTACGCTCAGATTGGTCTCGTTCTCCTTATAGCCTTGGCTGCGAAGAACGCCATTTTGATTGTGGAGTTCGCGAAGCAAGAGCGTGAAGAGAAAGACGTTTCCATCGATGACGCAGCCGTAAAAGGCGGTACGCTACGTTTCCGTGCGGTGAACATGACATCTTGGTCGTTTATCTTGGGGATTTTCCCGTTGATCTTCGCCGCTGGCGCGGGTCATGTGAGCCAAAACTCGCTCGGGGTGTCTCTGATTGGTGGTCTATTGTGTGTGCTTCTTGCGGGTACGTTCTTGATTCCGGGCTTCTACGCTCTGGTACAAAGACAACGTGAGAAGATTCATGGCGGCAATACAAAGCTTGTTCCGCTTGATGATGAATAACTACCGACACGATTTGGGCTGAGCTGATACTGAGCCTAAATAGAAAACAAAAAGCCCGAAGCATTCATTCGCTTCGGGCTTTCTTATTGGATTAACGAATCTACTAGTAGATTACTTTAAGCGAGTCTTAAACTCGGCTACCGCTTCATCCATATCGTGTGCTTGAGCCGACACTGAGTTCACTTCATGCAAACATTCTTGCGCGGAGTGCATGTTGTTTTCAGAGATGACGTTCAGCTCAGTGATTGAGTCGCTAACTTGGTTCATCACAATGCCTTGCTCTTCAATCGCAGAAGCAATGCGCTCTGAGTTGCCTTGAATCGCGTGCATGTCCGTGATGATTTGCTGGAGGCTCGCGTCTAATTGTTCAGATGCACTCAGGGTTTGCTGACCTTGTTCGTTACATTGATCAATATCGGAAACCACCATCGACATCTGCGCTTGGATGTCCATCACCACTCGCGTGATCTCTTCCGTGGATTGATGTGTACGGCTCGCAAGAGCGCGAACTTCATCTGCAACCACGGCAAATCCACGTCCTTGCTCACCCGCACGAGCCGCTTCGATAGCCGCGTTAAGTGCTAGTAAGTTCGTTTGTTCAGCAATGTCTTGAATGATGTTCACCGCACCGCCAATTTTATCGACGTGTTGGTTCAATGAGCCAATAGACTGTTGGCTGTTCGAGAGGATACCCGTCAGCTGACCAACATTCGTCACGGTCATTTCTACGACAGAGCGACCTTGTTCGGCGTTAGTCGCAGCTTGGTGAACACCTTCAACCGCAACCGATGTGCTTTCAGAAATTTCACCGATAGTGGCAACCATCTGCTGCACGGCCGTCGCCATAGAGGCGGTGTGATCAGTCTGTGCGTGGAACTGTTCCATAACACCTTCAAGCTCACGATGCATGTTGTCCGTGCTCGCTGTTAACTGCATCGATTTTTCTTGTGTGTTGTGGATCAAACGCTCCAGCTTTTCGAGCAGATCGTTGAGATGGTGGCTGATATCAAACAGTTCATCCTTACCTGCAAGATCAGAGCGTAAGCCCATGTTATTGCTTTCGCTGATGTTCTTAATCGTTGCTAGTAAGCTACCAACACGAACGTTGATAGATCGAGAAATTTGCCAAATCAGCGCAAAAATCACTACTAAGATGAACGCCGTAATGGCTTGCTTGATGCTTGCCATTTTTTCATCGCGTTGGGTTGCGGCAGAATCAATCGATGATGAGAAAGCTTCAAACTGCTCTTCCACGGCGTGAGATAGCGCGCGAGTTTCGCCCAGTAAACCTTTGTTGTACGCCACACCAATGACTTGTTTTTGAGCTGCAAGTTGTTTCGCTGACTCTAACAGTTCTGGAACGTATAGGTCAGACAGTTTGCTTGAGTCAAATTCGCCCATTTTCACCGCATTATCAAACTGGATAAGAGAAAGGATTTGCTGATGGTCGGCGCTTTTCTTTGCTTCAAGTAGCAGGTTTTCGTAACGCGCAAGAATGCCACTTTCTTTGTCTAGGCCATACTTTTGAGAAGCGGAAACTAATGCTTGGAAACCTTTTTGATAAGCGAGTAAATCCTGCTTGAAACGCTGACTTGAGGGTAGGTCGTATCGGTTTAGGATTTGAGCGAGCTCTTTCTCGGTGCTTAAAAACTTATCAACATTGCTATCAAATTTATCTAAGTATTTGACATTGCTGCGAAGTAAAAAGTCTTTCTCATTACGTCGCAAGTTGAGTAAGCGTATTTCTAAATCACCGACAAGTTTTACTGCGTGGTTGAGTTCATTGCTCTGATTTGCGAAATGAGATGAGGTACCCAAAAGGGTCACAATGCCTAAAATGGCGATAACTCCGAGGAAGTAGAGTTTTTGCCTAATAGTCATATTGTTGTTTCCTGAATAAGTGACTAAAAAAGAGAAATCCAATCAGATTTCCAAGGGCTAGCAAACGTTGTTCAACTAACATGTCGTGAAAATGACATGCCTTAATACAGCACTTTTTTACGTTGCTGCTTTTTTGCCCCCTGCTTGTTCTTACTATCAAGTCGGCGGCGTTGTGAAGCTCGGGTTGGTTTTGTTTTAATGCGCTTCTTATCTTGTAAGGCGGCAGCTTTAATCAACTCTTGTAGGCGATTTAGCGCATCCTCTTTGTTTTTTTCTTGTGTGCGAAACTGTTGCGCTTTAATGATCACCACACCATCTTTAGTGATACGGCTATCAGAAAGTGCAAGTAATCGCTCTTTGTAGAATTCCGGTAAACTTGAATGGTGTATATCGAAGCGCAGATGTATGGCAGTCGCTACCTTGTTAACGTTCTGTCCGCCATTTCCTTGAGCTCTAATGGGCGTTAATTGTATTTCCCATTCTTGAAGTGTGACGGAGTTCGAAATTTTGAGCATGATAAGCAAATGCCGATAAGGACGATTGAAAGAGCTGATAAATTAACACTACAGATGTACAAATAGAAGAAAAGACATGAGCACGATTGATTTTAGACCATATGAAGGATTCATCTTCGATATGGATGGTACCTTGATTGATACCATGCCTGCCCACCTTGCGGCTTGGCAAGCAACGGCTGACCGATTTGATTTTCCCTTTTGTCAGGAGTGGTTACACAGCTTAGGTGGAATGCCGAGTTTTAAAATTGTCGCTGAGTTGAATCGTCATTATGGGTTATCTCTAGATCCTCAAACGGTTTCGAAATTCAAAATGGAGACGTTTGCCGCGATGGAATTGCAGGGCGAGGTCATCCAGTGCACTGGCATTGTTCTTGACGAATATTTAGGCCAAAAGAAAATTGCGGTCGGAACGGGAAGTCAGCGAGAAAGTGCGATGCGTCTGCTCAGTCATGCAGGGTTGATCGACAAGCTTGATGCCGTTGTGACGGCTAGTGATGTCGAAAATCACAAACCATGTCCGGATACTTTTCTATTAGCCGCAGATAGATTAGGGATTGACGCGCAAAACTGTCTGGTTTTTGAAGACACAGAATTGGGTAAACGTGCGGCTCATTCTGCGGGGATGGACTGTGTCATGGTCGAAGGAAATAATCTCGTTTTTTATCCGAAGAGATAAGTGCTTACTATCGATGGACGATGCTTGAATCTTCATTTCTTGATTTCATTTCCTTTATAAAAATCCAAAAATCCAAAAATCCAAAAATCCAAAAATCCAAAAATCCAAAAATCCAAAAATCCAAAAATCCAAAAATCCTGAAAGTGAAAAGGGGTGCAAGCGCACCCCTTTTGATGAGAATGTGTGAACATTCAGATTATGGTTGAACCATCTCTTGGTATTCGAACGAAGGAACCACAACTTCTACGCGACGGTTTTTCTCACGACCTTCACGAGTGCTGTTGTCAGCTACTGGATTCTCTTCACCCATACCTTTCACTGTCAGGCGATCAGCATCGATACCAGCGCCAGTGATGTAATCTGCCACAGCTTGAGCACGACGCTCAGACAGTTTTTGGTTGTAAGCCGCAGGACCTGAGCTATCAGTGTAACCTGTGATTTCAACTTGAGCTTGTGGGTATTCGTTTAGGAATGAAACAAAGTTGTCTAGACGTTCAGAAACAGACTCAGTAAGTTTCGCACTGTCGAACTCAAACGTGCCTGTACCGTACTCTTCTTTGTGAACTTTGCTCATTAGTACTGGTTCTGGATCTGGCTCAACTACTTCTTCTGTTACAACAGCAGCAACCACTGGCGCAGCTGCGAATTTGTAGTTAACGCCGATACCGAAGAAGTTTGCGTCCATATCGTCCCAAACGTCATCTGACATATCTTGGTAACGTTGGTACTCAGCGCGAACACTCCAGTTTCTATCAATCGAATATTCAGCACCTAGTGAGCCTGTTGCAACGAAATCTTTTTCGTCTTCAGACATCATGTACGCACCACCGATCTTAGCGAATAAGTTCCAAGAATCGTTTAGATGCCAGTTGAATTTAGGCGCAAGTGTTAAAGCCGTTAAATTGCCGTCGATCGTATCAACTGTACTAGCTCCTGACTTAAAGTTCGCTTTGTAGTCGCCTAAGAAATCGACACCGTACTCTAGACCGATGAAATCGGTAAAGTCATAACCGATATGTAGTCCGGCACCAAAAGCTTCATCATCACAAGGGCTATTTAGATAGCAAGCATCGTCAAGTGTAGTCATGCCCACTTTGCCCCCGATATACATTTCAGCTTGAGCAGAGTTTAAAAGCGCGCTACTACCAGCTACCACTGCTGCTACTGCAATTGCTACTTTGTTCATAATGTTTCCTTGTATTGATTGCATATTAACTTCTACTTTGTTTTATCAAAAATTTAGAAAAAACCAGCGTTTATAAGAAATTAGTTCAATATTCTAATGATTTCACATCAAGCAACAATATCTTTGAACTTGATCAACATTTATTACCCAATAACACCTCACAAACTTCTGATATTTCTTACATTGTAGTAAAGATTTTTAGTGTCATAAGAAAATTGATGATTATTTTGAACTTTTTCGTGTAAATATTATTTTACGATGTGCGAGATAGTTAACGGTTGTAATTTGTTTGCATTTATTTGCAAAAAGTGATTGCAAGTCTATGGGGAAGCCGATAAGTTAATTGGAACGATAGACAGATAATCACCGGAGCCCTTGTTGCTGCTCGCTTTGTGAACAATGTTGCAATGAGTATAGTTGGCAAAAATTGGGTCGGAAATAACAACCAGGAAGTAGAAGTAATGTTTCAAACTGATGATGTAAGAATTAATAGAGTAAAAGAGTTATTGCCCCCTGTTGCAGTTCTAGAGAAGTTCCCAGCGACCGAAACCGCTTCTTCGACCACTTTTGATTGCCGTAATGCCATTCACAATATTCTTGAAGGAAAAGATGATCGTTTACTTGTGATCGTTGGTCCTTGTTCTATCCATGACCCTGCAGCTGCAGTTGAATATGGCAAAAAGCTGAAAGTGTTGCGTGATGAACTTGGTGAGCAACTGGAAGTTGTGATGCGTGTTTACTTTGAAAAACCACGCACGACAGTAGGCTGGAAAGGTTTGATCAACGACCCATACCTGAACGACACATTTAAGCTAAATGATGGTCTGCGTATCGGACGTAAGCTGCTTTTGGACCTTACTGATATGGGCCTACCGACAGCGAGTGAATTCCTAGACATGATCACACCTCAATACGTGGCGGATTTGATCAGCTGGGGCGCGATTGGTGCACGCACGACGGAATCGCAAGTTCACCGCGAACTCGCTTCTGGTCTTTCTTGCCCGGTTGGTTTCAAAAACGGTACTGACGGTAACATTAAAATCGCGAGTGATGCTATTCGTTCTGCAAGCGCTTCTCACCATTTCCTATCGGTAACGAAGTACGGTCATTCAGCGATTGTTGAAACCGCAGGTAACCCAGACTGCCACATCATTTTACGTGGTGGTAAAGAACCAAACTACAGTGCAGCACACGTTGCTCAAATCAAAGACAAGTTGGACGCGGCAGGTCTACCGAAGAAAGTGATGATCGATTTTAGCCACGCGAACAGCTCTAAGCAGTTCAAACGTCAAATGCTAGTGTCTGATGATGTATCAGAGCAAATCGCTGGTGGTGAAGATGCAATCTTTGGCGTGATGATCGAGTCTCATTTGGTTGAAGGCCGCCAAGATTTAGTGGATGGTAAAGTGGCAACTTACGGTCAGTCGATTACTGATGCATGTATCGGTTGGGACGATACAGAAACGGTACTTCGTCAGCTTTCTGAAGCAGTAAAAGCGCGCCGTAGCAAATAAGCTCAGCAGCAAGAACATTTTTAACAAGCGAGTACTTAAAGAGCCAGAGGCACTATGTCTCTGGCTCTTTTTATTGAGAATTAATCGCATCTCTTTCTATTACGCGGTCTTTCCTATATGTTGTTTGAAGGAATTTTAACCAAAGGAAATGGATTTGAATCGTAACGTATGGTTGTTATCGTTGTGCCAAGCACTCTTGATGACAGGAAACATCCTCTTGATCTCGGTGATCGCGCTCATTGGCAAAACACTTGCCCCGTCACCGAGCTTTATTACTTTGCCTGTCGCACTGCAGTTTCTCGGTTTAATGGCGGCAACGATACCTGCATCATTGATTATGGGGAAACTCGGTCGTCGTTTGGGCTTTAGCCTAGGTAACCTCATCGGCATCGTGGGCGCAAGTTTGGCGACGTACGCGTTAAGCCAACAAACCTTTTATCTATTCTGTTTTTCTACGTTTTTGCTCGGTGTCGGAATCGGCTTTGGCACGCTCTATCGTTTTGCTGCAATAGAAGTGTGTGAAGAATCGGCAAGACACAGAGCAATTTCAATATCTATGGCGGGTGGGGTATTAGCGGCTATTCTCGGTCCGAACTTAGCGGTGTATTCGCAACAATGGTCAGACGATGGTTTATATACGAGTGCTTTTTCTGTCCTGATTGTTCTCTACATCACCGCGCTTGTATTGCTTCAAACGATTCGGTTCCCGCCAGCGCATACTCAGCTGTCGCATGTTAAAGCAGATACTATTAGTGACATCATAAGACGCCCGAACTTTATGATTGCTGTGTTAGCGGCAATGGTGGCTTATGCGGTGATGAATATTCTAATGACAGCGACGCCTTTGGCGATGATTGGTTGTGGTTTCGATTTCGACAAAGCCGCAGGTGTGATTGAGTGGCACGTGCTCGGCATGTTCGCTCCGGCCTTTATTACTGGTCGATTAATTGAGCAGTTCGGCGCAAAGAAAATGATCCTAGCGGGAGGTGTGCTGTTTATTGCTTGTATAGGGATTAACATTCATGGTGTGTCCATTTGGCACTTTAGCCTTGCCTTAGTTTTGTTGGGCGTAGGTTGGAACTTCATGTTTATCGCTGCAACGGGGCTGTTTAGCCAAAGTTACGAAGCGAAAAACCGCAGCAAAGCGCAGGCGTTTAATGAGTTCTTCGTGTTCAGCTGTGTCACCATTACTGCCTTACTTTCTGGCTGGCTTGAATCGACAGTCGGTTGGCAAAACCTGAACTTGTATGTTCTTCCGTTCGTATTGCTCGTGATTGTGATCTTTGCGATGAAAACGGATAACAAAACAGAATCCCAAATAGCCTAACTTTCAACCTGTCACAGAAAAACTCAGCATATGAACGCTGAGTTTTTTGTTTATTAGCTCAAATTTTGACTGGTAACGCGCAAATTTCTGCCAGTGATGATAATTCCCACACTAAAAATGTCGTATTGATAATACTTTTTATCTAACATTTTGTAATAAAAACAATAATCCTGTATACATCTCGCCGAAAACTAATAAAAATTATAGAAGTATCGTCTATGTCAGCCAATTTTTCTCAGAAAGCTCAAGAAACCCTCGTCGGAGAACTTGAAGAACTCGTTTCGACCACTAACTTAAAAGGCGTTATTACTTATTGTAATGACGCGTTTTGTCGCGTTGCAGAATACACGCACGAGGAGTTAGTCGGTCAGAATCATAATATCGTCCGTCATAGTGACATGCCTAAAGCCGCTTTTGGTGATATGTGGGCACGCCTTAAAGAAGGCAAAGCGTGGCGAGGTATGGTTAAAAACAGCACCAAATCTGGCGGTTATTACTGGGTAGATGCCTACGTAACGCCTATCTATGAAAAAAACCAAGTTGTCGGTTATCAATCTGTGCGCGTTAAGCCTAAGCGTGAATGGGTGGATATTGCTGCAAAAGCTTACAAGGGGATGCTAGCCGCCGAGAAAGCGGGTAGAACCTGGTCGTTAAAAATTAACGAAACGGTTCGCTATGCGATCCTACTTGGTGCATTAACTGCACCTGCCGCAGCGTACGCACTATCTGTTGAAGGTCCGCTTGCTTGGCTTGCAAGTGCATTACCAGCGAGCGTTTTAGCGTTATTGTTCCGCCAAGAGTTGATTGATACGCCTCAACAGCTCAAAAAGCTGCAAAAGCAGTATGACAGCGTGAGCCGTTTGATCTATTCAGGCAATAGCGCATTTTCGATTGCTGATTTCCATATCAAAATGTTGTCTGCAAGGATTCGAACCGTATTGGGAAGAATGACCGACTCGGCGCTGCAACTGCAAAATTGCGCTGAAGAACTCAGTCAAACAACTGCTGAGGTTTCAGCCGCGTTGAACCAACAAAACAGTGATATTCGACGCGTGCGAGATGCGACGCAAGAAGTGGAATCTTCAGCGAATTCGGTATCTTCAAGCACTAACGATGCGCATATGCTAATTGATGACACCTTGAAGTCATGCATGATGGCCAAAGAGACGATCGATCAAACGCATACCAACCTAGCGCAATTGAGTCTTCAAGCTGAAAAAGCAACGGAAACGACGTATCAACTGAGCGATCAGGCACAGAAAGTGAATCATTTGATGGTTGAAATCGGTGGTATTGCAGAGCAGACCAACTTGCTGGCGCTGAACGCGGCGATCGAAGCTGCAAGGGCAGGTGAGCAAGGTCGTGGTTTTGCTGTTGTTGCTGATGAAGTTCGCGCACTGTCTGGACGTACGTCGAATGCGACGGAGCAAATTCAAGCGTCTATCTCTGCTATGCTTTCGACGATAGAAGGTTGGCAGAAAGATATTTTGGCAAACAAAGAGCAAACCGATGCCTGTTCTCAAGTTGCTGAGCAAAGCGCGCTGCGTTTGTCTGAAGTTGAACAGATGATGCAAAGCATGAGTGGTTTGATGGTTGATGTGGCAGAAGCGGCGAACAACCAGTTAAAGCTATCTAGCGATGTAAACCAGCACATTCATTCTATTGCGTCGACCGCAGAGCAAAACTTAGCAGCTACGCATTCTGTTGAGCAAAACAGCCGTCAGTTGAAAGAACAAGTACAAGATTTCTATCAGCTTGCGATTCGATTTGAAGATAAGCAGTTGTAAAGCTGCCTTTTAGCGACGTCAAATATCTCAAACAAACTCGAGATAAAATAAAGCCCCGCCATTTCTGGCGGGGCTTTTCAGTTTTCAAATTCGCAATAGAGAAAACTGATTATCTTTTAACGCAATTACGCTAGTAGTTCTTTTGCTGTGTTCACTACGTTTTCTACAGTGAAACCAAACATTTCGAACAACTGGTCAGCAGGTGCAGATTCACCGAATGTTGTCATACCGATGATACGACCGTCGAAACCAACGTACTTGTACCAGAAGTCTGCGATGCCCGCTTCAATAGCGATACGTGCTGTTACGTCTGATGGTAGAACTGCTTCACGGTAAGCTGCGTCTTGTTTATCGAATGCATCTGTTGATGGCATTGAAACAACGCGTACTTTCTTACCTTCTGCGGTTAGTTGCTCAGCGGCTTTCACTGCTAGCTCAACTTCAGAACCTGTTGCGATAAGGATTAGCTCAGGCTTACCTTCACTGTCTTTCAGGATGTAACCACCTTTCGCGATGTCTGCAACTTGCTCAGCGCTACGTGGTTGTTGCGCTAGGTTTTGACGAGAGAAGATAAGTGCTGTTGGGGCATCTTTACGTTCAATCGCTAGTTTCCATGCTACAGCAGACTCAACTTGGTCACATGGACGCCATGTGTTCATGTTTGGAGTCAAACGTAGAGAAGCGATTTGTTCAACTGGTTGGTGAGTTGGGCCATCTTCGCCAAGACCGATAGAATCGTGTGTGTACACTTGGATGTTCTGAATTTTCATCAAAGCAGCCATACGCATTGCGTTACGAGCGTATTCCATGAACATTAGGAATGTTGCGCCGTAAGGAACGAAACCGCCGTGTAGTGCGATACCGTTCATAATAGCAGTCATACCAAATTCACGTACACCGTAGTGGATGTAGTTACCAGAGAAGTCGTTCGCTTCTAGAGACTTAGAACCAGACCACATGGTTAGGTTAGAAGGCGCTAGGTCAGCAGAGCCGCCCATGAACTCAGGTAGTAGAGCACCAAATGCCTCTAGAGCGTTTTGAGATGCTTTACGTGACGCAATGTTTGCTGGGTTTGCTTGAAGATCAGCAATGATTTGGCTTGCTTTCTCTTCCCACTCAGCTGGAAGTTCACCGTTTACGCGGCGTTTAAATTCAGCTGCCAGCTCAGGGTACGCTGCTTCATAAGCTGCAAATTTCTCGTTCCACGCTGCTTCCTTAGCTGCGCCTGTTTCTTTCGCTGACCATTCTGCGTAGACTTCCTGCGGAATTTCAAAAGGACCGTGCTCCCAACCTAGTTCTTTACGTGTCGCTGCAATTTCTTCAGCGCCTAGTGGTGCACCGTGACAGTCGTGTGAACCAGATTTATTTGGAGAACCAAAACCGATGATAGTTTTAGTACAGATTAGAGTAGGGCGAGGATCCGCTTTTGCAGCTTCAATCGCTGCGTTGATTGCGTCAGCATCGTGACCGTCTACTGCTGGGATTACGTGCCAACCGTAAGCTTCGAAACGCTTAGGTGTATCGTCAGAGAACCAACCTTCAACGTGACCGTCGATAGAGATGCCGTTGTCATCCCAGAATGCGATCAGTTTGCCTAGGCCTAGCGTACCAGCAAGAGAGCAAGCCTCGTGCGAGATACCTTCCATTAGACAGCCGTCGCCCATGAACACGTAAGTGAAGTGGTCAACGATGTCGTGGCCTTCTTTGTTGAATTGCGCTGCTAGCGCTTTCTCAGCCATTGCCATACCAACAGCGTTGGTGATGCCTTGACCTAGAGGGCCCGTTGTTGTCTCGATACCAGGAGCGTAGCCGTACTCTGGGTGACCTGGAGTCTTAGAGTGAAGCTGACGGAAGTTTTTCAGATCATCGATAGATAGCTCGTAACCGCTCAAGTGCAGTAGAGAGTAAATTAGCATTGAGCCGTGGCCGTTAGACAGTACGAAACGGTCGCGGTCTGCCCATTCAGGGTTTGATGGGTTGTGGTTTAGGTGAGAACGCCAAAGAACTTCAGCGATATCAGCCATACCCATAGGTGCGCCTGGGTGGCCAGAGTTAGCTTGTTGAACACCGTCCATGCTTAGCGCACGGATTGCATTTGCTAGGTATTTACGATCCATAGTGATTACTTCTCGATAAGTGTTTAAATAGAGGGAACTCGTATAAACAAGTTCAAATAGAAAATCTTGAATGAGCGCTGATGCTAAAAGCGAGTAGACGGGCTACTCGCTCTTGGTAAGCAATTAAAGCTTAGCTTCGATCATCGCTTCTAGTTTGCCTTGGTCAACTGCGAAGTTGCGGATACCTTCTGCCAGTTTCTCAACAGCCATTGGGTCTTGGTTGTGTTCCCATAGGAACTCAGCGTGAGTCATTGGTGCTGGACGCTCAGCTGCGCCTTTAGAATCAACTAGCTTCTCAACCACTTCACCTTCTGCAGCTTCTAGTTCTGCAAGTAGAGCAGGAGCGATAGTTAGACGGTCACAACCAGCAAGTTCTAGGATCTCACCGATGTTACGGAAGCTTGCGCCCATAACAACCGTTTGGTAGCCGTACTCTTTGTAGTAGTTGTAGATCTTAGTAACAGACAGTACGCCTGGATCTTCTGATGCTTCAAAGTCGCGGCCTTCTTTCGCTTTGTACCAGTCCATAATACGGCCAACAAATGGAGAGATTAGGAATACGCCCGCTTCTGCACAAGCACGCGCTTGAGCGAATGAGAATAGAAGAGTCAGGTTACAGTTGATGCCTTCTTTCTCTAGGATTTCAGCTGCGCGGATACCTTCCCAAGTAGACGCCAGTTTGATAAGGATGCGGTCGTTAGTGATGCCAGCATCGTTGTACATTTTCACTAGTTGGCGTGCTTTCGCTACGCTGCCTTCCATATCGTAAGATAGGCGAGCATCAACTTCTGTAGAGATACGACCTGGGATAGTTTTTAGGATTTCTTTACCGATGTTTACTGCAAGCATGTCACAAGTGTCTTGAACTTGTTGAGCTTTATCGTTGCTCTGTGCTTTAGCGTATTCGATTGAAGCATCGATTAGAGGTGCGTACTCTGCGATTTGAGCTGCTTTTAGGATAAGAGAAGGGTTAGTTGTTGCGTCTTCTGGCTGGTACTTTTTGATTGCATCAATTTCACCAGTGTCTGCTACTACAGTCGTTAGTTTACGAAGTTGCTCTAACTTGTTGCTCATAATCGATCATCCTATATAAATGGGCTTAAGCGTGGTTTTTGTTGCCACAGCTTGTGCATTTGCAAGCGAGTTAGCTAATCGTCTCATCGCGTTTAATGAGACATCTGCTCAGCCAACTACGGAAAATTTCGTTACCGAACAAATGCTATGAACATTTGATCGATAGCTGAGTAAATGATGTGTTCATATTTATCCTATCTATGCCGAAAGTCAATCGGTGAAGTCGACTTATAGTGAACTTCATCAACGTTTTTTTACTGTGTGTTTAGCGGTTAACCCAAATAAACGTTTGCCCTTATTGCTCAATGCTTGAGCGTTGTTAGAAATAGCAAAAAACCGTACTGAGAAAATGTTATTGCAGTGAGCAAATGTTGCGTTTAAATTGATGGAGAACATATGCTAAGTCAATGAGCAGATGCTCACTTATTGCATACAATGTCGGGCCTCTTAAACGACGAGAGTAAACATGAGCAGTTCTAACCAAGATATTTCCATTGAAAACACGGATTTGTTGACAGAGATCTCCGTTGCCTACTATCAGGACGGTGCGACTCAGGAAGAGATATCGAGAAAATTTGCCATTTCACGCGCGAAGGTAGGGCGAATGCTCAAACAAGCGCGTGATGAAGGCATCGTTGAAATCACCGTTAAATATCACCCGGTATTCAGCGCCAAGATTGAGCAACGTTTGATCGAGCGATTTGGCGTAAAGCGCGCGCTTGTCGCTCTTGACCAGCCGAATGAAGAAGCGCAGCGACTGCAGGTATCGGGATTAGTATCCAATTATCTCACCAGTACGCTTAAAAACGGCATGGTGGTGACCGTTGGACAAGGGCGTAACGTCTCTTCTGTTGCTCATCATATTGGGGTGATCACCCCACGAGACTGCAAATTTGTGTGTGGTATCGGCGGTATTCACCCACGTGGTGGTATGTACAATGCTGACCACATTTGTCGTCAGTTAGCTAAAAAGTACGGCGGAACGTCCGAAACGCTTTACGCGCCGGCTTATGCAGAAAACCGCGAGCAAAAAATGGCGTTCATGCAGAATGCGACCGTCAAACAAACGCTCGATTTGGCACGTAAAGCCGATGTCGCTTTAGTCGGTATTGGTGATATGAGCGAAAACAGCTACATGGTCGATCTAGGGTGGTTTACACCAGATGAAGTGGTTCAATCTCGACTAAAACAAGGCGTAGTAGGAGACTTTGCGGGTTATGACTTCTTTGATATTCACGGTAACGTTGCCAACACCGTAATGAGTGACCGTGTCATTGGCCTTGGAATTGAAGAGTTTCGGCCAATCGCAGAAGTGATTGCTATCGCTGCTGAAAACAGTAAACCGCTTGCATTACTTGGTGCGTTACGTACCGGTGCAATCGACGTGATTGCTACCAGTGTAAGCAACGCTTTGACAGTATTGAACTTGGATGAGCAGATGCACGGCAACGCGGCATCTGAGAGTTAGCACAAATAATATGCAACTTATGTAATCAGGCGGCGAGGATTTATAAATGACTCGCAGCCTGATTTCGTTTTCAAGTTAAAAATATTCTCTAGGAGTAGCTTTAAATTTGTACACCTACTCTGGAGAAAACAATGAAAAAGACACTTCTTGCTGCACTAATTATGGGGATAACTGGTGCGGCGCACGCCGAGCAAAAAGTCGTAGCGGGTTACTTTGCGGATTGGCAGTACGCGAACGCAGAAAACCCATACACGGTGAAAGATATTCCCGCCGATAAACTGACACATGTGATTTACGCGTTTCTCAGTATGTGCGGTCCTCATACCGGTGCTTCTGAAACGGTGCAAAACCTAGTAGCTAAACAATGCGAAGGAAAAGATCCCTATACGGCGATCATTGTCGATACCGAAGCGGCACTGGAAAAGAACTTTGGCGCTGTCTCAGTTAACGTGCCATACAAAGGTCACTTCGCTCAACTTGCCGAAATGAAGAAACAACATCCTGATCTCAAAATTCTTCCTTCTTTTGGTGGTTGGACAATGTCCGAACCGTTCCATGCTATGGCGAAAAACAAACAAGCGATGGATCAATTCTCAAAAAGTGCCGTTGAGTTGATTGCTCAATATGATTTTTTTGATGGCATTGATTTGGATTGGGAATACCCAGGCGGTGGCGGTTTAACAACGTCGCCTTGGAACCCAGATACCAAGCTTTCTGATGAACAAAAAGCGTCTGAGCGTGAGGCGTTTACCTACTTGGTGAAAACCATGCGTGCAGAGTTAGATGAACTCACAAATCAAACCAAACGTGAATACGAGCTTTCTACGGCGGTAGGCGTTGGTCCAAAAGCGGCAGGTATCGATTGGAAAGCAGCAGAACCGTACCTAACCAACATGTTTGCGATGACGTATGACTTTCTTGGTGGGTGGGGGCAACAAACTGGCCATACTACCAACTTGCACGCGACAGAGCGAAGCTGGTGGGGCATGGGCGCAGACGTGTTCATCAACCAGATGATCGAGCTGGGTATTCCAAGTGAAAAACTGGTGATTGGCGCTGCATTTTATGGGCGTGGCTGGCAAGGTACTAAAGACTTTTCGGGTGGCTTACCAACGCAAGATCTCGTATCCGAGCAAGGAGCGCAGTTTGGTACGGGTGAGAACGGCTATTTCATGTTCTGGGATTTAGTGAAGAACTATGGAGCGAAGCAGGGCTACGAGTACAACTATGATGAGCAATCCCAAGCGCCGTACTTGTGGAATCCTGAAAAGAAAGTTTTTATCTCTTACGAAGATCAACGCTCGATCAAAGCCAAAGCAAATTGGGCGAAACAGGCGAACTTAGGTGGCATTTTTACTTGGGAATTGTCGGGCGACCCGAAAGGCGAGCTTGTTGAGGTGATGTACCAAGAAATGCAGAAATAAATGGAAATTGTGGTTTAAAACCGACATCACTAAAGCCATCGTTAATCTATGATGGCTTTTTCTTCTTTATTGTCTTTCACAAAGCTAACAAGTTGGTCAAAAGAGAGTGGCTTGGAGTAGAAATAACCTTGAATCAAATCACAGCCACACGCTTCTAATTGGTCGCGTTGGCGTTGCGTTTCGACCCCTTCAGCTAAGACTTTCATTTCGAAGTTTTTGCCAATAGCGATGATGTTTTTCACCATATTCAGCGCTTTTTTATCGTGCTCAATATTGTCGACAAAGCTCTTGTCAATTTTAACTTCATCAATCGGCAATGTTCTCAACATGCTTAGTGACGAGTAGCCCGTTCCGAAATCATCCAATGAAATCTTAAAGCCCAAAGCGTGCAAGCGCTCGCAAGTCGGAGAGAACTTTTCTAGATCTTCGATAAACAAGTTTTCGGTAATTTCTAACGTGATTCTATTGCAATCAAGATGGTATTTGTCCATCGCCGCCATCAAGCGCTCTATAAATTTGGCGTGTAGGAACTGCTTGACGGAAATATTGATCGACATCTGAATTGGGGTGGCAAGATGGGTTGTCAGTAAGCCCATATCTTCAAGGCTCTTTTCGATGATCAACTCACCCAAACGCACCATCAAACCTGAGCTTTCAGCGACAGGAACAAATTCGTTAGGTGGTACTTTGCCCAGTTCCTCGTCTTCCCAACGAACAAGTGCCTCAACACCATAAATCTCGCCATTGATGTTTAACTGCGGTTGATAAGCCATAAACAGCGTTTGCTTCTCAATCGCAAGCCTCAGACGTTGCTCGACTTTCATCTTGTGCAGATGACTTGCTTGCATCTCCTGATTAAACAGACTGTACGCATTACGCTGTTT
The DNA here is from genome assembly GCF_900460535.1 of Vibrio parahaemolyticus. Taxonomy (NCBI): domain Bacteria; kingdom Pseudomonadati; phylum Pseudomonadota; class Gammaproteobacteria; order Vibrionales; family Vibrionaceae; genus Vibrio; species Vibrio parahaemolyticus. The sequence continues at coordinate 127,694 of NZ_UHIL01000002.1, read as the reverse complement.
CTTCGCTTGATACATGGCGATATCTGCAGAAAGCAGCAGCGCGTCTAAGTTGTCGCCGTGCATTGGGTAGAACGCAATCCCAATGCTGCAACTGAGCAGGAACTGGTTATCGTTAACGTTATATGGTTTGGAAAGCGTTTGAATCAGCTCGCTTGCTAGATCTTTGATGGTCTCTTCATCAGTTCGATTAACGATAAAGATGAACTCATCGCTTGCCTCACGGACGATCAAACGACCTTCGCCCGAAAAGTGGTTAAGGCGAGTCGAGATCTGTTTTAGAACTTCGTCACCAAATTCGTGGCCGTGTGTGTCATTGACCGATTTGAAGTTGTCGATATCAATGAACATTAAGGTGAACGGGTTACTGCTGCCACACATCCAACGTTGAATGTTGGAACGTAAATACTCACGATTAGGTAGGCGAGTTAGATGATCATGACAAGCTTGGTAAAGCAAACGCTCTTTGGTTTCGTGTTCATTGTTAGCGATTGAGCGAAACAGCGCATAAAACGCTGCTTGAACGATCAGAAAGACGATGCAGTAAAACGCAAATTGGCTGTAAAAGCCGCGCTTAATGAAGCCCAAATCGGTCGACGACGCCGCCCATAAGCCATAATCAGGAATGTATTTGAGTGTGATTAATTCATTCAAACGTTGGGTATCGACGACGACATTGATTGCTCGGGTTAGCTGTTTTACTTGGTCGGTATCCCAGCCGTAGTCTTGCTGGATTTGATCCAATAAGGCTTGTTTATTTAAATCATCGGCGGGCTTTTGATAGTCCTTGATCGTAGTGTCTTCAGATGAGCTAAACGTAAGGTAGCCGTCGTTTCTAATTAGGGACACGCGATTGTGTTCATTAGCATGAATGTCGTTACGAAACACTGACGACGTATTCATGTTAAAGCCAGCCGTCATTACCGCTTGTACTACGCCATTTTTATCTGGAATCGCTTTACGAATGGGAATAACTAACGAATCTTGCGCTTCCATAAAGTAGGTTCTGCCGATCACCATGCGATCGGAGTTCAACGCTTCAAGGAAGGTCTCTCTGGTCAGCGGATCTTGCTTGAGATTGTGTAGCTTTTCCAAAATCAAGTTCGAGCTAACGGAAATGTAGTCGCCGTTGGGATTGGTCAAGCCAAAACCGATGATCGCCGGATGAATGTTGAGAAGTTTATCTAACATTGGGCGAGTTTGAATGGCCGCGGTACGAGTGAAGCTATTTTGCTCCACCAGTTGATGACCAACGACTTCTAGCAGCGATTCTTGCCCTTTTAAAAGTGACTCAACGGAGGAAGCAAACAGCTCCAATTGTAGGAGCTGTTTGTCTTTGTATTTGTCTAACGTTGCTTGGTAGTGGTAATAGCCGAATAGCGAAAATGTCACGATACTGACGGTGAGCAGCATCATGTAAAGAGTCCAAATGTTCTTCTTTAATCCGACCATGTTGTTTTGATAACCCCTAGCTTAACGCGTAATTGGCAGTGAGCAGTCTGCACCCCATTCTGTCCATGAACCGTCATAAACAGATAAGTTGCGTAAGCCTAGTTGATGAGCTGCCAACAATAAAATACAGGCAGTCACACCTGAGCCACAGCTGAAAATGATTGAATTGTCATTATATAGCGACAGTTCGCTAAATGCTTGTTTCAATTCTGAGTTCGGTTTGATGTAACCGTTATCCAGCAGTTCTTGAAAAGGCAGGCACAACGAGTTTGGAATATGGCCACTGCGCAATCCTTGTCTTGGCTCAGGCACTTCACCAAAAAAGCGCGCTCGTGAGCGAGCATCAACAATATGCGCACTGCAATTGTTTGAGTACTCTAATACTGCATTTGCGTCCAAAAATGCATTTTTATTTAATTTTCCCGAAAAATTTCCTAATTGTTCAGGTTTTGCGAGCGAATCTACGACGGGCAATCCCGCTTCTATCCAAGCTGGAAGTCCACCATTAAGTACTTTGACGTTCTCGTGTCCCATCGCTTTGAGCATCCACCATGCGCGTGGTGAAGCAAGCGTACCTGAGTTGTCATAAACGATGATCAAGTCTTCGTTATTTAGCCCAAGCTTTTGTGCGCTTACATTAAATCCTGCTTCGGTTGGCATCATGTGCGGCAAAGAGGTATCAGGCAGACAAAAATCATTGTCGTAATCAAAACGGTAAGTGTTTGGAATCCATTTATCGGTGATTTTTTTGCTTTCCGAAGGAATTTGAAAGCTAATGCTTGCGTCTAAAAGCTTTACATTTTGTTGGTCAAGTAGGGCATGGAGTTCTTTTGCACTGATCAATGCTTGCATTGCTAAATCCTTCTTGTCGTGGGAGTGACCACTATTCTAGTTACAGCTGACGAATGAAAGTGATGGTTCAAAAGTTGAGCTTGTCGCTTGCCTAAATGTGGCTGTCGAACCGATCGCACAGTCAGTTGTTATCGGAACGGCGACGCGTTGTTGTTCGATATCAGGAGCGTCTATCGTCAGGTAACGTCGTTGCCCGTCTAAAGACTGAGTCAAAGTGTTGCTGATGACGGTCGCTGATAAGGTTTTTTCGCTGGTGGGTGAGCCCCACAAAAGTAAAAGGAGCAGAGCAATCGAACCGATGAAGACCAAAATGTAAGTTTTGGGGTTATCCAAGTTGAGTTCCACCCGTTTAGGCTAGCGTAAGCCTATTGTTTTACAATAAAAAAATCGCATGTTCAAAGAACGATGCGATTTTTGCTGATATTTAACATCTCTAAGAGGTTTAGGTTTGTTTGCTATTCATGACATTAATGCTTACAGGCGCCAAGATGAATCTTCTGCTGATATCACGTGCTGCACGGGGTCTGAACCGTCATAAAACCAAACTTCGACTAATAGATTTCCTTGGCTATCGGAGACCGGAAAATTCATTTCGGCTTTTCCGTTGATGAGTGCTTCAGAAGCTACTTTGCTTGCGTATTTCGCTTGATAGGTACCTGAAGTCGTCTCTTGATACTCTTTATAGACACTAAGGTGCGCGCGTTGTGAAGAGTAGCCACTAATGTCAACAGATAGAGCACGAGTGACGATCGGATCGTAGTTGTAGCCATCTGGTACGTTCAGCGTTTGCATGCTTGGTTCTTCGACCACGATGGTGGTCTGAGTTGCGGGAGGCGTTGAACTGTCACCGCTTTTATCACCGCCGCCACCTCCACCGCCGCAGGCTGTTAACGCTAATCCCATGATGATTGTGATTAAATTTTTCATAATGTGGTCTCCTATGGAATGTAGCATTTGTTTGCTTTTGGTGAGGCATGCCAGTTAGCATTTTGACTGCCGGCTGATTCAGCGTAAGTGGCAAATTGTGGATACGCGTCAACCAAGTCTACGTTTTCCAATGGCCACTCCCAGTCCTCAACAATCAGCAGAGCCCAAGGTAGGTTGTTGCTGGTTTTGAAGTAAGTACCTTGTACAGGATCACTTGCATCAACCCCGAGTCCGTATAAGTTGGTATCATCAAACTGCTCGGTTGGCGCTTGATCCGGTAGGTGTACTTCCCATTTTCGGCCTGGTTGGAAGGTAATACCGTCACCGTGGTAAGTGTTTGGTGTTGCAAAGATAAATGGGTCGTAAGGCATGGCTTGTAAGCCAGAGCGGTCGGAGCCTTCCTTAAAATAAACCGTCAACGTAAAAGAGAAAGCAACGTTGTCATCACATCCTGATTGAGTTCGGAAGTAGGTACAATTGCTTTGCGTGTATTGGCTGAGATCATCGCTGATGATGAAAATGGCCTCTTCCGAGATAGTTTCCAATCCATTGCTTGCTTGTTGAACGCCGTTAAACGACAGGGTAGTTAAGCCATTCTCGATGCTTGCTTTTGCTATGCCCGGTAAACGAATAGCAAAGCCATTTTTGTATCCTGCACCGTAAGCGGCGAGGTCACCGGTGATTTGAATGTTCTCGATCACACCTTCCATACGCGTTTCTGTGATTCGGAACTGAATGACGACGTCGTTCATGTCGTAGTCTGCGGTGTATGGCCAGTTATCCTCAAACGCTACCGTTGCGTAGCCTTCTGCACTTGGAAAATGCTGAACAGATACGCCATTTTCGGTGATAGTGATTGGATGATCTTCCACTTCGCCGGAGGTTGAGCCGCCATCGTATTTGAGCCCCGTTTGTTGACTAAAGCGGAATCGGCTCCAACTTGGTCCTGCGGTTGCCAATTCAGAGACGATAAATGGAAGTATGTTGTTTCCTGCTGCGAGTAACTGGTCTGTAAATACTTGTTCACCTTCATCTGCAAAATCACCGTCTCGGTTCCAGTCAAACCAAGCGGATAAGTAGCCAGAAGTAGACGCTGTCACATTCACCAGTGAACTCAAACCTGGATCGAGTGCGGCAACAAAGCCAACACCATCTTCGTCTGCGGTACCAACTTTGTTGTCGCCAGAAGGTGCAATTTGTCCGTCAGGATCGCCATCAGGCGCAATGACACCAAGCCATGTCACACCATCGATTTCGTGTCGTGGACCGTTTGAGGAAAGAAGCGTGTGGTAACTATCTGGAGCATCGCCAAAATCGATTGGGTCATCTTCATCAATAACTGGCGCGTTGGCGCAGCGTGCACCGTCATTTTGGCTTGAACTCGGGCCGTTCGAGACAAACTCAACCGCTGGGACAATGCCCGCGTTGATGTTTGAAGCGTTGTCCGCTGACAAATTAATACGGTAGATTTTTCCGTCTTGATTGCGGGAAACGTAGTAATTGCCGTTGACGTCAAAATAGCCCGCACCAAAGGTACCGGTTTCGCCCGTATCTCCAATCATAGTGGCTTGGCCGTTTGCAGTATTGAATTTGTAGAGAATGCCGGAGTTGTTGTCGATCCCGTAAAGCGAACCGTCGCCAGGATGAAAGGCAAAATCTGTCAAGTTGACGTTTGCGGTCGCGGTAATTTGCGTAAGTGTTAGCGTCGCATTTGGATCGGTATCTAACGGTGATAAATCAATGGAAAATAATCCTTTTCCTTTGCGATATAAGTAGTAAACGTGATTATAAACATCGCCAACAAAAAACGTATGGCTAGGCAAACCAGCGACATTCAGTGTTTCTGCTTGAAAGTCTTTCCCTAAACGGACGATTTTCAAGTTGGTGGTATCGTAGCCATAAATGTATCTGTCGGTGAAGTCGAACCCGACGGCATTGATCCCTGATGCCAAACCCACATCATCAGCTAATAAAGTGGTGGAACCCGTAACCAGATTGACGCCATAAACTTGAACGGGGGTCGATTGGAATAAATACGCTTTGCTCGGACAAGTGTCGAAAGGCGCCGCATTCGCATAAGCGCTTACGAACAGTGATCCGAGTATTAGTGATGTCCTTTTCATGATTCGCCCTCTCATTGATTTGTTTTATATGTAATGAAAGTAGCGTGCCAATTTTTAAGTGGCTGTTTTTGATGGATATTGACAACTAGAAGTTCGAGGTTTTAATTTTGAATCTCAGAATAAGAAAAAAGCCCAACGTTGCGTTGAGCTTTTTGAGAATCGATTGACACGGGAGCGAATGCGTTACTTACCCACAAACAGGGCAGGTCGGCATTTTCATCAAGTTCATTTCTCTCCACGACATGCTGAGTGCATCGAGAATAAGGATTTTCCCTTTCTTTGGCTGGCCGTAATTTGCGATCACCTTGATGGTTTCCATCGCTTGTACAGCGCCCACAATCCCAACCACTGGTGCCATTACACCCGCTTCAACGCAGCTTAGTACACCGCTACCAAATAGTGCACTCAAGCACTGGTAACAAGGTTGAGTTGGATCGTCGTACGTAAACACGCTCACTTGACCTTCCATACGAATTGCCGCACCAGAGATAAGTGGGGTTTTCGTTGCAAAGCAGAGGCGGTTCAGTTGGTTACGAGTGTCGACGTTATCAGACGCATCAACTACCACAGTGTGTTGTTCAATCAAAGCTTGAAGTTGAGCATCATCGAGACGTTTGGCAACGGTGTTTACCTCGACGTGGGGGTTAAGTTCTCGTAGCGCATCGGCGGCAGAATCCACCTTTTTGCGGCCGATATCTGTGTCGTGATGTAATACTTGGCGCTGCAAATTAGAGAGCTCTACAATGTCGTCATCGATGAGCGTAATACGGCCGACACCTGCTGTGGCGAGGTATTGGCTAGAAGCACAGCCTAAACCGCCCGCACCCAAAATAAGCACGGAGCTTTGTTTGAGCGCTTCTTGCCCTTCGAAATCGAACTGGCGAAGAATGATCTGGCGGTTATAGCGCAGCATCTCCTGATCGGAAAGAATATCCACGGCACGTTCCTAGTATAACGTTGAGTTAAACAGTTGGATTTGAACCGTTTCGCCAACTTCCACGCGGCCACGCTCACGCTCCAACACCACAAAGCAGTTTGCCAAACTCATTGAGCGGAAGGCACCAGAACTTTGATTGCCAGTGGTTTCAACGACAAATTTGCCATCTTCTAGCGTGTAGATGCCACGTTGGTAGTCCGTGCGGCCCGGCGCTTTCTTAAATGCAGTTTTTGTCGTAGCAGGGATAGACTCAGGTGCTTTCCATTCAGTATGGCCAGCTAATTTCGCCAACATTGGCTGAACAAGTACGTACATGGTTAGCACAGCAGATACAGGGTTACCTGGTAGACCGCAGAACCAAGCTGTACTTAACTTACCAAATGCGAAAGGTTTACCCGGCTTGATTGCCAGTTTCCAGAAACCGATTTCCCCAAGTTGTTCTAGAATGTCCTTGGTGTAGTCTGCTTCGCCAACACTGACGCCGCCAGAGGTGACAACCACATCCGCGAGCGTTTGTGCTTTTTCAAACGTCGCTTTTAATGTTTCTGGGCAGTCAGGGATAATGCCAAGATCAATCGCTTCACAGCCAAAGTTTTCGATAAGCGGTTTAATGCCGTAACGGTTGCTGTCGTAGATTTGACCTGCTTCGAGTGGCTCACCTAATGGTTTAAGTTCATCACCTGTCGAGAAAAACGCCACCTTCGGTTTACGTACAACAGTGACATGGCTTACGCCAAGAGAAGCAATCATTGGAATATCGCGTGGTGTTAGGCGCGCGCCTTTTGCTAATACGATATCGCCTTGCTTGATGTCGTCACCAGTTGGGCGGATGTTATTTTGAGGTTTCACATCCGTTTGGTTGAACTGGATACCCGCTTCGGTCACGGTCGTGTTTTCTTGCATGATAACGGCATCGCAACCTTCCGGAATTTTCGCGCCAGTCATGATTCGAACACAAGTGCCTGTTGGCCATTCACCTTCAAAAGGTTGGCCCGCAAAGGATTTGCCCACCATCGGCAATACAGTCGACGCTTCTAAATCTTGAATACGGATTGCATAACCGTCCATTGCTGAGTTGTCAAAAGGCGGTACGTGAATTGGCGATAAAACGTCTTCGGCCAGTACAAAACCCAGAGCATCAGCAAGAGGAAGAGAAAGTGTCGTTTGGATAGGTTTGATGCGCGATAACATTTTGTCCATCGCTTCTTCAATTGGCATCAAGCCAGGTGCGTCGCAGCAGCCCATTGAGATAATCCTATGTTCTTTTGTTTTGTGGCAACTCTACCATAAAATCGGACTTGGTAAGAATGTCCACCTATAAAATATGGGTGTAATTATTCAAAAATCCGAGTATCCTTGTCACCCATCCGAAAGGGGTAAACGCCTATCGGAACTAAAGAAAACGGCTCAGTGTATTCTTGTTATGTGCCTTGGCGATATGAACATCTAACTGAGCAACTTAGACGCTAACGGGATGAAAACACTGCAATTGTATTTCACACCGAGAGTGGTAGTTACAAAAGAGGAAGTGGAATGTCAGGTCTTAGCGAGTCAGCGAAGTTAGTAAAAGAAGCGCTAGAGCAACGCGGTTTAGAAACACCAATGCGTCCTAATGCCGTGAGCCGTGAAGAGAAGAAAGAAAAGATCGAGCACCACATGCGTGAGATCCTAACCCTGCTTCAACTCGACCTTACGGATGACAGCCTAGAAGAGACGCCACATCGCATTGCAAAAATGTACGTGGATGAGATTTTCTCTGGTTTGGATTACTCCAACTTCCCAAAAATCACGGTTATTGAAAACAAGATGAACGTAAGTGAAATGGTTCGCGTGAAAGACATCACCGTAACCAGCACGTGTGAACACCATCTTGTCACGATCGACGGCAAAGCGGCCGTTGCGTATATCCCTCGTGGTAAAATCATTGGCTTGTCTAAGATCAACCGTATTGTCCGTTTTTTCGCGCAGCGTCCTCAAGTGCAAGAGCGTATGACACAGCAAATCCTAGTTGCTTTGCAAACATTGCTTGAGTCTGACGATGTGGCCGTGACTATCGACGCGACGCATTACTGCGTGAAATCACGTGGTGTTATGGATGCAACCAGCGAAACGACAACCACAGCTTTAGGTGGTATTTTTAAGAGCAACCCAGCCACCCGCGCTGAGTTTCTGCATGGTTTACGCTAGTCAAAGCGAAGTATAGATTTGAGAGAGGATGGCAACGTGCCATCCTTTTTTATACCATGAATCATGGGTAGGTGAGTCGCAATAAATAATATTTATGCAATTGTGTGTTGACAGTCACATTCGTTGCTCTTAGTATATGCGCCCAATGAACGGCTACAACGTGTAATCGTTTGTTTTGAAAAGAGATATCTCTCTAAGTTCAGCTGATCTCGGTCAGTTGTCTTTCTTTTTTTCTAATAATAGAAAGACAACAAATTTGAGACTTGGCATGACTACACAAAGCACTATCAGCACCTCTTCCATTTCCGCTCCTGTAACAGAAACCAGTTGGCAAAAGAAAGCCATGCTAAGTGTCGCGTTTTTGATGGCGACGACCTCTGTTGGCCCAGGCTTTTTGACTCAAACTGCTGTCTTCACGAACATCTACAAAGTCGACATGGCGTTTCCAGTATTGGCTTCGATCTTTATCACGTTTGGTATCGTGATGAACTTGTGGCGCATTGTGGGCGTTTCTGGCATGCGAATCCAAGACATTGCGAACAAAGTGGCGCCGGGTATGGGTTATGGTGTCGGTATTCTCCTTGCGCTTGGAGCTGTGGCGTTTAACTTTGGCAACGTAAGTGGCGCGGCGTTAGGCATTAATGTGTTAACGGGCGTGGACACGACTTGGGGTGCGCTGTTTACTGGTGTGGTCGGCTGTTTGCTGTTTGTGGTTCATAACGCCTCCAAACGAATGGACCAAATGGCTCGCTACCTTGGCTTGTTCATGATTGTTCTGATTGCATATGTGGCAATGACGAGCTTACCTCCGATGGGAGAGACACTAAGTGCAGCGGTGATGCCTATGGATGTTGGAAGCTTGCTTCTGCCTACATTGACTATCGTTGGCGGCGCAGTTGGCGGTTACTACACGGGTGCACAACGTCTAGTGGACATCGGCTTGAAAGGTAAAGAGAATGTACCTTCCATCACTTCAACGGCGTGGGCTGGTATCTCTATTGCGGTGGTTATTCGCGTCCTACTGTTTTTAGCGGTGTTTGGCGTTATCGCGACAGGCGCAACGTTGGATTCAGCTAACCCGGCAGCCGACGCTTTCCGTCAAGGTGCTGGCCAGCTTGGTTACTTCATCTTTGGCTTAGTACTGTTTGTCGCTTCCATCACGTCTGTGGTGGGTAACTCTTACATGGCTATCTCATTAATTAAGACGCTTTTCCCCGTTGTGGCGCGAAATGAAAAAGCGTGGTGTGTCGGTTTCATTATCCTAACCTCGCTAGGCACGGTTACCATGGACATGCCAATTCTTCTGCTTATGTTAGCGGGCTTAGTGAACAGCATTATCCTTCCTATCGTTTTGGGTACCGTCTTGGTTGCGACAAAACGCAAAGATATCGTCGGTGATTACCAACACCCAATGTATTTAACGCTAACTGGAGCAGCGATTGTTATCGTGATGGCTGCATCGAGTTTGACTAACGTCGGTAACTTCATGGCGAAGTTTACGGGTTAATACTTTGTTGATAGTGATAAAAAACGGCCTCTTAATGAGGCCGTTTTTTATGCTTGTTTGGTCGGGGTTCTTACAATTTCTGGCCAGTACATTTTCACATAACCTGCCGATACCCAAACGACCAATACGGTCGCGATACTGAGTTCTAAAAAGCCGAAATCGTGTAACCAATGCCATTGAGGATGAGATTGTGCGAAAAAAGAGGTTAATCGGTGCATCGCAATGGCGCTGATGACTGAAGGAAAAGTCACCGCTGCGATCGACGGTTGGAACTTCAATCGAAGTAAGCGGAAATAACATAAGTAGATCAATAGCGTCATTGTGATCGCGATCCCCGCCAATGCGCCCGTCAGAATAGGGTCGGGTTGGGGAAAATTCACTAAATAAGCTGCCAGTGACAAGTTAACGGGCGCGGCCATAATCGCAAGCGTTGGTCTTGCTCGTCTTGGCAGTGAGCCAAAAAACACCAAGCGATACAACACCAGTGGTAGCATAAAGAAGTAAATGCCGATACACATGATCGCGAGGGTTTCGGAAAATAGATTATGACCGAATTGCGAACCAGCCAATGAGCTACTGATTAATCCAACAGGGTAGAGGAACCAGCTCGGGACGATGTTCGACATTTTGAAGTTCATGAGCTGGAAGCCAAAAAACAGCACCATCATTGTAAAATGAAGCAGTACAGCTAAACACCAAAGGGGATAGGCAATGAGTGGTGCAACCGACGCGAGATAATCGGTCAGGATCAATAATGCCATGCTCATTGGTGCCATTAAACTACCACTTAACGGGTGCTTAATATCCGCCATAAATAGGCGAGGATTGGTGGCGTACTTAATCAGAACGGGTGCGAGCAATAACGCGCCAAATGAAGCCAGAAAAGGACGAATTGGCGTACCAATATCGGGAACATAGAGCGCCCACGCTTGGCCAAGCCCGATCATACCCAGTGCCAGCGCCGCTTGAGAAGGTGGGACACTATAAAACTGCACAAGTCTTTTCCAGTTCAAATCTACTCCGAATTGATTTTGCCCGAATGAAACGAAAAGTGATGTTTAAAACCAAATTATCTTTGGCTGTTTTGCGTGTGAAAATCGCGAACGGCGTGGAATCAGATCGTTGATTCTCTTCATCTTAGTCTGCTGCTGCCTTGCATTGCGAAACGCAAATTTTCAACGCATGTTTTACGCAATTGTTGACTTATTTTGGCCTGTAATGGGCGGATTTGAGTGGAACAATTGCTCTATTTTATGGCGCGAATATTAACAAGTTTAACAGGCGATGACGCCTAAACATGATGGGTAAATATCAGAGAATGAGAATTTTGTGAGTTTGGTATCGAATATTTGCGAACCGTTGCAAAATTATAGAAATGCAGGCTCCAAACATTCGTGATACTTACAAGTAGGTTTGGAGCCGGAGTGCTTTAAGTTGCCTAGGAGGCCTGATTTTCAGGGAGATCTTGTTGACGTAGCTTGTCATTTTTAAGCGTACGATGCAGTAACTGGCTGTAAATAGGTTGTCCACCAAGCAACTGCGCGACAATCACCGCTCCTAGACAGGTAATGATTAGCGGAAGAATCAGATAGTAGTTGTTGGTCATTTCGATCACCAACAAAATACCAGTGATAGGCGCGCGAACTGTCGCAGCGAACAGCGCTCCCATTCCTGCAATCGCAAAGACGCCAGGTTCTATATCAAGCGTTGGCAATAGAACATCTGCGCTTGCGCCAAATGCGTATCCAAATAGTGTGCCCAGCGCGAGCATTGGCGCGAAAATACCGCCTGGTGCGCCAGAGCCAAAGCAAAGCAAAGTTGTGACCACGCGACCAATAAACAGCAGCACTAAAATAGAGATCGAGTAGTTACCTGTTGTGACATCGGGAATAAGTGCAATACCCCCGCCCGTTAATTGAGGTACGTAAAGCAACAGCAGGCCAAATACGCCGCCCAAAATAGAGCCCGTGATCAGGTAACGTTTACGGTCGTTTTTATGAATAGCAACAAAGCTGTCTTGCGCCACTGTAATCAGTTTGTTGAAGATCACGCCAAACACGCCAAACAGTGCGCCAAGTAATAGGAACAACCATAATGTTTGAAGCGCTGGGGATTGATATTGCGGCATGGTGATTACGGCGTCTTGACCATTGATGGCGCGGAACACAATGTTCGCCATAATGGCAGAAATGATCACGGCACGAATCGAGATGAGCGAGTAGCGAAACTGAGGTCGCATTTCCTCAACTACGAACATGATCCCCGCAAGCGGTGCATTAAAGGCCGCAGCCAATCCGCCAGCAGCACCAGAAGCGAGCAGGGAATGGCGAGTATCGTCATCTTTAACGCGGAAAATATCGGTCACCATTCGACCGACAGCACCGCCCATTTGCACCGTTGGGCCTTCACGACCAAGCACCATACCAGAGCCAAGTGCGCCCATGCCGCCGAAGAATTTTACTGGCAGGACTCGCCACCAACGCACAGGACGAATGTTGTCCATCGCGCCTTCAATTTCAGGGATACCTGAGCCCGCCGCCTCTGGGGCAAAGCGGTGAACAAGAAAGTAGCCAATAAAAGCAAGCAACGCGCTGATCAGCACCGCAGCAAGCCAAAGAGGAAGTACGCTACCGATTTCGCTTCTCAGCCATTCGGTGCGGGTTTCAGAAACAAAATGAACCGCAAGTTCGAAGTAAGTACCGACGAAACCAGCTAACGTGCCGACGATGGCGGCCATAATCAGGACAGAAAATGGTGTGGACCCTCGAGAGACAAACTGGTTAATCGCATCTTTCGGTACGTGCGCTAACACAGATTTCACAATTCTCTCTCGTTTGGTCATTAACAAATTCTCCTGAAGCTTGTGGAAAGGAAGAACGAAAGTATACGCTTCGGAGAGTCTAGACCTAATCAGTAAAGATGCAATTTAGCTTTCCACTATTGAGTGTTCGAAGAATCTCGACGACAACCATTATTTAGGATTGTGCTATTGCTCTCATATTTGGCGGTTTTTTGATATAAAAAAACTTGTTTTCTGAGCAAAATGAACCATGCTTTAAGTGTAAAGCAACATGACTGCTTCAGAAGGAGGGATGTGAGGTTTTACACACAATTTGGATGGATTCAAACCCTACAGTAAGTCCTCGTTTTATGTTCGGGATGCATCAATAGACATCATCGATTCGCAAACTCACGATTGAGTAACGAGGTAGAGGCGCACGCAAGAGTGCGCCTTCTTAATGTCTGCTAGATAACATTTTCGTACTCGCCTCTAAAATATTCTCTTTGATAAATCTAAGCCTAGCGTTAAGGTCGTTGTTTTACGTTTTTCACTTTAAACACACCATGCGATTTGCTTCTCGAACTTTGCTATTTTTCTGCTGTGTCGCGGCATCCTTTTCTTCATTGGCTTCGCAGCGCTGGTGGCAAGAAGTCTTGTCTTCTACGCCGTACCAGAAACTGAGTGAACAGATTCAATATGATGGGAACTGGTATCCGTGTGATGTGCAGATTGGCGAGACAGAAAATCTCGGCCGTTCTTTCTGTTTAGATGAGTTTTCCTACTATCAGCAGACGCTATACGGCGAGGTGGTATTCGAAGAAAAGAAAGCGCAATTCTCCTTTTTAACCGAGTACCAGAGACAAACGCTGAGTGAGCTCATTCTTAATCTAAGAAAAGATGGTTTGGTGATGCGAAGCTTAGCAATCGGCAACGAGCGATACGATGTCGCAGCGTCGATGAAAAACAAATCTGCAGGAGAGGTCGACAAAGAAGTGGTGTTGCTGATAAATCGCTACCCGCCAGAGATTGAGAGGTCGATGGTTTGGGTAAAAGCAGATGAGTTTACAGAGCCATCACCGCACGTAGTCATTACTTTACGCAGTGATGGCGAAATGATCGAGTTGCGACTTACTCGGCTTTAGTCTCTTTATGCAAAGCAAGAAATGTCGCCATGGCGGATTCATCTAAAAATCCGTCTGCCTTTTTATGTGCGCGCAGGTATTGGTACCCTGCAATGAGCTTTCGATGAAGCTCTTCTTTATCTTCTGTCAGCTCATCATTCATCACGTGTTGGAAAGCCAACTTATAGGCATCCATATCCACCACTTCAGCTCGACGGTAGAGATAACCGCAACCCGTCGCTAACCATTCAAGAGAGCAGTTTGCCCGCATCGCAATCTGATTGGCTTTGGTTAGGCTAGGTTCGCTGCCTTTTAGGTACTTTCGGATGAGCGCTTCCGACACATCAACGCGTCGAGCAAATCCGCTGATGCTTTCTTCGCCAATCAAAGTGGCTAAACGTTGGGCAAAAGACATATTTCGTACTCCAGTTCGAATTGCGAAAGTTTACCCGTTGAGACGACGTGAAAACAAGACTAGGATGAATGCAGTTCAATTGAAGGAGAAAACCCATGGTTGCAAAAGTTGTGACTGCACCAAATGGCCCTGAATTTTCAGAGCTAGTTCAAGGATATTGGCGTGCGGCAGATTGGGGAATGACGGCTCAAGAGCGTTTGTCATTTCTTAAGCAACATATTGAGTTAGGGATCACTACGGTCGATCACGCAGACATTTACGGTAACTACGAATGTGAAGCGTTGTTTGGTGAAGCGTTAGCTTTGGATAAAAGAGTACGTGACCAAATCCAGATCGTGACCAAATGTGACATTAATTTGTGTGGTGACAAAACACCTGAACGCAAAATTAATCACTACGACACAAGTTCGGCACACATTTACCAATCAGTGAACAACTCACTTGAGCGCTTAAATGTGGATGAAATCGATGTGCTATTGATCCATCGTCCAGATGTATTGATGGATGCTGATGAAGTTGCGGAAGCATTCACGGAGCTGCACAAAGTAGGTAAAGTGAAGCACTTTGGTGTGTCTAACTTTACGCCGCATCAGTTCGAATTGCTGCAATCGCGCCTTGGTAAACCTCTTGTGACTAACCAAGTGGAAATCAACCCGCTTAATTTTGAGGTTGCGCACGATGGAACGCTGGACCAAATGCAAATGTTGCGCACGCGTCCAATGGCTTGGTCTTGTTTAGGTGGCGGCTCAATCTTCAGTGGGGAAAGCGAGCAAGCGATTCGCGTTCGTAACGAGCTAGAAGCGATTCGTGAAGAAGTGGGTGCGACCAGCATTGACCAAGTTATTTACGCTTGGGTACGTCGCTTGCCATCTAAGCCAATTCCAATCATTGGTTCAGGGAAAATTGAGCGTGTGCAAACGGCCGTGAATGCGCTGAATATCGAATTGACTCGCGAGCAATGGTATCGAGTTTGGGTTGCTTCGAAAGGTCACGGTGTGCCATAGAAAGCGCATTAGCATCGTGATTTTACTTAAGGCATCTTATTAGATGCCTTTTTTGATGTTTCCTCTTTCCTTTCTTCACTTTAGCAAGTAACGAACTTTTTCTCGGCTTTCTGGAGCTTAGATAAACGCAACCCTATGCGTATCAAGGGCTGAGAATGGTCAGTAGGCTTTGTTCGATGTCACTAAATCGACAGTGAAATGCGTTGTTTCTTGTTGGCTAGGTTCACTCATCTATTGATCTTGCGTATGCTTACTGCATAAACAAAAAATACAAATTCCTCGTCAGTTTTCTCGTACTATATGCGGTAACAATCTGGTAGACTCCAGCGCAGATTGTTGAATATAAAAAGGTGATTGAATGTCTTTTCCTGTACTCATCTGTGATGATTCAGCGTTAGCACGCAAGCAGATGGCTAGATCACTGCCAGCAACATTGAATCCGGATATTACGTTTGCTATCCACGGAAAAAATGCGCTTGAAGAATTAGCGCAAAAAGAATTTAAACTGATGTTTCTTGACCTCACCATGCCAGAAATGGACGGTTTTGAAACCTTAGAAAACATGCAGCGTTTAGGAAATAAAACGCCAGTTGTGGTTGTGTCGGGGGACATTCAACCCAAAGCCAAAGAGCGCGTTTTCGCGTTAGGTGCCAAAGCATTTATTCAAAAGCCCATCGCAAAGGATGAGCTAAAAAACGCCCTCAAAGAGCTGATTGAGCCAGAGCCTCGACCGCTTATCATCACACCAAGCGTGATTGAGCTGCCAATTCTCCGCCGACGCGATATTTACATGGAAGTGGCGAACGTTTCTATCGGCCGAGCTGCCGACGCGTTAGCTCGCCATTTTGACGTATTTGTTCAACTGCCTTTACCAAACGTGAATATCTTTGAAGTGAGCGAGCTTCACATGGCGCTGCGTGACTTGGCATCGCACGATAACGTCTCAGGCGTTTGTCAGGGTTTTTGTGGCGAAGGCATTGCCGGGGAAGCATTGGTCATTTTGAGTGACTCTAGCGTATCGGATCTGAAAAAGCTGATGAAAGTGCCAGCCGACAGTGAAGAGCTTGAAGAACTCGAGCTGTTGATGGATATCTCTAACATCTTGGTTGGCTCGTTCCTAAATGGTTTAGGCGAGCAATCAGAAGTGCGCTTCTTCCAAAGTCTGCCGGTATTGCTTGGTCAGCACATTTCGATTGATTCCATTATTGAGTCCACAACGGGCGCATTCAAACGCACAATGACGTTTGAAGTGAGCTACAACATCGAAGGCACATCGATTCGCTGTGATTTGCTGTTTATGTTTGTTGATGAATCGCTGCCATTGCTTGACAACAAACTCGCATACCTAATGGAGGAGTTCTAATGTTGAATATGCCAGCAGAGTTTGAACAATTCCATTGGATGGTCGACATGGTACAGAACGTCGATATGGGGTTGGTGGTGATTGATCGAGATTACAATGTTCAAGTCTGGAACGGTTTTATGACGCACCACAGCGGTTTGCAATCGCATGAGGCAATTGGCCGTTCGATCTTCGATATCTTCCCAGAAATCCCGCCGGAATGGTTTAAGTTGAAGACGAAACCCGTGTACGACTTGGGTTGCAGAAGCTTTATTACGTGGCGTCAACGTCCGTATTTGTTCCGCTGTCGCAACGTACGCCCTGTTACGCAACAGGCTGAGTTTATGTACCAGAACGTAACGCTCAACCCAATGCGAACGCCAACTGGAAAAATCAACTCACTGTTTTTGTCTATCCAAGACGCGACAGCAGAAGCCTTGATGTCACAACATAAATAGCGATTGAAATTTATTCGTTAAAAGCCAAGGGGAACCTTGGCTTTTTTGTATACTTATAATTGTGTTTCCCCAATGCGCAGAGCCTAAATATGGACTTTAATCTCGCCTTAAAACTCTACACCGCCGAGCAAGTCAAAAACGGAGAAGTGGTTGCCGCCCACATGGCAGGCGTTTCTATGTATAGCCTAATGCAGCGAGCTGGCATGGCTGTTTACGAACGATTTCTTCATTTATACCCAAGAGCGAAAAACGTTCTTGTCGTTTGTGGCAAAGGCAACAACGGCGGCGATGGCTACGTGTTTGCATCCCTTGCAAAACAAGCTCAGCTGAATGTTCAAGTTTTTCAAATTGGTGATGTAACGCAGCTTCAGGGCGATGCATTGCGTGCGTATCAGGACTGGCAAACCGTTGATGGTAAAAACAGCAGTTGGGATGATTGGAATACTGCGTTACTTGAAGCGGAAGTGATCATCGACGCTATGTTAGGCACGGGGCTAAAGGGTGAAGTCCGAACTGAATATCGTCGTTATATAGAGCAGATCAACCAAATTCAGTGCCCGGTTATTGCGGTCGATATCCCGTCCGGCTTGTGCGCTAACACTGGCTCAGTTTTAGGGGACGCAATCCAAGCTGACCATACAGTTACCTTCATCGGCGTTAAGCAAGGGTTATGTACCGCTCAAGCGAGAGACCGAATTGGTGAGCTGCACTTTTGTGGTTTGGGCGTTAACGTGGAATTCGATTCCATAGAAGAAGAAAGCGCACTGGGCATTGACCATAAAGTCATCCCTCGTTTGCTTCCAAAACCAAAAGCGACCGCTCACAAAGGTGATAACGGTAAATTACTTTGCGTCGGCGGGAATCAAGGTATGTCTGGTGCAATCCGTTTGTGCGCGTCTGCGGCGGTTCGAAGCGGGGCAGGGTTAACAGCAAGTATTACGCACCCAGATAGTTTCATCCCTCTGCAGGTCAGTTGCCCAGAAGTGATGAGTCAAAGCATAACCACGGACTTACTCAGAGACACGGAAAACGCGCTCACTAAGCGTATTCGCTGGGCAGATGTTTTGGTGTTTGGCCCCGGTTTTGGCGACGATGAGTGGGCGTATCAAGCTTATCAATACCTATCTCAAGAACAAAAACCGAAAGTTGTGGATGCGGATGGTCTAAATATTCTGGCAATGTTAAGTCAACGATGTGATGGCACATTGGTGTGTGACAACCAACGCGTCATCACTCCTCATCCGGGAGAAGCCGCTCGCTTGTTAAATGTGACCACTCAACAGATTGAAAGTGATCGATATTCCGCAGCACGCCAACTGCAAGAACGCTATGGTGGCGTAGTGGTGTTAAAAGGTGCAGGAACGCTGGTTTTTGATGGTGTCAGAATGTATGTGTGCCTCGCAGGTAATCCGGGCATGGCGACGGGCGGAATGGGTGACGTACTTTCTGGTGTGATTGGCGCACTGCTTGCCAAAGGTTTACCGATCTCTATCGCAGCGCGATTAGGAGTCATGATTCATAGCCACGCTGCCGATCTCAATGCAGAAAAACATGGAGAAGTGGGATTATTAGCCACAGATGTCGTGGAGACTCTTCGCACTGCGACTCATATTAAGCGAGCGAAAAACTGAATCTCGGGCGAAAATGTGACTTTAAAAGTGAAATTTCTTTAATGATCTTTGATATGTATACGCGAGATTGAAGATTAAACGGTTGAGTTTTAATCAGCTTTGAGAGGTATATCGGCCAAGATAAAAGTGAATGACGCAAAGGTTTGCGCAATGGATTAGCTTTTAGGTTTTCTTAAGTTGTTGAATTTGTTAATTAAGAAGAAAAAAGAGTGTCTTGAAAGGGATTTTTGATATGCGATTTTCAAGATGGTAACACAAAAAAAATGCAAATATCAGACTTGTAGGAAAGAAATCACAGCCTATAATGCTGAAAACCGGAGCGTCTGCCAACGCTCCGGTTTTTTTGTGTCCGAAGAACAGTGAACCCGTCTGCCAACGGTTTCACTACGCACTCTGAGATGACACATATACATATGAATCAAGGAATTACACAATGCGTATCGAACAAGAACTTAAGTTAGGTTTTAAAGATGTACTGTTTCGCCCGAAACGTTCTACCCTGAAAAGCCGTTCTCAAGTAAATTTAACCCGCGATTTTACATTCAAGCATAGTGGTCGTCAATGGTCTGGTGTGCCTGTAATCGCAGCGAACATGGATTCAGTTGGTAGCTTTGAAATGGCTAAAGCACTGGCTGAGCATGGTGTAATGACAGCCGTTCACAAACACTACACAGTGAACGACTGGGCAGACTTCGTAAAATCTGCTGACAACGCAACGCTAAAAAACGTGATGGTGTCTACGGGAACTTCTGACGCAGATTTCCAAAAAACAAAAGACATCATGGCACTTTCTGACGAGCTCATCTTTATCTGTGTTGATATCGCGAACGGCTACTCAGAGCATTTAGTTGAGTACGTAGAGCGTGTACGTGCAGAGTTTCCAGACAAAGTGATCTCTGCGGGTAACGTGGTTACTGGTGATATGTGTGAAGAGCTTATTCTTGCTGGCGCAGACATCGTAAAAGTGGGCATTGGCCCAGGTTCAGTATGTACTACTCGTGTCAAAACGGGTGTGGGTTATCCTCAGCTTTCTGCAATCATTGAGTGTGGTGATGCGGCGCACGGCCTGGGTGGTATGATCATCGGTGACGGTGGTTGTTCATGCGCGGGTGACGTATCAAAAGCGTTTGGCGGCGGTGCAGACTTCGTGATGCTTGGCGGTATGTTAGCGGGTCACGAAGAGTCAGGCGGCGAGATCATCGAGAAAGATGGTGAGACTTTCATGAAGTTCTACGGCATGTCTTCTCAGTCGGCAATGGACAAGCACTCTGGTGGTGTGGCTAAGTACCGTGCCGCTGAAGGTAAAACCGTACTATTGCCATTCCGTGGCAGTGTTCACGGTACGATCTCAGATATCCTTGGTGGTGTGCGTTCAACCTGTACCTACGTAGGCGCAGCGAAGCTTAAAGAACTAACGAAGCGTACGACTTTCATCCGCGTACAAGAGCAAGAGAACAACGTATTCGGTAAAGAGAAGTAATTTAAACTTCGAATAAATTGAAATCGTAAGAGCCGCAATAGCGGCTCTTTTTTATAGCGCATTGGTCAGTACTGGCTGTGTTTCAACGGCAATTGCCGCTATCTCTTCCAAAACCTCTGGATTCGCAATTGCGCCGATATTTTTAACTGTCTGACCATTCACGACCTGCTTTACTGCCAGTTCAACCGTTTTACCGGAACGCGTTCGTGGAATATCACTGAGTGCGAAGATCTTGCGCGGGACATGTCGCGGTGAGCAGTTCGCTTTCAACGTTTGGCGGATCAAGTCAGTCAGTTGTGGCGTTAACTCAACACTTTGGCTTAATTTGACGAATAACCAGATCTCTTCAGATTGCTGGCTCAACTTACCGACGGCAATCGAATCTTCGATACCCGATAGCGCGTTCACTTGTTGATAGATTTCTGCTGTGCCAATACGTACTCCGCCGGGATTGAGCGTTGCGTCACTTCGGCCGTAGAAGATAAAGCCGCCGTTTGCGGTTTGCATGACGTCATCACCGTGGTGCCAAGTATCCGCAAATTTGCTCCAGTAAGCATCGTGATAACGTTCGCCATTGTCATGCCAAAAGCCGATAGGAAAGTTTGGCAGCGAGTTGTTACATGTCAGTTCTCCGCGTTGTGAAACTACTTCGCTCCCTGCGTCATCAAGCACTTTTACATTGTTGCCGAGCCCCGCACCTTGGCATTCCCCTTTGTAGACGGGAGAGATTGGGTTACCAAGAACAAAGCAGCCACAAATGTCGGTTCCGCCTGCGATGGAAGCTAAGTGTAAATCCTGTTTGATATGTTGATAAACGTAACTGAACTGCTCAGGATAGAGCACGGAACCTGTAGAGCATAAGGTCTTCAGCGAATCCAAATTATGCTCTGACCGAGGCGAATAATTGGCTTGCTCAAGCGCTTCGAGATACTTTGCAGAGGTACCAAACAGTGACACCGACTGTTCTTCCGCCAAGCGCCAAAGCACAGAATGGTCGGGGTACACGGGGCTACCGTCGTAAATCACCAACGTGGCACCGCTCGCGAGTGCGGAAACATGCCAGTTCCACATCATCCAACCACAAGTGGTGTAGTAGAAAACCTTGTCGAGAGGTTTAACATCGCAGTGCAGCTGATGTTCTTTCAAATGATTGAGTAAGGTTCCACCTACGGAATGGACAATGCACTTAGGCTGTCCAGTGGTTCCTGACGAATATAAAATGAATAACGGGTCATTAAACAGCGCTGGTTGGTAGTGAATAGCTTGTGGAGCAATGTGTTCAGACAACTCGCTCCATGTAATGAAGTCGGAGTCGGATCGTTCGTCTCTTGGTTTTAATTCGCTGCTTGGCGTTAAATAGTCAATTTGGCAAACGCTGATGGTGTTTCCGAGCTTGCTGCTAATCGCTCGGTTTTTTTGCGTCATATCGAAGATCTTGCCGCCAAATTGGTAGCCATTACAACAAAACAATACTTTGGGTGTCACTTGGCCGAACCGCTCCAACACGCTGTCGACGCCAAAGTCTGGAGAGGTCGATGTCCAAATAGCACCGAGGCTGGTGGTCGCGAGCATCGCGATTACGGTCTCAGGAAGGTAGGGCAAGTAGGCCGCCACGACATCTCCTTTGCCGACACCATTTGCAATCAACCATTGTTGGATGATGGACACTTGCTCAATCAACTGTTGACCAGAGAGCTGTTTTTGCTCGCCACTTTCATTGCTGAAAACAATCAATTGTCGCTCTGGTGATTGCTCTGCGTGTACAAGTAAATTCTGAGCGTAGTTAAGGGTTGTATCGCAGAACCAAACCGTATCTCTGTTGATATTTGGTGAGTTTGAATCGCTCCATTTTGGCTCGCCTAAACTTTTGACTTGTGAACCTAACTTGCCAACGACTTTACAAAATTGCCAAGTGTGCTGCCAAAATGCGTCATTGTGTTCAATAGACCAGCGGTGTAATGACGCATAATCGCTAATCTCATTACTTGCGCTGTTTCGTGCATTAGTGCTCTCGATAAATCGAAGCAGGTTACTGTCTCTGACTCGCTCAGCAGATGGCGACCAAATAGGAGTTTGGCTTGGCATAGTTCCCTCTATATTCAATCCATTGTTAACTTACATTGATCAAAAAGGGCGAGCATCATCTGCTCGCCCTTGGTCGGTTTATTTATAGTTGCTCAGCGAGCTGAGGCAATATCTCGAACAGATCGCCGACTAACCCATAATCCGCCACTTCGAAGATAGGGGAGTCCGGATCTTTGTTGATAGCGACAATCACTTTCGACTCTTTCATGCCGGCAAGGTGTTGGATTGCACCAGAGATCCCGACGGCAATGTAAAGCTTAGGCGCGACGATTTTGCCTGTTTGACCGACTTGTAAGTCGTTAGCGACAAAACCTGCATCGACAGCAGCGCGAGACGCGCCAATCGCCGCGCCGAGTTTGTCGGCGACTTTTTCGATAAGCTCGAAGTTCTCTTTGCTACCCACGCCACGACCACCAGAAATCACGATTTCCGCAGCGGTGAGTTCAGGGCGCTCAGAAACGGTCTTGTCGATAGCAACTAACTCTACAACGAGAGATTGAGCCGAGGTTTGCTGATGTTCAATATCGACTTGGCTGTTGCAAGCAACAGGATCAAAAGCAGATGCGCGCACGGTGACCACACGTAAACTGTCATTTGAAGTCACTTTAGCGAAAGCGTTGCCCGCATAAATTGGGCGTATAAACGTTTTGTCATCCACCACTTGAACGATGTCAGAGATTTGCCCAACACCACATTTAGCGGCGATACGTGGCGCAAGATCTTTGCCTTTGGATGATGAATTGGCCCAGATGCCGTCAAAGCTGTCTGCAAGTCCTACAACAACTGGCGCGATATTTTCCGCGAATTGGTGCACCAGCGATTCGTCGTCAATGCAAATTACTTTTGCAATACCATCGACACGGCTCGCTTGCTGAGCGACTTCTTCACATTGATAACCAATCACGAGCAATGTGTTATCTTGGCCCGCTTGACTTGCGGCATTCACGACTCTCAACGTATCGGCGTGCAGTTGGTTGTTGTCATGTTCTGCAATAATTAGATTCTTCATGAAATCACCTTCGCTTCGTTACGTAGCTTATCGAGAAGTTCTGAAACAGACTCCACTTTGATACCGGCTTTTCTTTGCGCTGGTGGGGTAACTTCCGTGATGGTTTGGCTGAACACAACTTCAACGCCCAAGCTCTCTGGTGTGATCGTGTCGAGGGGCTTACGTTTGGCCTTCATGATATTAGGTAGGGAAGCGAAGCGAGGCTCGTTTAAACGCAAATCAGTGCTGATCACCGCTGGCAAGTTCATTGCTACCGTCATCAATCCACCATCGACTTCTCGCACCACCTGCACTTTTTGGTCTTCAATTTTTACATCCGATGCAAAAGTAGCCTGAGGCCAGTCAAGCAAAGCGGCCAGCATCTGCGCGACTTGGTTGTTGTCCGTATCGATCGATTGTTTGCCGGTGATCACCAACTGAGCGTGCTCTTGTTCAACAATCGCTTTGAGCAACTTGGACACCACGAGCGGTTCAATCTTGTCCGCCGTGTCGATATGAATCGCGCGATCTGCTCCTAGTGCTAGGGCCGTGCGCAATTGTTCCTGACATTGTGTGCCGCCAGCACTCACAACGATGACTTCTTCTGCAATCCCTTGCTCTTTTAGTCGAACCGCTTCTTCAACGGCGATTTCGCAAAACGGGTTGATAGTCATCTTGACGTTATTGGTTTCAACATCGCTGTTGTCCGGTTTAACACGGACCTTAATGTAGGGATCAATGACCCTTTTAATTGGCACTAGTATTTTCACGTTAGATTCCTTTTTACAGTGAAGACTATGTGTTGACGTCTTTAAAATGATGTTAATTTACCTTTACGTTTGCGTCAACTTTAAATATATTATTGATTAACAATTTGGCAACATGCAAAAGAAGAAGGGAATACAACCATGGAAAGAGACTGCATGGAGTTTGATGTTCTGATTGTGGGTGCGGGCCCGGCGGGCTTGTCTGCTGCCTGTCGCGTCAAACAGTTGGCAATGGAAAAAGACCAAGAAATCTCAGTTTGTGTTGTAGAGAAAGGTTCGGAAGTGGGGGCGCACATTCTCTCTGGCGCGGTGTTTGAAACGCGCAGTTTGGATGAGTTGTTTCCGGATTGGAAAGAAAAGGACGCGCCGCTCAATACCAAAGTCAATCAAGATAAAACCTACTATTTCAGTAACGAACTTAATGGTCATGAACTGCCAATGTGGGCAGTGCCGAATACGCTGCATAACGATGGTAATTACATCATCAGTTTAGGTAATTTGTGCCGTTGGATGGCATCGCAAGCAGAAAACCTAGGCGTAGAAATCTACCCTGGCTTTAGTGCTAACCGAGCCATTATTGATGAACAAAACCGTGTTTGTGGCGTGCTTACTGGCGACATGGGGTTAGATAAAAACGGCGAGAAAAAAGTCAATTTCGAGCCGGGTATCGAACTTCGCGCTAAGTTTACTCTGTTTGCTGAAGGGGCTCGTGGCCATATTGGTAAGCAATTGATTAACAAATTTAATCTCGCTGAAGATAAAACGCCACAGCACTATGCGATTGGCTTTAAAGAGCTGTGGGAAATACCCGCAGAGCAACATCAGCAAGGATTGGTTGTTCATGGGTTAGGTTGGCCGTTGGCAAACGAAGCAAGTGGTGGCAGTTATCTTTATCATCTTGAGGGCAACCAAGTCGCAGTTGGCCTGATTGTTGACCTTAATTACGAAAATCCCCACCTGAGTCCGTTTGACGAATTTCAGCGTTTTAAACATCACCCGTTGATTGAGCAGTACCTGAAAAACGGTAAGCGCATCAGCTATGGGGCTAGGGCGATTGCCAAAGGCGGCTTTCATTCCCTTCCGACCCAACAATTTGCGGGTGGACTATTGATTGGCTGCGATGCTGGCACGCTCAATAGCGCGAAAATCAAAGGCACGCATACCGCGATGAAGTCGGGGATACTCGCCGCTGAAGCCGTTTTTGAAGCGGTTTCAAATCAATCGGTTATTGCCGACTACCAAAGCCATTTCAAACAGTCATGGCTATATGAAGAGCTTTATCAAGCACGCAATTTCTCTAGCGGAATACACCGTTTTGGCTCTTGGTTAGGTGGTGGTTTAGCGATGTTGGAACACAACGTGTTAAAAGGCAAAGCAAAGTGGAATGTACGTTGTGAACATCCCGATCATCAGTCTTTGATTCTGGCGGAAAACAGCAATGAGATCCTCTATCCGAAGCCTGATGGCGTGTTGAGTTTCGACCGTCTTTCTTCCGTCTATTTATCCAATATTTTCCATGAAGAAGACCAACCGTGTCATTTGCAGCTTGCCAGCCAGCGCATTCCTATCGAACAGAACTTGGCGCTCTATGCCGAGCCCGCTCAACGCTATTGTCCTGCTGGGGTGTATGAAATTGTAGAAGGTGCAGAGCAAGCCGAATTACAGATTAATGCGGCGAACTGTATTCACTGTAAAACCTGCGATATCAAAGACCCAAGTCAAAACATCACCTGGATGCCTCCTGAAGGTGGTGGTGGTCCCAACTACCCAAATATGTAGTGGTCTGAGAATAATTTTTATTAACAACTTATTTACTTAAAGTTTGCGTCAGTTCAAATCTTTATCGGTGAACTCGATTGCAACTTAATCTTCAAGGCACTATTCTGATTTTAAA
Organism: Vibrio parahaemolyticus; assembly: GCF_900460535.1. Lineage (NCBI taxonomy): Bacteria > Pseudomonadati > Pseudomonadota > Gammaproteobacteria > Vibrionales > Vibrionaceae > Vibrio > Vibrio parahaemolyticus. Next base: position 101,745 of record NZ_UHIL01000002.1, on the reverse strand, counting down.
TTGACGTTTACGTAAACTGAATTAAAAGTTGATGCATAGGTGTAGAAGCGGTTACCAGTATCAAAGTGAAGTTTGATATCGAAATAGTGCTCAAGGAAACGCACTCAAAATGAAAGGGAGATCAACTATGGTATCGGAAACACCTCTTTTGCAGGTAAACGATATTTCATTGGCCTTTGGTGGGGTGAAAGCGTTAACCGACGTGAGCTTCCATGTGAACGAGAAGGAAATTTTCTCAATCATCGGTCCCAATGGTGCTGGTAAAACCTCGATGCTCAACTGCATCTCTGGCCGATACACTCCGAACAAAGGTTCGGTCATCTTTGCTGGAAGCGACGTAACCAAACGTACCCCGAGCCAACGCGCTGAGTTAGGTCTGGGCAGAACCTTCCAAAACTTAGCCCTCTTTTCACACATGTCTGTGCTCGACAACATCATGGTTGGCCGACACCACCTGTTGAAAAATAACTTCGTGACAGGCCCGCTTTACTGGTTCTCTAACGCGCAAAAAGAAGAGATGGCACACCGCAAATACGTGGAAGATGTCATCGATTTTCTTGAAATCCAACACATCCGCAAAGCCACCGCTGGCACGCTTTCTTACGGTTTACGTAAACGTGTCGAGCTTGCGCGCGCAATAGCGTTAAGACCAAAACTTCTTTTACTCGATGAGCCGATGGCCGGTATGAACCTTGAAGAAAAGGAAGACATGGCACGTTACATCATGGATCTGAACGAAGAACTCGACATCACCATCATCATGATCGAACACGACATGGGCGTGGTGATGGATATCTCCAATCGCGTGTTGGTTTTGGATTTTGGTAAACACATTGCCATGGGCGAACCGGAAGAAGTGATGGCGAACCCACACGTGAAACAGGCTTATTTGGGTGAAGAACTACCGACATTAGAGGAGAGTGCATAATGGCACAGCAACATAATGATTGGGCAGATATAACCAGCTTAGATACCTTTCCAAAAGTGTTGCAGCACAATGCCAAGCACTGGCCAGAGCAAGTGGCAATGCGTGAGAAAGAGTTCGGTATTTGGCGAGAGTTTACTTGGCAGGATTACGAAAACCGAGTCAAGTGGATGGCATTATCGCTACAAGATTTAGGCATCGGCGAGCAAGATGTTGTGGGGCTTTTAGGCGACAACCGACCTGAATGGGTGTGGGGTGAACTGGCTGCGCACGCGATCAAAGGCTATTCATTGGGTATCTATCAAGACTCCATGCATGAAGAAGTGGCGTACTTAATCAACTACGCCAAAGCCAAAGTTGTGATTGCCGAAGATGAAGAGCAATGCGACAAACTTCTTGAGCTTGGGGATGAAATTCCAAGTGTGGAATACATTATTTACTGCGATCCACGCGGGATGCGCAAATACGATGATCCGCGACTGATCGATGTTGAGCAGGTCTACAAAAAAGGTCAGCTGATCGATAAAGCGGACCCAGATAAGTATCTCAATATGGTTGCCGCAACCAAAGGCAGTGATCTCTCGATTCTTTGTACTACTTCGGGTACGACCTCAAAACCGAAATTGGCGCAACTTCACAGCGGCACGTTCTTAGATCACTGTGCGGCTTACTTGCGTGCGGACCCACGTTCTCCAGGCGACAATTACGTTTCTGTTCTTCCTCTTCCTTGGATCATGGAGCAGGTGTATGTGGTTGGTCAGGCGTTGATTTCTCGTCAAATCGTCAACTTTGTTGAAGAGCAAGAGACCATGATGTCGGACTTACGCGAGATTGGCCCGAACTTCGTGTTACTGGCACCGCGCGTGTGGGAAAACATTGTGGCAGACGTGTCTGCACGCATGATGGATTCCACACCGTTTAAGCAGAAGATGTACAAACTGGGCATGAGCTTAGCGAACAAAGCGCTGGATCAGGGCAAGCGTTCTAAGCTGGCCGAATGGATTCTTCTACGCGCTCTACGCGACCGTTTAGGTTTCTCGAATCTGTCTTCTGCGGCTACCGGTGGTGCGGCAATGGGGCCAGATACTTTCCGTTACCTACAAGCGATCGGTGTGCCACTTAAGCAGCTTTATGGTCAGACCGAAATGTGTGGCGCGTACACCGTACACCAAGCCGATGACGTGGATTACGATTCAGTCGGCGTTGCGTTTGACAATGCAGACGTGAAAGTCATCAACCCAGACAGCAACGGGGTGGGTGAGATCATCGCGAAAAGTACTGGCATGTTTACCGGCTATCTCAATAACCAAGCGGCGTACGATGAAGATGTGCAAGACGGCTGGATGCACACAGGCGATGCGGGCTACTTTAAAGATTCTGGTCACTTAGTCGTTATCGACCGTTTGAAAGACATGTCGGAAACCAGCCATGGCGACCGTTACTCTCCGCAGTTCATTGAAAACAAACTCAAGTTCTCGCCATTTATCGCAGAAGCGGTGGTGGTGGGTAAAGGCCGACCTTGGCTCTCCGCAATTATCTGTATTCGTTACGCGATCGTCGCGAAGTGGGCAGAGCAAAAGGGCATTGCATTCACCAACTACACCAACCTTTCTTCTCAACCTGAAGTCTATCAAGCGATTCGTGAAGAAGTGCTGAAAGTGAATGAATCGCTGCCAGACGCACAGAAAATCAGCAAATTCATTCTGCTTTATAAAGAGCTGGACGCGGATGACGGCGAGCTAACTCGTACACGTAAAGTGCGTCGTGGTGTGGTTGCCGAGAAATACGGTGACATCATCGAAACCATTTACAGCGCCGCGCCGACTGTGGACGTCGATACGGTGATCACTTATCAGGATGGAACCAAGACACGCATTCAAACGTCGCTGGTGATAGAAACGCTTATTCAACATGAGCTGACACTGGTGGATAGCGAACAACGGAGGATCGCATAGTGAATACGGATTTATTACTGCAACTAGTCATTAATGGCGTGATCGTCGGCATGTTGTATGGCGTGGTCGCCATGTGCTTTGTACTGATTTACAAATCAACTCAGGTGGTGAACTTTGCTCAGGGTGAGTTTCTTCTGATCGGCGCGTGGGTGTGTTGGGCTGCATTGGTTCATCTGCAACTGCCGTTTTTCGTCGGCTTCTTACTCACTCTCGCCTTTATGATGGTGTTTGGTATCGCCGTGCAAACCATTGTGCTCAGGCCGTTGATTGGTGAGCCGATCATCTCGGTGATCATGGTGACGATTGGTTTGTCGATGTTCTTCCAAGCACTGATGAAATGGATGTTTGGTGTGTCTGCGGTGTCGTACCCACAGGTATTCGAAACTAACGTCGTTAATATTGGTGGTTTGAACGTGGAATTTGCTTACATCCTCAGTTTGATCTTCTCGATGATCATCATGGGCGCGTTCTACTGGTTCTTCAAATTCAGCAAAATGGGTTTGGCGATGCGAGCGACCGCATTTAACCAGCAGGTCGCCCAGAGTCTTGGCATTTCCATCAAGAAAGTGTTCGCCATCAGTTGGGCTATTTCGGCGATGGTATCCGCGACAGCAGGGATTGTTATCGGGATCGTAAATGGCGTATCAGACGCGTTATCTATCATCGGCATCAAAGTGTTCCCAGCGGTTATTTTAGGTGGCTTGGATTCCGTGGTTGGTGCAATCGTCGGTGGTATCACCATCGGGGTGCTGGAGAACTTGGCTGAGTTCTTTGATAGCCAATATCTGCAAGTCGGTAACCTTTACAACATCGCACCGTTCTATGTGCTGTTAATCATTCTTGCCTTCAAGCCATACGGCCTGTTTGGTACCAAAGATATTGAGCGTATTTAAGGAGAAATACTATGGCTCAACTTAGCATGCGCCCATGTGGGGATTTTCGAACCACATACAAAAGTGATACGCCAATTTTTGAAACCAAAACCATCAGAAGCCTAGCGATAGCGGGTGTGATCGCCATGCTGGCCGCACCTCTGGTACTGGATATTTACTTCCTCAACCTGTTTATTCAGATTGCGTACCTCGGTATTGCGGCCCTTGGTTTGAACATTTTGGTCGGCTTTACCGGACAAATATCTCTAGGTCACGGTGCGTTCTTTGGCTTTGGCGCGTTTGCATCGGCTTGGCTGAACAACCAGTTCAACATTCCGGTGGTGTTTGCCATTCCGCTCGCGGGTTACTTGACCATGATCGTCGGGATGCTCTTTGGCTTGCCAGCCGCGCGAATCAAAGGTTTGTACCTTGCGATTGCAACTTTAGCCGCGCAGTTCATTTTGGAAGACTTCTTTGCTCGCGCGGAGTGGTTCAGTGGTGGTTCATACGGTGCGAGTGCCAGCCCAATCAACCTGTTTGGCTTCGAGTTCTCGACCGATGAAAGCTTCTTCTATGTTGCACTGTTTGCGCTGATCTTTATGTATCTATGGGCTTCCAACCTCATCCGTTCTCGTGATGGTCGTGCGTTTGTTTCGGTACGCGATCATTACCTATCGGCTGAAATCATGGGTATCAACCTGACTAAATATCGTCTGCTCTCTTTTGGAGTGTGTGCGTTTTATGCAGGCATCGGCGGCGCGCTCTACGGGCATTACTTAGGGTTCGTTTCTGCCGAAGGCTTCACCATTATGATGTCTATTCAGTTCCTCGCGATGATCATCATCGGTGGTCTGGGATCGGTGAAAGGTACATTGATGGGCACGATCTTCATCGTGTTGCTACCGGAGGTTTTAGAGTTTGGTGTGACGGGGCTAGCTGCGTTTAGCGATAACACGTCGTTCATTGATGGGCTTGCTTACTTCAAAGAAATGGCGATTGGTTTGGTCATCATGCTGTTCCTGATTTTTGAACCTCAAGGATTGTCGCATCGCTGGCAACAAATTCGAGCATATTGGAAACACTATCCGTTTTCTTATTAACGTGTACTTAAGTGGAATATACCTAAATAACAAGGACAACGAGTTATGAACAAAGGACATTTAGCGACAACGTTGGTGCTATCTTCGGCGCTGTTTACTACTGCATCTTGGGCAAAAGATTCTGTATTTGTCGGGCATCTGGTGGACTTCTCTGGGCCTACTGCTTATGTGAGCAAGCCTTACGGCTCTGGCGTGCGAGATGCGCTGCAGTGGATCAACCAAAATGGTGGCATCAACGGTACCGAACTGGAATTTGAAACGGTGGACATGGCGTACAAAGTGCCAGTGGCGATTTCTAACTACAAACGTTGGGTTGCGCGTAAAAACATGGTCGCGATGCAAGGGTGGGGCACAGCAGATACCGAAGCGCTGATCTCATTCGTAACCAAAGACAAAGTGCCGGTATTTTCGGCATCTTACTCGGGCCACTTAACGGACCCTACGGGCAAAAACCCGAAAACAGCCAAGCCTGCTCCCTACAACTTTTTCTATGGCGCTTCTTACTCAGATGCCTGTCGTGCATTGGTGAAATGGGCGAAAGAGGATTGGGAATCAAAAGGCAATACCACGGCACCTAAATTTACTCACATTGGTGATAACCATCCGTTCCCAAATGCACCAAAAGACGCGTGTGCGGAATACGCCAAAGAGCTGGGCTTTGAAGTACAAAATCCTGTGGTTGTCTCACTCAAACCGGGTGATTTCAAAGCGCAATGTTTGTCGCTAAAAGAATCCGGCACCAACTACGGTTACATCGCGAACCTAGGTGGCTCAGTCATTTCACTAGTGAAGTCATGTAACACGGTTGGCACGGAATTCCAGTACATGGCGAATATCTGGGGTGGTGATAAACCCGTAATTGAAGCGGCAGGTGACGGTCTGAAAGATTACGTGTTCCCAGGTATGACGGCATTCTGGGGCGACGATAGCGAAGGCATGAAGCTGGTTCAGCAAATCTCCAAACTGTCTGAATCTGAGCCGGGAGAGTTCCGAACTCACCATTACATTCGCGGCGTTTGTTCAGCGTTTTACATGAAAGAAGCGATGGAATGGGCGAAGGACAACGGCGGCATTACGGGTGAAAACATCAAGAAAGGCATGTACGTTCACAAAAACTGGGTTCCAAAAGGTCTAGAGGGCGTGTGTATTCCTGCTAACTGGCAACCAGAAGATCACCGCGGCACAACCACCGTAAACGTGTTTATGGGTAACAACCAAGGCGGTGCAGTAGACATCAAGAAAGTGTCTCAGGTGACATTGTCACGCCGTGACGATTGGCTAGGTTACTAACAACAAAACAAGAACAGGTGAGGGGATGCGATATACATCATCCCTTCCCCTGCACAAGGAGTGGCTTGATGAGTGAATTAGCAAGGGATATAGAACCAGCGGAGATCTTACTCTCGGTAAACAACATCGAAGTGGTCTACGACGAAGTTATTTTGGTTCTGCGTGGCGTGAGCCTTGAAGTACCTAAAGGTCAAATCGTGACGCTGTTAGGCGCGAACGGGGCAGGTAAATCGACCACACTAAAAGCCATTTCGGGTTTGTTAAAAACCGAAGATGGTGAAGTGACTCGCGGTGAAATTACCTTCATGGGCGAGCGTATCGACAACAAAAGCCCAGAAGAGATTGTCCGTTCGGGTATTTTCCAAGTGATGGAAGGGCGTCGAATTGTCGAAGACATGACGGTTATCGAGAACCTTCGTTTAGGTGCGTTTACCCGCAACGACAACGAAGTAGAGAAAGACATCGAAATGGTGTTTGATTACTTCCCTCGACTCAAAGAACGAACTGGTCTCGCGGGCTATTTGTCGGGCGGTGAGCAGCAGATGTTGGCTATTGGCCGCGCATTGATGGCGCGCCCGAAAATGATCTTACTTGATGAGCCGTCGATGGGGCTTTCACCACTGTTGGTGAAGGAAGTGTTCAGCATCATCGAGAAGATCAACAAAGACCAAGGCATTACCATGTTGCTGGTGGAACAGAACGCAAACTTTGCGCTGCATGCCGCCGATTACGGCTACATCATGGAGTCAGGCAAGATTGTGCTCGATGGCAGTAAGCACGAGCTGCTTAATAACGAAGACGTGAAAGAGTTCTATCTGGGTGGCGGCGATGAAGAGCGCAAGAGCTTCAAGAATCTTAAGTCTTACAAACGTCGTAAGCGCTGGTTGTAAGGAGCAGAGATGAACGAATTATTCGATGCAAAAGAGTCTTTATCTCCCGCTGAGAGAGAAGAATCGTTGTTTCAACGTCTGCCGACACTGATTGAAAACGCAAAAGCGAACAGCGAGCACTACGGCAACATCTTCGCAGATATCGACGCCTCAATCGCAAGTAACCGTGAAGGGCTCGCCCAGTTTCCGATCACTCGCAAATTCAATGTCCCAAGCCAGCAGCAACTCAAGCCGCCGTTTGGTGGTTTAAACAGCGTTGCAATCGGCCAGATGGCGCGTGTATTTCAATCTCCGGGACCGTTGTATGAGGCGCAAACGGATGAATCGGACTTCTGGCGTATGGGACGCGCGTTTCATGCCGCAGGATTTCGCCGTGGTGATTTAGTCCACAACACGCTCTCTTATCACTTCTCTCCGGGTGGATTCATTATGGATGGCGGTGCTAGAGCGTGTGGTTGCGCGGTATTTCCGGCAGGTGTTGGCAATACTGAAGCACAGATTGAAGCGATTAAACAGCTTCAGCCGACGGGTTACACGGGAACGCCATCTTATTTGTTGACGTTGTTACAGAAATACCAAGAGCAATACGGCGAGTTACCTAGCTTTACCAAAGCGTTAGTTTCTGGTGAAGCCGTCACCGCAGACATGCAACAGGCGTTTACGGACAAAGGCATTGCTGTATTTCAAGCCTACGCGAGTGCCGAGCTTGGTTTGATTGCGTATCAAGTTGCTGGTGAGCAAGGCTTAGTGATTGCTGAAGATATTATTGTCGAAATCGTTGATCCCGACGGTACGTCAGTCCAACCGGGAGAAGTCGGAGAAGTGGTCGTTACCTCACTTGATGACAAGTTTCCGCTGATTCGCTATGCAACGGGAGATTTATCGGCTTATTTAGACGCTGGCTCCGATTCGCCACGGACAAATGCGCGAATAAAGGGCTGGATGGGTCGTGCGGATTCGGCGGTAAAAGTCAAAGGTCTGTTTGTTTATCCGCATCAGATCCAAGAAGTCTGTCGTCGCCACGATATTAAAGGCTCCTTGAAAATTGAGCGCGATGGCTTCAACGATGCCATCACATTCTGTTGTCATGATGTACATGTATCGGCAGAGGACATTCAAGCGACACTTCAATCCGTCACCAAACTGAAAGGCAATGTTCAGTTTGTCGGAAACGATGCGGATCAGCCCTTGATCAATGATTTGCGCAGTTAAATGAATAATAAGAAGAGTCACGTCATTAACAACGTTAAACATCAACACTAGGCATTTAATGCTAGGCTATCAACGAAAAAGGGATACCGAGATTCATCGCGTATCCCTTTCTTTTTATGAGTGAATGCTTTTGTTGAATGTGTGCATGTAAGCGAGAACAAGAACGATGAAAAGCAAAGATTCACCAATCATCAATGAACAATTTTGGGATGCGCTGTTTTTCAACGGCACGATGCCTTGGGATCGTAACCAAACGCCAAACGAGCTGAAGCACTACTTAAAACGCATTGCTGACAAGGCTCACTCGGTGTTTATCCCTGGCTGCGGCGCAGCTTATGAAGTATCGCATTTTGTCGATTGCGGACATGACGTTATCGCGATGGATTACAGCGCAGAAGCTGTCAACCTTGCGAAATCTCAGCTTGGTCAATATCAAGATAAAGTGATGTTTGGGGATGTATTTAGTGCGGACTTTTCCCGATCGTTTGATGTGATTTATGAACGCGCTTTTTTAGCCGCACTGCCGAGAGAGATGTGGGATGAGTATTTTGCAATGATCGAACGTTTGCTACCAAGTAATGGCTTGCTGGTGGGGTATTTTGTTATCAGCGACGACTACCGATCGCGTTTTCCTCCTTTTTGTTTGCGTAGCGGAGAGATTGAACAAAAGCTAGCGGCCAACTTCCACCTAATCGAAAGCGCACCCGTTACCGACAGCGTTGATGTCTTCAAAGGCAAAGAACAGTGGATGGTGTGGCAGAAGAAATGAGGCCATGGTAATTCAATCTAACATTGTTGGTGATCTTTAGTTGTCCAATTACCTATTAGTAGTTTGGTAGTTGACTCATTTTTGGATTAGATATGGAGACATAGATGATACCGAATAGACACCTTGCTATCCTCGAACTCCATTGCCTAGACTTTAATCTGATTGCCCATGCTAAACGAAGGTATTCTTCATGAAAATAATGTCTAAATGTAATGTGTTCGTTATCTCTTTATTCACTTTGGGGCTTTTAGGCTGCGCAAGCACGAAAGACAATATGGTGGCCAAAGGGTTTCCTGTTCAATATGCAGAGGGTTTTGATGACGGGTGTCACAGTGGATACAAAGCGGCTGGAAGCTTGTTTGATGAATTTAAGAAAGACATTTCCCGATTTAACTCTGATAAAAAGTATGCTCAAGGTTGGTCTGATGGATTCAGACAGTGTGAGAGTGAACAGGAAGCAATTGAGCGTCAAACCCGAATAACAATAGAGCAGCAAAAGCTGATTGAACAACGCAAAGCCAATGAGCGCTCAGAGACATATCTTCTTGAAAAACATGCATTAGAAGGAGTCGATACAAGCGGACTTGAGAGTTTAACCCCCAAGTAGCGGTGGAGTTTTGTGATTGCGAGTCGATGTACTTTCCATACATTTAGTATTTCGCAAAACGACGTAAATGTATGGAATGGGTCGCAGTCGCTTACTATAACTGGCGGTCGCGCTGAACTTCACTTTGTCCAAGGACAGGTTGAGTCTCGTATAATCAAATAGCGATAGCCGCTGACGTTTGGTTACCCCCCATAATAGGTAGAAAGGTATTCTAGAATGGCTTCTCGGTCGTCGCCTGATAAATCTTCCATTCCTTGCTCCTCAATCATCCAGTCGAGGGTTTCATCCCATCTTTGGCGGCTTAGTCCTTGTTGTGTGACCATGTGTAACGAATGACAGGCTGAGCAGACTGCAGCGACGAGCTCCATATTCTCTCCCGGCGTTAATATCCCATCACCTGGCGATTTAACCTCCAATCCTGATGACGTCATATTCCAATTGGGTGGTGTCGGGTTTTTCGTTGTAAGCCATGCAATGATAGCCGCGCGCGCACCGGGATCTGTTACGCCAGGGAAGACCATGTTGGTTCCTGGCGCGAAGTCATTCGGATCGGATAAAAATGCGTTCAACTTTTCAGTGTCCCACTTTCCTTGATGTTGTCTAATTCCGTCGCTGTAATTGAAGCCCTCAAAACTGGCGATATTGCGTTCTGCTAGCCCCCATAAGGGCGGGCCAACCACCGTTACGCCATTCGGCTCAAATTGATGGCAGGCTTTACAAACCATGGCTTGCTTCTCGCCTGCTGCAATCAACTCGTCGTTATTCGCAAGTACAGGGTCACTCAACAAAGCCAAAAGGGTGAAAGCGAGCGGGAGTACCCGCTCTGATGGTTGTTTTGTTCTCACCGTGTTATGTCCCCTAATTTCTCACCATTCTGCTACAGACTCTTTAGCTTCGTACAATCAATGCAATGCGGTGGAAAGTGTTGTTGAGGTAACCTTTCGGATTCCATGCGATGGCAAAAGGCTGGCTGACGCCTTGATCGTCAGTCGCTTTCGCCCACACTTCGTAGTAACCCGCTTGAGGGAACTTCACCTTAGCATTGAACGTTTGCCAAGCACCGTCGTTAGCAGGAGCTGCGAGGTCGGCATCCATCCATGTTGCGCCAAAATCAATCGAAATCTGCACTTTGGTCACTTTTCGGTCGCCAGACCAAGCATGTCCGCGAATGGCGATTTCATTGCCATTGACTTCTGTGTTGGTTTGCGGAGAGGTGATGAGAGATTTTACTGGCATGCGCTCTATGATCTCGAAATCCTCTTTCGCCACGTTTTCTCCCGGGGCGACAGGTCGGTTAGGGACTCGATAGGAAGTGCCAGTCATCTTTGGTCCATCGTGTATTTGATCGCGAATTTGAATACGAGTGAGCCATTTTTGCGAACAAGAACCCGGCCAACCTGGAACCACTAAACGCAATGGCGCGCCATTCATAGGGTGAAGTGCTTCGCCGTTTTGGGCAAAGGCGATGAGATTTTCACTGCTCATGGCTTTAGCGATGGGTACGCCACGAGAAATTGGTAACTTGCCTTCTTTGCCTGAAAGATGCTTGTCGGCACCATAGTGCGCGGTGTAAATGGCTCCGTCTTTTACGCCTGCGGCTTTGAGCACGTCGGCCAAGCGAACGCCTGTCCAACTGGAGCAAGCCACAGCGCCGTAAGTCCATTGATTACCGGATGCTTTGGGATCAAAGAAAGCACGGCCGTTACCGCCACATTCAACGACCAGTTGTTGTTCTACGACATCGAAGTTCTTTTTGAGATCGGCAATCGACAGCGACATTGGTTTGTCGACCAATCCATCAATGGTCAACGTCCAAGTTTCAGGGTTCACGTCTGCTGGTGGAATACCGTTGTTGCGAATGAAATGGCGTCGAGTTGGAGTTACGTCGTCATTCAACAAATGAGGTGGGGTTTCTGCATTCATCGGTCTGTCGTTGAGCACCGTTAAACCGTCTTTGCCTTCGATCATGACGTCATCAAGACCCTCTGCAAAAGCTGCGGGGATGATGCCAGCCGGCATATTGCGATGGAATGGGATAAATCCACCAAGCGCGGCGGCCATGGTCGCTAAACCAGCGCCTTTTAGAAAACCGCGCCTGTCTGGGTAGCTGACTCGTCCAAAGACTTTCTCATCCGCAGATTTGGGATTGTTTTCATAATATTTATAGATCCCTTGCGGTTTGTTTTTTTCGTTCTCACTCATGATGTGTTCCTTTGTCGGCACACGCCCAAGAACTGCTACGTCATTCTCGTCCCTTAGTTCGTATCGCCGATCTCTACAGTTGCCTTACTAAAGGGTTTACATCAATAAAAGTAGACGACTATTTATAGTCTTAACAACATCGGTAAGAAACTAGACTGCTTGCTTTGCAAAGGTTATCCATAGTGTGGTTACATTACTTGTGGTCACAGGAAGGGATAATCTTCGGTAAAAATAATGAATATGAAAGAGTTTTCCAACGCAGTTGGGTTGTCGTCTTACACGCTTCGATACTATGAAAAAATTGGCTTACTGAAACATGTCCACCGAAATAGCAGTGGGCACCGTGTCTACACCCATCGAGATATTGATTGGGTCAACTTCATCAAGCGGCTGAAAGAGACGGGAATGCCGTTAGAAGATATTCAAGAATATGCTTCATTGAGGGAGATTGGCTCGCAAACGACTGCTGACAGACAAAAGCTTTTGGAAGTTCATCGAGATAATTTAATCGAACATATCCGACAACAAAATGAGCATCTGAAACGATTAGAAGAAAAAATAGATCTGTATAAAAGCGGAAAAGTACGTTGACTTAGAGTTCACTCTAACTTGTAAGGTGTGCGGGTATTCACTCAAAGGAGCACACAAAATGGAAAATACGCGATTTCAAACAGGGTTAGAGCAGTTATCAAAAATCGATGGAGAGGCTGGCCAAAAAGTTATCGAAAGCCTGAACGACATTTGCCCTGATTTAGCAAAGTTCACGATTGAGTACCCGTTTGGCGACATCTACACCCGTGAAGGGCTAGATCTAAAATCGCGAGAGATCGCTACGGTGTCCGCATTGACGGCGATGGGGAACTGTACTCCACAGCTTAAAGTGCATTTACACGCTGCGCTAAACGTTGGTTGCACGGAAGAAGAGATCAAAGAAGTGATCATACAAATGTCTGTTTACGCAGGATTTCTAGCTGCATTAAATGGCATGTTTGCCTTTAAAGAAGTACTCTCGGAAAGGCAGGTTTAGCTGCTTGCAAGCAACATTGAAAGTGAGCGTTAGGAGTCTCTAACGCTTTTATTTTTATATTTTTTAACGTGTTATTAAACCGCAAGGATGGTGGATGATTAAAGCGCAAATATATGATGTATTTTGTGATGAGTTGGCTCAAGGTAACCCTTGTGGCGTTGTCGAACTAAATCACTGGCTGAGTGATTCTGAGTTACTTCAAATCACTCATCAGGTCGCTCAACCTGTCACATCATTTGTGGTTAAGTCTGGCAGTGACTACCACATTCGTTGGTTTACTCTAGCAGGGGAAATCAACTTATGCGGACATGGGAGTTTAGGCGCAGGAGCCGCGCTCATTTCTAAATATCATCGGAATGAGGTCATTCTTCAAAGTTCGCATGGTCATATTACTGTTTCTGAACTGGGTGGAATGTACAGGATCGTGATGCCAAGTTGGCAAGCCAAGCCTCATGCCATCCCCTTGGATATTTCAGGCTTCTCAAATCGCCCCGTAGATGCTTTTACAACGCGTGATTTGGTTGTTGTTCTCGAATCCGAAGATGATGTTGTTTGCTATCATCCTAACTTTGATGAGCTGATTAAAATTGATGAGTTTCATGCTGTCATCGTGACGGCTCAAAGTTCTGATAGTGGCTATGTGCTGCGTTACTTTGCACCTAAAATCGGTATTTCAGAAGATCTTGCCACAGGTTCGGCTCAGTGCTCATTAGCGCCTTATTGGTTTGAAAAGCTGGGCAAAGAAAAATTGACGGCTCGTCAGCTATCTCGTGCTGGTGGTTATTTTGAAGTGGCTCGTGGTTCAGAATCTACTATCGTATTGTCTGCACACGTAAAAAGTCGCACTTAACTTTAAACGCCTCTAGCTCTGACCAAGAACCGGAGGCGGTCGATTTTTTGATTGTCCTATAAGTGCCGAGCTAAGATTTTAACCCTGCAGCGGTCATCATGACGCGAAACAGCATTGATACGAACCCCAGAGCTAGCACACTGGCCGCCCAGATCCCAACCATCCAAGCCCATTGGCGACACCAATTTTTGATTTTCATACTCACTCCTTGCCAACTCGTTAATGGTACGCTTCGTCTTCTTTCACTTTTCCGGAGAAGACGTAGTAACTCCAAAAGGTGTAAGCCAGAATGATCGGGATGATGATCACCGCTCCAACGAGCATAAAGCGCTGACTGCTTGCAGGAGCCGCTGCTTCCCATATCGATATGTTAGGAGGAATGATATTTGGCCAGATACTGATGCCAAGCCCAGCGAACCCGAGAATCACGATCACCAATGCCATCACGAAAGGGCTGCGCTCTTTTCGCTTTTTTACGGAGTCGGCAATCTTCAAACAGACCAGTCCAGTAATGACAGGTACCGGCAGTAAGTAGAACAAATTAGGCAGAGAAAACCATCTTTCCGCAATGGCAGGGTAAGCAAGTGGGGTCCAAGCGCTCACAATGATTAATGCGGAGATCATCGCCAGTAGTGTTTTGTTAGTGAAGCGATACATCGTGTTTTGCAGTGCACCTTCCGTCTTCATGATGAGCCATGTACTACCGAGTAGCGCGTACGTTGCGACTAAACCCAAACCACAAAAGATGGGAAAAGGGCTGAGCCAGTCTAATTGGCTACCTACGAAGACGCGGTTTTCCACCGCAAAGCCCTGAATTACCGCGCCAACGACGATGCCTTGGAAAAACGTGGTTAAAATCGAGCCGATCATAAAAGAGCGGTCCCAGAACTTTAAGTGGTTTTCCAATGCCTTAAAGCGAAACTCAAATGCGACGCCACGAAAGATCAAAGCAATCAACATCAACGTCAAAGGGATGGTTAGCGCTTCAATAATCACCGCGTAAGCCATCGGAAAAGCGCCAAATAGAGATGCGCCTCCTAGCACAATCCAAGTTTCGTTGCCGTCCCAAACTGGCGCGACACTGTTGACCATGACGTCTTTTTGTTTTTCATCCTTGATGAAGGGCATCAGTATTCCAATACCCAAATCGAAGCCATCCATGATGATGTACATCAAAGTGGCAAAAACGATGATCGCGAACCAAATCACGGATAAATCAAAATGCATATTCTCTACCTTAACTTTGTGACAAATTCTAGATGCGGCCTGAAACGGTCGTCATGTCGTGCTCATCGTGTTCGATTGCATCGGGGCCTTTCTTGATTTGGTGGATCATGTAGTAATACCCAAAACCAAACACCAAGCTGTACACAACAAGGAAACACAGCAGGCTGATGCTCATTTGTAGGTCTCCGTGTGCAGAAACCGCATCACGCGTTTTTTGTACGCCATACACCACCCAAGGCTGCCGACCAACCTCAGTCGTAAACCAGCCAGCGAGTATTGCGATAAGACCAGATGGCCCCATAAATAATGAAAACTTGAGGAACCAACGCGAGGTATAAAGCGTGTTCTTTTTTCGTAACCACATGCTGTAGAAGCTTTGAAAAATCATCAGAAGTCCTAGCCCGACCATGATTCGAAATGACCAAAAGACGATAGGTGAGTTCGGTCGTTCCTCTTTCGGGAAGTCTTTCAGCGCCGGGATTGGCTCAGTTAAACTGTGGCGTAGGATCAAACTTCCTAGAACAGGAATTTCTAAGGCATAGTCTGTGCGTTCTTGTTCCATGTTTGGCATGCCGAACAAAATCAATGGGGTTGGTTTGCCATTGCTGTTATCCCAATGTCCTTCGATGGCGGCAATTTTGGCGGGCTGGTATTCCAAGGTGTTTAGCCCGTGTACATCGCCAATCACGGCTTGGAGTGGCGCAAGGAACACTAAGATCCCGAGCGACATCGAAAACATCGTTTTTACCGTAGTCGATTGATTGCCTCTCAATAAGTGCCAAGCGGCTGACGCGCCTACAAAGAGTGCTGAACTGACAAAAGCCGCGACGCTCATGTGCGCCAAACGATAAGGAAATGAAGGATTGAAAACGATAGCAAACCAGTCGGTTGGCACCACACGTCCGTCGACAATTTCATAGCCTTGTGGCGTTTGCATCCAACTGTTGGAGGCGAGAATCCAGAACGTCGAAATGATCGTGCCTAACGCCACCATCGAGGTTGCAAAAAAGTGCAGCTTTTCGCCGACGCGACGCCAACCAAACAGCATCACGCCAAGAAATCCAGCTTCGAGAAAGAAAGCCGTTAACACTTCATAAGTCAGTAATGGGCCAGTGATAGAACCAGCGAAGTCGGAGAAACCACTCCAGTTGGTGCCGAATTGATAGGCCATGACAAGACCAGATACAACACCCATCCCAAAGTTAACTGCAAAAATTTTCGACCAGAAGTGATAGAGCTTTTGGTAATCGGGATTACGTGTTTTTAGCCATAAGCCTTCCAGCACGGCGAGATAGGTGGCCAAACCTATGGTGATAGCGGGGAAAATAATATGAAAGGATACCGTAAAGGCGAACTGTATCCGTGCAAGCATAAATGCGTCGAGGCCAAACATTAAACTTCCTTTGATCTTTTAAGTTTTATGAGAGAGCTATTTTAAAAGGAGCGGAATGAGGGAAGTAGGTACAGACAGTGACTATAAACCTATAACAGATTAAATATTGAAGTGTTATTATTTTGAATTCAGCTTTATGGAGGGGGATTTGCGTTTGGCGAAGTATCAAGAGTTAGTGGAACAGCTTAAAAGGCAGATAAAATCGGGGATATGGCATCCGGGTGACAAGCTGCCTTCTCTGCGTCGCCAATCTGAACACTTGGGTTTGAGCTTGATGACGGTGTTGCATGCCTATCAAATTCTGGAATCTCAAGGCTGGGTCACCTCACAGCCGCGCTCTGGTTACCGAGTCGCTCCCAATATTAAGAGTTCAAATGAACCCCAAGCGCCAGCCGCGGTTTCGTGGACAGAGCAGGTAGACATCAATGAATTTATCTTTGATGTTCTGCAGGCGAGTAAAAATCCATCCATGATCAATTTTGGCTTTGCCTATCCAGATCCAAGTTTGTATCCACGCTATCACGTGAATCGGGCGATGAGCGCAGCCGCTCGCAATATGCCGATTTCCACCACCTTTGATAACTTACCTCCGGGAAACGAACAATTACGCACCATCATCGCGAAGCGTTATGCTGCGAAAGGCATTGAAATTTCACCCGATGAAATTGTCATTACGGCAGGCGCGCTGGAGGCGTTAACGCTCAGTTTGCAAGCCTGCACAAGACCGGGAGATTGGGTGGTTGTGGAGTCGCCTGCATTCTATGGCGCATTGCAATCCTTAGAGCGGTTAGGTTTGAAAGCGCTCTCGGTAAGAACAGACCCAGTCACGGGTATTGACCTAGATTCATTGGAACGAGCGCTGCAAACACACGATGTGAAAGCATGTTGGCTGATGTCGAACTTCCAAAATCCTCTGGGTTTTACGCTCTCCAACGAGAAAAAACAAAAGCTGATTGAGCTGACACAGCGATATAACGTGCCAGTGATTGAAGATGATGTGTACAGCGAACTGCATGCCGAGAATGACTCGGTTTACCCACTAAGAATGTTTGATGACACGGGCAATACCATGTTGTGCTCCTCGTTTTCAAAATCATTAATCGCAGGGCTACGTATTGGTTGGGTCGCGGCGGGAAAGCGGGCGCTAGAGGTACAAAAGTTACAGTTAATGAGTACATTAGCGACGAGTGCACCAGTGCAAATGACATTGGTGCACTATTTAACAAGCCGCAATTATGAATCGCATTTGAAGCAGTTACGGAAAAAGCTGTTTGAACGTAAAAGTAAGATGACGGATCTGCTTAATGAGCTGTTACCTGAAGAAGTCAAAGTGTTAAGCCAAAGCGGCGGGTACTTTATTTGGTTAGAGCTTCCCAAGCATATCGACGGCTTGCAGATATATCGAGAAGCGCTAAAAGATAATATCAGCATCGCACCGGGAAAGATGTTCAGCCTGACAGAACAATACGATCACTGTATTCGTCTTAACGCTTCTTTTAAGCTTAATGACAAATACGTCCATGCTCTCAATTTGCTTGCCAACATTATTCGCGATCATTTGGCAAAATAGCGACTTTTTTCAGTTTTTTGGTTTAATGGAGCGCGCCGGATTTCCAGCAACTCGATCGCCCGGCGCAACGTCTTTGGTTATGACAGAGCCAGCGCCGACGACGGCCTCATCGCCAATGGTCACGCCTGGCAGTATGATTGCGCCCCCACCAATCCAAACGTTATTGCCAATTTTTACCGGTTTGGCGATCTCATCTCCGGCTAAGCGTCTTTGTGTATCGAGTGAATGAGCGGCTGTGTAAATTTGCACTCTAGGCCCAATCATGACGTTCGCGCCAATCTCAACTTGTCCATTGTCCAGAATAATGGCATCCCAGTTGATGTAGGTGTTTTCCCCGATGGACAAGTGGCAACCGTAGGTAAGTTGAAGCGGTGGCTCTATACAGGCGCTGTTTTCTAATTGGACGCTCATTTCCGCCAATAGTTGTCTACGGATATCTGGGTTTGGCTCGTGGTTAAATTGGAAGACAAGCTGCGCGGTTTTGGCGCGCATGAGCTTTAGCTCTTCATCCAGACAATTATAGGTTTCTCCAGAGCGCATCCGAGTCAGTTCTGACATAACAATCATTCCATCAATGTTATTTGCAACAAGGTGCACAATAATAAGTGAGAGTGACTCGAAGTGAAAATTTGATGCTTAAAAATCAGAAAGTTATCACTGATTTGCCTTGCGTATTCAGTCGGTTGATTGGCTCGTTTAGTACACAAAGACGTGCTCCCTAAATAGCTTAATCGTGTTGAAGCTAAAGCGGGAAACCACTCGAAGCGTTTTGCGTAGATTACAATATAGTTAATAAGAAGAACTTAATTGAGCCGTTTGCGCTATCGATTGGGCTAAAAATATAAGACTTATGCGCTCTGGCTTGCTGGCAACGATGAATCAAGAGTGAGCACTTTATGTTCGAACGGGTCATTTCATTTTTAGAAACAACGCTGTTTACCTTTAACGAACAACCTATCACGTTGTGGGCGATATTGATGGTGCCGACATGGGTGATTGTCGCTTTATGGTTGTCCAAAATTTTAATCAAAACCGTTACGTCAAGAATGTCCTCATCGGGGAAAGATCCAAACGTCATTCATTTGGTTAAACGGATATTATTTGTCATCGCTCTCGCCATTATTTTTATGACCACACTTTCGATGATCAATGTGCCAATTACCGCGTTCGCCTTTCTGTCTGGTGCCATCGCTATCGGCTTCGGTTTTGGTGCACAAAACATCATTAACAACTTCATAAGTGGCTGGATTTTGATTGGTGAAAAGCCAATCCGAATTGGGGACTTTTTAGAGGTCGAGGGCGCCAAAGGCATTGTCGAGCAAATAAATACACGTTCAACTCGAATCAGACGAACCGATGGCGTTCACATGCTCATTCCCAACAGTCAGTTGATTGAGAACGTGGTGATCAACTGGACGTTATGCGACAGATTAGTTCGTGGCTCGGTCATCGTCGGTGTCGCGTATGGGAGCGATGTCAAACAGGTTGCTGCCTTAATGGCGGAAGTGACTTCGCAGCAAGCGCAAGTTCTGAGTTCACCAGCTCCAGATGTGTTTTTTCAAGACTTTGGCGATAATGCTTTGATCTTCGAATCTTATTTTTGGATTAACTCAACAGTTGAAGGCGGGATTCGAACGGTCGCAAGTGCCATACGTTTTGAAATCTATGAAGCTTTCGAAAAGCACGGTATTGAAATCGCGTTTCCACAACGAGATGTGCACATTGATGGGGAAATCAAGTTGTCTAGGGAGAGAAACGGATAGGGCGATAAGCGGTGTAGGTGCCCTTATTTTGGCTTCGAGTAGTGATAGCGAGGCGGTCACAATATGGATTCACCTCGCTAGAAACCAGTTTGAAGACGTTATTGGTTGTCCCACATGACTTCGCATTCTTCTTTGATTGCTGATTTTAGCAACTCAATCAGTGGAAACGCTCTGCGCCCTAAGCTTACCGTAGGCTCTACTTGTTCTTCCTTTTCGTCTACATCTACATCAGTAGGGAGGTTTTCCTCAGCCGCATTTTTCGCAGATAGAGCAGAAGTTAACTTTGATAGCGCGTCAGGAACATCTTGAGCGGAAATTGACCCCGGCACTGTGCCGCTGTGACCCATCATTTTGATCATCTCTAATGCAATGTCGCCAAACATCGTGACATTTGCGTAGCTACGACAACGAAATGTAATAAGCATGTACTGCTCCTATTTTTAGGTGTTCGTTTGAGTATAAATCCTATCCGAGACATGAGGCAATTTAACGCGTTAATTCGCAATCTTTCAAATAGCTATCTATCTTTAACGGAAGACAAACACAAGGAGGTGGTTTTGTTGAATTCTCAATTGCAGAAGCTGACTTGGCCGTTTAAAAGGCGAATTTTTACGTTGCTTATGACGTTATGCATATTGTCGCCTTCCATCTTCGCTCAGCCCTCTCTTGTTTTTGGTGTAGTGCCACAACAATCGGCCACCAAATTAGTTCAACAATGGCAACCCTTACTGCAACGTTGGGGCGAGCTTGCTGGAGTTGAAATCAAATTTGCTACTGCGCGTGATATTCCTACTTTTGAAGCCCGTTTAATGGCTGGAGAATATGACATCGCGTACATGAATCCTTATCACTTTACGTTGGTGAACCAAACTCCGGGTTATACGGCGTTAGCAAGAGCGAAGAACAAGCGTATTACAGGCATTATTGTGGCGAGAAAAGGGCAGTCAGTTACTCTTGATGATCTGCAAGAGGAGACGATTGCTTTTCCGGCTCCGCGCGCGTTTGCGGCTTCCATCATCACGCAATCTGAACTAGAACAGAAAGGCATCAAATTTACGCCCAAATATGTGGGCTCGCACGATTCGGTCTATTTAGGTGTTCTGAAAGGCTTGTATGTCGCTGGTGGTGGCGTGAAGCGTACCTTTGAGAGCTTGCCGAGTGAAACCAAAGAACAACTGAGCGTGATTTATACAACCGCAGGTTATACCCCTCATGCCATTGCAGTCTCGAATGAGGTAGATGAAGAGATGGCTTTGGCATTGCGAGCGGCGATCTCACAACTCAATGAGGATCCCAAAGCACAGGAGAGCTTCGCTTTACTCAATATTGATGGATTGCAATTGGCGCAAGACTAAGATTGGCAAGACGTCGTCCAATTGGGCATTTCGAGATAAGTGGGCGCTTTATGACGCTGCGTTCAAAAACGATAATCGGCATTGCACTCATCGAAGCACTCGCGCTCGGTGTACTTATCATCAGTGGCCTCAACTGGTTTAAAAGCTCGAACGAGACCAGTCTCGAAGTTGGTAGCCAGAATTTGGTGAGTGTGTTTGCTCAAGCTTCGAGAGACGCGGTAATCGCAACGGATCTGGCGTACTTAGACAGCTTTGCACGCTCTGTCGTAAGTGAGCACAAGTTGGCTTACATCCGTATCGTCAATCAAGATGGCATCGAACTTACGCTTCAAGGTGATTATACAGGCGTTGACACCAATGTTCGTCCTTTCGATGCAAGCGACGGTGTTTATGACGTGGCGAAAGCAATCACGTTAGGCGATCAGACTTTTGGCGTGGTAGAAATGGGTGTTCACGTCGAGCATGTTCATCAAATGCTTTCGTTTGCGACTCATGCGAGTTTGGTGATTGCCTTTGTCGAAATGTCGCTGGTGGCGCTGTTTTCATTTGCGCTAGGCAGCTATTTAATGAAGCGTTTGGATCTTCTCCGCACTGGGGTAATCAAGGTTTCACAGCAAGGGCCGGGTTCGCAAATTTCTATTTCAGGCAATGACGAAGTCACGCGCGTTGGAGAAGCGTTTAACCAAATGTCGCGCTCTTTAGCGCAAGCGCAAAACAAACTTCAGCAAGAACATCAAACCCAACAGCAGTTATCCGCCAAAATATCTCAGCTTGCCGAGGTGGCGGAACACGCTCGCGATACCATCATCATTACGCATCCTGACGGCACGATTGCTTGGGTAAACTCTGCGTTTGAGCAGTTAACCGAATATTCGTTAGAGGAAGTGGTTGGCAAATCACCGGGCGAACTGCTGCAAGGTGAAGACACCGACGCAAACACCGTCGCGCTGCTCTCGCAAAGTGTTCGCAGCCATTCCCCGGTTAGGGTTGAGATACTCAATTACACCAAATCGCGGCGCCCATATTGGGTCGAGTTAGAGCTGTCTCCGGTGTTTGATGAAAATGGCGAGCTACTGCGTTTTATTGCGGTAGAACGTGACATCACCGATAGACGCGAGATGGAGAAGCGTTTGTCGTCTGCATTGGATAAATCGAAAAAAGCCACGCAAGCCAAGTCGGAATTTCTGGCGAACATGAGCCATGAGATTCGCACTCCAATGAACGCGATCATGGGGATCAGCGAGATATTGCTTGAGAACGAAAACCGCCGAGAGCCAAGGGAGTTATTGCTCCTGCTGCACAAATCTGCCAATAACCTTGTGACCATCATTAACGACATCCTCGATTACAGCAAAGTTGAAGCAGGCAAGTTGACGCTTGTTGAAGAGGAGTTTGATTTGCGCTCGTTAGTAGAGAGTTGCACGGCATTGTGTGCGTATCAAGCGGATAAAAAGAACCTTAAGTTATTGGTTGATATACCATTAGCCATGAATACGGTCGTGGTCGGTGATAAAGGTCGGATTAATCAAATCTTACTTAACTTGCTCGGCAATGCAGTGAAATTCACGGATGAAGGTCATGTGCAGCTGAAAGTAAGAGAAAGTGAGCTCGGTTTTGATTTTTCAGTGACCGATACAGGCATTGGAATTCCTGAAGACAGGCTAACTCATATTATGGATAAATTTGAGCAGGTCGATACCTCCGCGACAAGGCGACATGAAGGAACGGGCTTAGGGTTGGCAATCTCAAAACGTTTGATCAGCATGTACAACGGTGAGCTTTGTGTGCGTTCGGATTTTGGCAACGGATCGTGTTTTAGCTTTAGTTTGCAGTTGCCTAAACGAAGTCAGCCTCATTCTGAACCGGTAGAACTGAATGCAAATCGACTATTGTTGATTGATGATTATCAACCACGCGTGGAACACTTGATGCGCTTAGCTAAAGAGATTGGCATCGAGGTGACTCATCGCAACGATTGGTCTGCGGCGCAGTCTTTGGGCAGAGATTTGGACGGTTTTGACCGCATCATCGCGAGCGTGAACAATGCTCAGGATAGAGATGCGCTCTATGAGCTTGATGCGACAGAATCAGCCGCCAAACGGGTACTGTTTCTCGCCCCTTGCGTGATGGAGGAAGGGCTGGCATGGTCGTGCGAACGGGATCGTTTACTGCCGCAACCTGTCACGCAGCATAAACTGCAAACTCTGCTTTCTAGCAAAATACAAAAGCGTCGAGCGCTTTCCTCACAAGACAATCCAGATTTTTCTAATTTGCACCTTTTGGTTGCAGAAGACAGCCATATCAATCGAATATTGATTGAAAAAATGTTGCAAGACACCGGAGTGAAACTGACGTTGGCGGAAGATGGTGTCGAGGCCGTTGAACTCTACAAGCAGCTTTCCCCTGATTTGGTGATTACCGATATTTCTATGCCAAACAAAGATGGTTTTGGTGTGACAAAAGACATTCGTGAGTTACAGGAAAACGGTGAGTTTCCTTGGTGTCCAATCGTGGCGTTTTCTGCTCACGCGATGCAAGAAGAGCAGCAAAAAAGTATTGCACTAGGGATGAATGATTACCTGACGAAGCCAGTTCAGAAAAGCGATTTACTCGATATGATTGCGAAGTGGGGACGCCATACTCAAATGGCTGAAAAGCACGCCTCTGGTTAGTGCTTTTGTGAATTGTATTTGGCCCTAATAAAACGGGCATGTTGTTACGCATGCCCGTTTGTATTTATTGGTTGCTTATCGCGGATGGAGTCTTTTACAAGCTGTGCGGATCACCCAGAGCGAGTGCTACTTTGGAAGACGGACGTTTACCTAACGCACGGCAAATTTGCCAACCCGCTTCATTGATAATGTTGAGATCAATCCCCGTTTCAATGCCAAGCTGCTCACACAGATAAAGCACATCTTCCGTTGCGACATTACCACTGGCTCCTTTCGCGTAAGGGCAGCCCCCCAAACCAGCAACAGCGCTGTCAATGGTGTTGATACCCATTAACAAGGCTTGGTAAATATTGGCTAGTGCTTGCCCGTAGGTATCGTGGAAGTGCACTGCTAATGCGTCTTTTGGCAGTTGCGTTAACAGCGAATCCAGCATGGAGATAACGCGATTGGGGGTTGCTTTTCCGACAGTATCGCCCAGAGAAATCTCATAACATCCCATATCAAACAGCGTATTTGCGACCTTGGTAGTTTGCTCTGGCATGATGTCCCCCTCATATGGACACACCATGGTACAAGACAAGTACCCGCGCACAGGAATGTTGTGCTGGTTCGCCAATTCGATAACGGGCTCAAAACGGGCTAGGCTCTCCGCAATGCTGCAGTTGATGTTCTTCTGGCTGAACGCCTCTGAAGCGGAGCCAAACACCGCAATTTGCTTTACACCACTTTCGAGCGCACGTTCTAACCCTGCTAGGTTCGGTGTTAGCGTACTGTACACTACATCAGGCTGTCGAGTGATACCCACAAATACCTGTGCTGAATCGGCCATTTGTGGTACCCACTTTGGGGAGACGAAAGACCCAACTTCAATGTGTTTTAAACCACTGGTGCTTAGTTGATTGATCAAACGGATTTTATCGACCAGCGACACTGCCGTTTCATTTTGCAGGCCATCGCGTGCACCGACTTCGACAATATTAACTTTCGTTGGCAGCATACTCGAGCTCCTTATCTTCGCTGGCGTTATCCGATGACGAAGCCAAATGCAGCAGGATAGAACCATGTTGTACTTGGTCTCCGTGCTGATAAAACAATTCGTCGACTTTTGCTGCTACCGGAGCCGTGATGGTGTATTCCATCTTCATTGCTTCGAGTACCAAAAGCGGATCGCCCGCCGCCACTTCGTCACCTTTAGCCACCATGACAGCCGAAATTATGCCGTTGAGTGGCGCGGTTGGACTTAACTCATCGTCTATATCTTTTGTAGAGTCAAAGTTAGGTTGATGAGCGAACGTACGTTGCTGACCAAGATAAAACAGCGTTGTCTGGTGCTCGTCGCTAAGCGCATTAAAGGTGTAACGCACATTATCGATATCGACGATAAACGGGTTGCCACTTTCAAGCAGGATGACCTGATGCAACTCCTCACCACATCGGACTGTGAAGTGGTTAAGGTGCTGAGCCCCTGTATCTTGCGATGGTTGTTGCAAGCGTACTTGATGGTTGGCATTGGCATCCGTGAAGTTAAATCGATAAACGTTGTCAACCGACAGCCTAAATCCTTGCGTGGTTGGAGAGGGTAACGTTGAGCTACCTGATTTTGAAGTGAGATCATTCCAGCGAGCAACCGCCGCCAACGTTAGCCAAATAGAATCCGACACGTTTTGCTGCTCACTTATGCCTTGCTGGTGTGTGACGAGGAAACCAGTATCGAGCTCAATGTTGGCAAAGGCTGGCTGCGAAATAATGCTATGCAGATAACCGATGTTTGTCGTTACTCCACGTACGTGGTAGTGGGTTAACGCCTGCTTAAGCTGCTTGAGCGCGATGTCACGAGTTTGACCCCAGACGATCAGTTTGCTGATCATCGGATCGTAGTATTCGCTGATGATATCGCCTTGAGTAACACCGCTATCAACACGCACACAAGCTAGTCGAACATTGTTATCCGAGATGGGTTCTTGTAAATAATCAATGCATCCAGTCGACGGCATAAAGTCGTTGTCCGCATCTTCTGCGTAAATTCGCAGCTCGATTGAGTGTCCGTTATGGGTGATTTCGGATTGCGAGATCGGTAAATGCTCTCCAGCCGCAACTTTGAATTGCCACTCCACTAAATCAACGCCAGTGATCAATTCAGTGACAGGGTGTTCAACTTGCAGACGGGTATTCATTTCCATGAAGTAAAACTCACCGCGGCTATCGAGCAAGAACTCAACCGTACCAGCGCCTACATAGTCAATCGCTTGAGCGGCCTGAACCGCGGCTTCACCCATTTGTTTACGCAGTTCATCACTCAGAGCGGGAGCTGGTGCTTCTTCGACTACTTTTTGGTGACGACGCTGAATGGAACAGTCACGATCAGAAAGATAGACACAGTTGCCATGTTGGTCAGCAAAGACCTGAATTTCAACGTGGCGCGGTTGCAATATGCATTTTTCGACAAGAAGCTGCTTATCGCCAAAGCTTGAAAGTGCTTCACGCTGCGCACCGTCAATGGCTAACGGTAGTTCGGCTGCGCTATTGACCACTCGCATGCCTTTACCGCCGCCACCTTGGGTTGCTTTCAGCATGACCGGATAACCGATTTTTTCCGCTTCAGCCGATAAGTGCTCAATGCTGTTGTCTGTGCCGTGATAGCCCGGAACCAATGGTACGTTCGCCTCTGACATGATGGCTTTGGCTTGCGACTTCGAGCCCATCGCCTCGATTGCACTGGTGGAAGGGCCAATAAAAACAATGCCATTTTCGCTGCACGCTTTCGCCAGTTTCGGGTTCTCGGAAAGAAAACCATACCCAGGGTGGATAGCATCGGCTTGCCACTTTTTCGCTGCGCCGATAATCGCATCGATATCGAGATACGACTCACTCGCCGGAGCAGGGCCGATAAATTCAGCGAAATCCGCCTGTTTTACATGTAAGCAGCTGCGATCCGCTTCGGAATAGACGGCAACCGTCTCGATAGCCATGCTTTTTGCGGTTTTAATGATTCGGCAGGCAATTTCACCGCGGTTTGCGATCAGTATTCTTTTAAACATGATTCCTCCAATTGGCGGCGCGCTTTTCAAAAAATGCACTCAGTCCTTCTTGTCCTTCACTGGACACGCGGGCGGTTGCAATGGCTTGGCTGGTGTATTCAATTAATGAGTGATCGATAGGGTGGTTGTCACAACGTAAGCAGAGTGCTTTTGCAGCCTGCATGGCTTGCGGGCCATTATTAAGCAGGTGCTCAACCATACGGTTGACCGACTCTTTTGGCTGGGGATCGATTTGATGAAGAATGTTCATCGATAACGCGGTTTCGGCATCGATCATTTCCGCAGTCAAAAAGTAGCGTCGGCTTTGGCGTTGTCCAATCGCTCGAATTACGTAGGGTCCGATGGTCGCGGGCAATAAGCCGAGTTTCACTTCACTCAAACAGAAGCGGCTTTCAGGTGTGCCGATAGCGATATCGCAGCAGCAGATAAGCCCAAGTGCGCCACCAAATGCAGCGCCGTGCACCATGGCAATGGTTGGTTTGCTAAAGGTATCCAGTTTATGCAGGAGCATCGCCAATTGCTGTGCATCTTGCAGGTTTTCACTCTCGGTTTTGGTGGCCATTGACTGCATCCAGCCAAGATCCGCACCTGCAGAAAAGTGTTTCCCTTGCGCGGTGAGTACCACTGCACGTAGAGAGTCGTCTCGCTCAAGTTGTTCCAAGGTTTCGATAAGTGAAGCAATTAATTCATCATTAAACGCGTTGTGTTTCTCTGGTCGATTCAGGCTCAACCAGGCAACGCCATTGCTGTCTTTTTCAAGCAGTAGTCCGGTCATGTGACTTCCTATGTCTGACATTTCAGTCTGAGATTCCATTGCTCGCTAACCAATACTTGTATAAACATCGGTATTCGCGAGGAATTAAGGTTTACCTTGCATCCGGCTACATGCGGAAGATGCCAAATTTACTGTCTGGTATTGGTGCATTGAGCGCAGCAGACAGAGCAATGCCGACAACATCGCGTGTTTTCGCCGGATCAATAATCCCGTCGTCCCACAGGCGGGCACTGGCGTAATACGCATGGCTTTGGACTTGATATTGCTCCGCAATTGGACGTTTGAACGCTTCTTCTTCCTCTACGCTCCAGCTTTCACCCTTGCGCGTTTTGATATCGCGGGTCACTTGCGCCATCACGCCAGCCGCTTGTTCGCCGCCCATAACGGAGATTCGCGCATTTGGCCACATCCACATCATGGTTGGGTCATAAGCTCGGCCACACATACCGTAGTTGCCTGCGCCATACGATCCACCAATAACCACGGTAAACTTCGGCACGTCTGCACACGCAACAGCGGTCACCATTTTCGCGCCATGTTTGGCGATGCCTTCTGCTTCATACTTCTGACCGACCATAAAGCCAGTGATGTTCTGTAAGAAAAGCAGAGGAATTTTGCGCTGTGCACACAGCTCAATAAAATGGGCGCCTTTTTGTGCCGACTCAGAGAATAGAATCCCGTTGTTGGCGACGATACCAATCGGCATGCCGTGAATATGAGCAAAGCCACAGACCAAGGTTTCACCGAACAAGGCTTTAAATTCATCAAATTGTGAGTCATCAACAATTCGGGCAATGACCTCTTTAACATCGAAAGGCTTTTTAAGATCGGTTCCGACGATGCCGTAAAGCTCTTGCGCAGGAAAGCGTGGTTCTTGTGGCATTTTTTGCTTGAGTTGGACGGGTTTCAAGTGGTTGATTTGTGAAACCGCTTGTCTTGCCAGCTCTAATGCATGGTGGTCGTTTTCTGCGTAATAATCGGCCACGCCAGATGTACGGCAATGCACGTCTGCGCCGCCAAGATCTTCCGCACTCACTTCTTCGCCTGTCGCCGCTTTTACCAGAGGAGGGCCAGCTAAGAAGATCGTGCCTTGTTCTTTGACGATGATGGAAACATCACACATGGCAGGTACGTAAGCGCCGCCAGCGGTACATAGCCCCATGACCACCGCAATTTGCGGGATACCCTTGGCTGACATACGTGCTTGGTTATAGAAAATACGGCCAAAATGGTCTTTGTCTGGGAAGACTTCATCTTGGCGGGGGAGGTTAGCACCGCCAGAGTCGACTAAGTAAACACACGGCAGTTGGCATTTTTCTGCAATTTCCTGTGCGCGTAAGTGTTTTTTCACGGTAAGTGGGTAGTAACTGCCGCCTTTTACCGTCACGTCGTTTGCGACGATCATGCATTCGGTGCCGTCAATCACACCGACCCCCGCTACTACGCCCGCGCATGGAACGTAATCAGGATACACATCCCAGCCAGCAAACTGACCGATTTCTAAAAAAGATGAGCCGGGATCGAGGAGGGCAAGAATGCGCTCACGTACCGGAAGTTTGCCTTTCTTCTGCTGATGCTCGCGGGCTTTCTCACCGCCGCCATCTTCGATTTGTGCAGTCACGGTATAAAGTTGATCTACAAGCGACGCCATAGAGCGGTAATTTTCCTGATACTGCTCTGAATGGGTATTAATATTGGTCGTCAAACAAGCCATAAATAGCCGATCTCCATTCGGTAGACGGGTGACACCACCCGTCTTTATCTATGTTGAATAAGATTTAGGTTGAATAAGGAAGTTGTTTCGAGTTAGAACCCCTAGGTATGATGATTAGGCGCTTTCGTTAAACAATTCGCGACCAATAAGCATGCGGCGAATTTCTGAAGTGCCCGCACCGATTTCATACAGTTTGGCATCGCGTAGCAAACGACCTGTATCAAACTCATTGATATAGCCATTACCGCCAAGTAACTGAATGGCATCTAATGCCATCTTGGTTGCCAGCTCAGCGCTGTAGAGGATCGCACCAGCAGAATCTTTACGTGTGGTTTCTCCGCGATCACAAGCAGCAGCCACTGCGTAAACGTAGGCTTTCGCGGCATTCATTTGTGTGTACATATCGGCGATTTTTGCTTGCACAAGCTGGAATTCACCGATGGATTTGCCAAATTGTTTGCGGTCGTGAATGTAAGGCACAACGATGTCCATACATGCTTGCATAATGCCAAGCGGGCCACCGGCAAGCACCACTCGTTCGTAGTCCAAACCGCTCATCAACACTTTCACGCCTTGGTTTTCTTTGCCGAGAATATTTTCCGCAGGGACTTCGCAGTTTTGGAAAACCAGCTCACACGTATTCGAGCCGCGCATACCCAACTTGTCGAGTTTTTGTGCTTGAGTGAATCCAGGAAAGCCCCGTTCTACAATAAAGGCCGTGATGCCTTTAGAATGCTGGCTTGGGTCGGTTTTGGCGTAGACAACATAGGTGTGTGCATCAGGGCCATTGGTGATCCACATTTTGTTGCCATTTAACAGGAATATATCGCCTTTACGTTCCGCTTTAAGCTGCATTGAAACCACATCGGAACCTGCTCCGGGCTCACTCATCGCTAGTGCGCCAATATGTTCGCCAGAGATGAGCTTTGGTAGGTATTTCTCTTTTTGTGCTTGTGTGCCGTTGCGGTGGATTTGGTTGACACAAAGGTTGGAGTGAGCGCCGTAACTTAACGCAACCGAAGCGGATGCTCGGCTGATTTCTTCCATAGCGATAACGTGGGCGAGATAGCCCATGCCTGCACCACCAAACTCTTCGCTGGTGGTCACGCCTAAAAGCCCCATTTCACCTAATTTGGACCAAAGATGGTTTGGAAAGTCGTTAGATTGGTCGATAGATTGCGCTAAAGGCGCAATTTCTCTTGCAGCAAAACTATTGATTTGCTCGCGAAGCAAATCGGTATTTTCGTCATAAACAAAGTTCAGGGAAGAGTAGGTAGATTTCATTGCGTGTCCTTGCCTTTACGTCACCTACATCCCAGTGCTGAGGTGTCAGGTGACTTTTTCGCCTTTCATGGATCTCAGTGTGTTTTGGCATCGCAACTGTGCCGCGTTTAACTCCATCATTACCGCTTGAATGTCGTTTGCTTGCTGTTGCAATGCTGCCTTCTTCTCTTCGATCAACCGAATCATATAGTTCAACTGCTCAGTACTTTGATCGGTATCGTAGAGTTCAAATAACTCTTTGATATCTGCAAGAGAAAAGCCCAATCGCTTACCTCGCAAAATCAGTTTTAGTCGAATTCGATCGCGACCATTGTAGATTCGAGTGTTGCCTTTACGTTCTGGAGTTAGGAGACCTAAATCTTCGTAGAAGCGAATACTTCGGGTAGTAATGTCGAACTCTTTCGCGAGCTCGCTGATCTTAAATGTGTTCATTCCTTAACCTTACGACTTTCGTATAACATTCATACGAATATACAATTCGTTAACGTTAAAGTAAACAAACAACATCGACTCTTGAGCCTTGATATCACTCGCATTTACTCGAAATAAAAGAATCACTCGAACAAATAATAACCTCAAACTTGACGTTAACGTAAATGTTAGTATAGTTATGACGTAAACGTCAACAAAAGGTTAATGGAATGAAAAATGAAACGTGGATTGTTGCCGCCAAGCGAACGCCTATCGGCTCTTTTCAAGGTGCATTAGCTTCAACCGATGTCACGGAACTAGGTGCGAAAGCCATCCAAGGGGCACTAGCTGAAAGCCAGCTAGATGCACACAAAATAGACGAAGTGTTGATGGGATGCGTTTTACCCGCCGGCGTGGGGCAAGCGCCAGCAAGACAAGCAAGTCTTAAAGCAGAAATGCCACAATACATCGGTTGTACGACATTGAACAAAGTCTGTGGCTCGGGTATGAAAACCGTGATGCTGGCGCATGATCTTATTCAATCTGGTAATGCGCATGCGGTTATCGCTGGTGGTATGGAAAACATGTCGTCTTCTCCTTATCTATTAAAGAAAGCGCGTGATGGTTTCCGTTTAGGTCACGAGCAAGTGCTTGATCACATGTTTTATGACGGTTTGCAGGATGCCTACCAAGGCGAATTGATGGGTGTCTTTGCTGAACAAACCGCGCAAAAGTACCAATTCAGCCGTGAAAGTATGGATGCATGGGCACAACAATCGGTGACTCGTGCGCAGCAAGCGATTGAGCAAGGTTTGTTCAAAGAAGAGATCGTGCCTGTTAACGTAAAAAGTCGACGCGGCGAAACCTTGGTTGTAGACGATGAGCAACCGAGTAAACTCGACGTCACGAAAATTCCTACCTTACGCCCTGCGTTTGCTAAAGATGGCGGCGTAACGGCAGCCAACTCAAGTTCTATTTCTGATGGTGCATCGGCAATGATCTTAGTCGACAGTGAATTTGGCCGTCAGGAAAACCTTCAACCTCTAGCCAAAATTGTCGCGTACAGCACGCATGCAAGACAGCCTGATGAGTTCACCATCGCACCCGTCTTCGCGATTGAAACGCTGCTGGAAAAAACGGGCTGGGACAAATCAGACGTGGACCTTTGGGAAATCAATGAAGCCTTTGCTGTTGTCACTCAATACGCGGTGAAGACACTCGAACTGGACGCGAGCAAAGTGAACTCTCGCGGCGGTGCATGTGCATTAGGCCACCCAATTGGTGCAAGTGGCAACCGAATCCTCGTTACTTTGATTCACGCTCTTAAACAAACGGGCGGTAAGCGCGGCGTTGCATCGCTTTGTATTGGTGGCGGCGAGGCTACCGCAATCGCGATTGAAATCTGCTAATTCATTCTCAACAAAGTTTCACTTACATAACAGTAGTCAGTAACAAGCTGAAAAATACAAGGATGTCATCATGACAGAACAAGTAAAGCAGTATATCGGTGGTGAATTCGCCATCTCCGATTCAAAACAATGGCTAGATGTAACCAACCCGGCAACCAACGAAGTGATTGCGCAAGTACCTTGTGCCACGGAATCGGAAATGAATGCGGCGATCGCCAGCGCAACAGAAACATTCAAGCGTTGGAAAGAAGTGGCTGCGCCGGAGCGTGCGAGATTGATGCTGCGTTACCAACACCTGCTAAAAGAGCAACACGATGAGTTGGCGATATTGCTTTCAAGTGAGACAGGCAAAACTCTAGCGGATGCAAAAGGTGATGTTTGGCGCGGGATTGAAGTGGTAGAACAAGCGGCGAACATTTGTAGCTCAATGATGGGCGAAACGGTGGAAAACGTCGCGACCAATATTGATGGTTACTCTTACATTCAACCGCTCGGTGTTTGTGCTGGCATCACACCGTTTAACTTCCCTGCGATGATTCCATTGTGGATGTTCCCAATGGCGATCGCTTGTGGCAACACCTTTATTTTGAAACCGTCAGAGCAAGTGCCGCTTACCGCAATGAAATTGGCAGAGCTGTTTGAACAAGCAGGCGCACCAAAAGGTGTTTTGCAAGTTGTTCACGGTACCAAAGAGCAAGTCGACCGCATTCTGACTGATCCAGTCGTTCGTGCGATCTCTTTTGTTGGTTCTGTGCCAGTTGGTGAGTACATCTACAAAACGGGTACGGACAACCTAAAACGCGTGCAGTCGTTTGCGGGTGCGAAGAATCACATGGTCATCATGCCAGATGCAAACAAACAGCAAGTGATTAATAACTTGGTTGGCGCGTCAGTCGGTGCCGCAGGTCAGCGTTGTATGGCGATTTCGGTGGCGGTGTTTGTTGGCGAGACCAAAGAATGGATTCCAGAGCTTAAAGAGGCGTTAGCTCAAGTACAGCCGGGGGCGTGGGATGATGAAACCGCAGGTTATGGCCCGCTGATTAGCCCTCAAGCGAAGCAGCGTGTGGTGAATCTGATTAATGAAGGCAAAGCGTCTGGCGCGAACTGTGTTCTGGATGGGACAGATTGCCAAGTACCTGGCTTCCCGAACGGTAACTGGGTGGGTCCAACGCTATTCACTAACGTGACTACTGACATGTCGATTTATCAGGAAGAGATCTTTGGCCCAGTGCTGCTGACAATGGAAGTCGACAATTTAGATGCGGCAATTGAGCTGATCAATGCAAATCGTTTTGGTAACGGTACGTCTATTTTCACGGCGAACGGCGCAGCCGCGAGAAAGTATCAACACAATATTGAAGTGGGTAACGTAGGTATCAACGTGCCGATTCCGGTGCCTTTACCGTTCTTCTCATTTACGGGTTGGAAAGGCAGCTTCTATGGCGATTTGCATGCTTATGGAAAACAGGCGGTTCGCTTCTACACCGAGACGAAAACCGTCACTGCGCGTTGGTTTGAAGATGACATTCCAAGCGGTCCAAACATGACTATTCAACTTAGCTAATTACTGGATTGGCGATACATCTAGCCAAGCGCCACCGTTTAAGTGGGCTTGGCGTCAAGTGCAACGAATTAGACCTTAGGACTTCAAGATGGATTTTGAATTAAACGAAGATCAACTCGCGTTTGCCGAAGTAGCAAAGCAGTTTGCAGACCAAATGTTAGCGCCGCATGCGGCCGAGTGGGATGAAAATCATCACTTCCCTAAAGATGTACTGCGTCAAGCGGGTGAGCTTGGCTTTTTGAGCATCTACACGCCACCAGAGCACGGTGGCTTGGGGCTATCTCGTTTGGATGCGGCGATCATTTTTGAGCAGTTGGCCATGGGTTGTACCGCGACTACAGCGTTTATGACAATCCATAACATGGCGACGTGGATGATCACCAGCTTTGCCAAAGCCGAAGTGGCACAGCAATTTAGCGCGGATTTAATTTCAGGCGAAAAGCTCGCTTCCTACTGTTTAACCGAGCCAAATGCAGGTTCGGACGCCGCTTCGCTGACGACAAGTGCGGTACGTGACGGTGACGAGTTTGTCTTGAATGGCGCAAAAGTGTTTATCTCTGGCGCGGGTGATACAGATGTTCTCGTCGTGATGGCGCGTTCGTGCGGTGAAGGGGCGGGTGGCGTTTCTGCGTTCATCGTTCCTGCTGACATCGAAGGCATTAGCTATGGCAAGAAAGAAGCCAAAATGGGTTGGAATTGCCAGCCAACGCGCATGATCACCTTCGAAAATGTCCGTATTCCAGCTGACTATCTGTTGGGTGAAGAGGGCGAAGGTTTTAAGTTTGCCATGCTTGGTCTGGATGGTGGGCGAATCAATATCGCTACTTGTTCCGTCGGCACAGCACAACAAGCACTGAATGAAGCCAAGCAATACATGACCGAGCGTAAACAATTCGGACGTTCACTGGCGCAATTCCAAGCCCTGCAATTCAAGTTGGCCGATATGGCTACTGAGCTGGTTGCCGCACGTCAAATGGTGCGACTCGCTGCCGCCAAACTTGATGCCCAACACGCAGAAAAAAGCGCGTACTGTGCCATGGCAAAACGCTTTGCTACTGATGTGGGCTTTAAAGTCTGCGATCAGGCGCTGCAAATTCACGGTGGCTATGGCTACATCAAAGAATACCCAGTCGAGCGCCATTTCCGAGACGTTCGTGTTCACCAAATTCTGGAAGGTACCAACGAAATCATGCGTCTGATCATTTCAAGACGTTTACTCACGGAAGGCGTAGAGCTGCTTTAGAAAGCGAGACACAGCCTTACCTCAAGGAATAACAAAGGACTGAAAGATTATGACGGCACAAATCAAACTAGAGCGTGAAGCGCACATTGCCAAGCTCACGATTAGTAACCCGCCAGCAAACACCTGGACGCTTGAATCTTTGAATCAGCTAAAAGAATTGGCGATTGAACTCAGTAATGATCGCTCCATTTATGCGTTGGTACTGACGGGCGAAGGGGAAAAGTTCTTCTCTGCTGGCGCGGATCTCAACAACTTTTCATCCGGTGATAAATCGCAAGCAGCAGATATGGCGCTCGCATTTGGTGAAGCCTTTGAAGCGCTGTCTGCGTTCGATGGTGTTTCCATCGCGGCAATTAATGGTTACGCGATGGGTGGCGGTTTGGAAGTGGCAATGGCGTGCGACATTCGCATCGCAGAAGAACAAGTACAAATGGCACTTCCTGAAGCATCGGTCGGCTTGTTGCCTTGCGCGGGCGGAACGCAAAACCTGACCGCGTTGGTTGGCGAAGGTTGGGCGAAGCGTATGATTCTGTGTGGTGAGCGCCTGACTGCCGAGCGAGCAGAACAAATCGGTTTGGTTGAAGAGGTCGTTGCAAAAGGCAAAGCACTAGATTCAGCGATGGCATTGGCACAGCGTGTCGCAGGTCAATCGCCAAAATCCATTTCTGCGTGCAAAACGCTCATTCAAGGCCGACGCAGCCAAACTCACGCGGCCGGATTGGTCTTGGAGCGTGAACTCTTCTTGCAGTTGTTCAATACACAAGATCAGACTGAGGGTGTGAACGCCTTCTTGCAAAAGCGTAAGCCACAATGGACAAACAGCTAGCGGAGGCCAAATGACAGGTACAGTAAATGTTTCACAGATAGAATGTGCTGACGGCTCTGCCATTGGTGTGTTGGAGCTTGATAATCCAGCCGCCCTCAACGCACTTAGCTATGTGATGATCGAGCAGCTCTATAACCAACTGGTAGAGTGGCAATCGAACGACAGCATCGTCGCGGTATTCTTGCATGCTCAAGGTGAAAAAGCGTTTTGTGCTGGTGGCGATATTCAAGCGATCTACCGTGCACTTGAAAACAAAGAAGAAGATTTTGATTCTGCGTTTTCAGCGATGGAGACCTTCTTTGACCTCGAATATCGCTGTGATCATCTTATTCACACTTATCCAAAACCGATCATCGCGTGGGGGCATGGTTACCTGATGGGCGGCGGTGTGGGCTTGTTTATGGGCGCCAGCCATCGCGTTGCAGAAACGACCACACGCTTTGCGATGCCAGAAATCAAAATTGGCCTCTACCCAGACGTAGGCGCGACGTACTTCCTAAATCAGCTGCCAAAACACTTGGCACTTTTCCTGAGTTTGACGGCTTGCCAAATCAACGCGACAGACATGGAAGCGTTGGGGTTAAGCCAATGGATTGCAAAGCCAGAAAGCAAACAAGCACTGTTGGATCTGCTCGCATCGGTAAGTTGGGAAGGTGAAGCGAACATCAACGAAAAAATCGCTACTACGCTGCGTTCGGTACAAGTGGACGAGCCAAGCGAAGGGATGTTGATGCCACATGCGGGATTGATTGAGCAGCTTTGTTCTGGCGATTTAGATTCGATTGTTCGCGCAATCAGCAGTGCTGACGTTGACGATAAGTGGTTCGTCAATGCGCAAAAGGCACTGAACTATGGCAGTCCGTTGTCGCTCAATATCACTTATCAGCAGTTAACGCAGTATCAAAACCTCTCTTTGAAAGCGTGTTTTGATATGGAATTTAACCTAACACTACGTTGTGGTTTAGAAGGTGATTTTAGAGAAGGGGTTCGTGCGCTGATTATCGATAAAACCAATCAACCGACTTGGCAATATCGCACGGTTTCTGACGTAACGCCACAAGTTTTGGAACGCTTCTTCGCGCCAATTGATTCAGCAGAATACCCACTGACCGCATCCTCGGTTGCCACTGTGGCACTTTAGACAAGGAAGAAATACGACATGGATAAAATTGCATTTATTGGCCTTGGTAACATGGGCGCGCCTATGGCTAAGAACCTACTCACAGCGGGCTTGAACGTCGAAGTGTTTGATTTGAATCCAAACGCTGTGGCAGAACTTACCGCACTAGGCGCTTCAAGTGCCGATTCGGTTCAGCAGGCAGTACAAGGTGCGGACGTGGTAGTCACCATGTTGCCAGCGAGCCAACACGTTCAAAGCGTTTATCTCGGTCAAGACGGGATCTTAGACAGCGTTAAATCGGGCACTTTGCTGATTGATTCATCGACCATCGATCCGGAGACAGCACGATCAGTCGGAGAACAATCAGAGCTGCGTGGCATCAGCTTTGTGGACGCGCCGGTGTCTGGCGGCGTTGCGGGCGCAGCGGCAGGTACGCTGACTTTCATTGTTGGCGGCTCACAAGAGAACTTTGTTCAAGCCAAAGTGGTGCTTAGCCACATGGGCAAAAACATTTTTCATGCTGGCGATGCCGGAGCCGGTCAGGTGGCGAAGATCTGCAATAACATGATGTTGGGCATTTTGATGAGCGGCACTTGTGAAGCACTCAATTTAGGCATGGAAAACGGACTCGATCCTAAAGTGTTGTCCGACATTATGCTGCAAAGTTCGGGTCGAAATTGGGCTCTAGAGCTCTACAACCCGTGTCCGGGCGTGATGGAAAACACACCTGCAAGCAATGGTTATCAGGGCGGCTTTATGAGCCAGTTAATGGCGAAAGATCTCGGTCTTGCGATGGAAGCGGCGGTTGCCAGTCAAACATCAACACCAATGGGCAGCTTGGCTCGTAATCTGTTTAATTTTCACAACGGTCAGGGCAACGGGCAAAAAGATTTCTCAAGCTTGTTCGAGTTCTACCAAAAGCAAAATCAGGCCTAAGGAGCGCTTATGGAGTTAGCAAATAAGGTCATTGCGATCACGGGGGCTGGGCAGGGGCTGGGTAAACAAATGGCACTGTCACTGGCGGAAAGTGGTGCTCATCTTGCGCTTATCGACCTCAATTCAGACCAACTGGCTGAAACGAAAGCGGAGTGTGAATCTCTCGGTGTTACCGCTCGTTTTTATGTGGCGAACGTGACCGACGAGCAGCAGGTGTGCGCTGCTTTTACGCAAATTGAAGCGGATTTCAAGCAGCTCAATGGCGTGATTAATAATGCAGGCATTATGCGCGATGGCATGTTTGTCAAAGTCAAAGATGGTCAGATCAATACGATGTCGCTGGAACAATTTCAGTCGGTTCTGGATGTGAATGTCACGGGTACTTTCTTATGCGGTCGTGAAGCGAGCAAAGTGATGCTCAACACAGACAGTAAAGGCGTGCTGATCAACATATCCAGCGTTGCGCGTGCCGGGAATATTGGTCAAACCAACTACTCCGCATCCAAAGCGGCCGTAGCCACCATGGCGACGGTGTGGGCGAAAGAGTTAGGGCGTTTTGGCATCCGCTCAGTAGCGATTGCACCGGGTGTCATCAAAACCGCAATGACCGATCAAATAAAACCCGCAGCAATGGAACGCTTAGTTAATATGATTCCTGTGGGACGCTTAGGGCTTGCGGACGAAATTTCATCGACCATCAAATATGTGTTAACCAACGAGTTCGTCACCGGGAGGGTACTAGAAGTCGATGGTGGAATGCGAATGTAATCTTAATAAGAGGACCAGTGATAACAGTGTTGCTGGTTCTTCCGTATTATTCTAGTGATCGTTAAAGCGCCACTTTAGTTTCACGTAATGTCCTCTTCCAACAGCGTTTATACGCTAGTTTTCATAACACACCATGCTCAGTGACACGACGCAATTATCTCTTTTATCCAAAATTGTGATGTTTTCGAGCAAAATAACCACAAAATCTATTGTTGCGTCAAAACTGAAATTATTCATTTGTCTCTTAAATGAGAAATCCCCTTTTATGGTTGAAAATTATTCTCTTTGTCTTTTTTGTGGGACGAAATCGTTTCTACATCGAAAGTTGGTGATTTATTATTCACTACAGAATGCATGGGAAAGCATGCGCGGTGTGACCATTGTCATTCACGTGCAAAATAATAATCAAAACTTCCCACCACACTGAAGTAACTACCCATCAGGGAATAATAATAATGTCGCAATTTTATAAGCTCAGAGCGTTGTCGCTTGTGTTTTGGTTCGTGTTTTTGACGACCAAAGTCTACGTCTACGCGCAAAGCCCTGAGCCAAAAGATAAGTTTCTGCAATCTCTTGAAGGGATTGAGAGCCAAATTTACGCGCTGCCACAAAGTTCACTAGCACAAATCGAATCATTAGAAGAAGACTCTCTACTGCAAAACCAGCCCAAGGATCTGTTGATTCGTTATTGGCTGGCGAAGTCGACCGTTCTTGAGTTGTTAGGGCGCGATAAAGAGAGCTTAGCAGTGGTAGATAAAGGGCTGAGTTTGACACCAGAGCAAAGCCAAGAGCACTTGCTGTTCAAGCTGATCCAAATTCGAGCCATGATGGGCAATCGAGATATCGATACCGCGCTCTCGTCGTTGGATGCTTTGCTTGAAACATCACGAGAAAAAGGTGACAAGAAATTGGAATCGGAAGTTCTGTTGCTCAAAGGTCGTTACTACGATGAGCAAGGGGACTATAAGAAATCGTACGCGGCGTTGATGTCTTCGATGGAAGCGGCGGAGTCATCAGGTGCGCAGGGCTTAGTCGAACGAGCAGCACTAGAGCTCGGTGATGTATTGGTAAAAATTCAAGGCTATGACCGCTCTGAAGTCGTGCTGAAGCAGGCGTATCGTTATTTTAAAGACCGCCGCATGTCGTTTAATGAGTTGCTTAGCGTCCTAACTATTGCAAAGCTACACAAAGCTCAGTTCCAATACGATGAAGCCATCAAATCTTATCAAGCCGCTTTAAAGCTTGCGCAGATTATTGGTGACGGACGTTTTCGCTTTCGGGTGAACTTGGAGCTTGCGTCTCTGTATCGCGAAACCAACAACGAAAAAAACATGCTGCGTCATCTCAAGCTTGCCGAAAACTTGCAGTATCGTGAAACCTCGAATGCGTACTTGGCAACATTTAAGTTGTTGCAAGCTGAGTACATGCTAGAGCGTAAGCAGTATCAAGCTTTGTTAACGATGATTACGCCTTTACTTCCTGAGATCATCGAGAGTCGCTACATCAAACAGCAGCAAATGGAGCTGTTAAAAGTCGCTGCTATGGCTTACGCCGGAGATCAAAACTTCGAATTGGCCTATCAAACCTACGGTCAATATCATGAAAAATTCATTCAATTTAGTAATCAGCGTGAAGTCGAGAACTTAGAGCGACAACAAACCTTGTTTGAGCTAGAGCGATTAGAGTACGAGAACGAAAACCTCAACTGGAACAATGTATTACAGCGTCTAGAGCTGGAGAATAATCGCCGAACGTTCTACCTGTTGGGTGAAGTGTTATTGGTAATGATTGGTATTTTATTGCTTATGGCGTTGGTATTTTTGTACGTGAACCGTTCGCGTTTACGTATGCGTCGTTTGGCGAAAACCGACATGTTAACGGGCCTGTTTAACCGCCGATTCTTGGAAGAATGGTTTGCGAAACCTGCAGAGCAAAAGCCTAAGCTGATTGAAAAGCCAATTCCAGAAACGAAGAAAGGTCAGTTGGTTCACAAGCTAAATAAGCAAGTCATGCGTGTTCAATACGGCTATTTGGCGCTCAATCATTGGGTTGAAAGAAAGCTTGATAAGCAGAAAATGGTAGCGAAAAAGCCGGAAAAAGGGCCTATCACGCTGGTTATGATGGATGTCGACCATTTCAAACAAGTCAACGATACCTATGGTCATGTGTTTGGTGATGTCGTATTAACTGGCGTAGCCAAAGTGCTCGATTCGTCGGTGCGTGAGAGTGATATTGTTGCTCGCCTTGGTGGGGAAGAGTTCGTTATCGTTCTTCCTAATACCGATCTTGAAGAAGCAACCGCGCTGGCTGAACGACTGCGTATTGCGCTTT
Organism: Vibrio parahaemolyticus; assembly: GCF_900460535.1. NCBI lineage: Bacteria > Pseudomonadati > Pseudomonadota > Gammaproteobacteria > Vibrionales > Vibrionaceae > Vibrio > Vibrio parahaemolyticus. The sequence goes on along the minus strand of NZ_UHIL01000002.1, from coordinate 60,647 downwards.
CTCAACGTGGCTTTGTAACGGAGAACAATCAAGCCGTGAATGTCACTTGTAGTTTTGGTGTGATCACTTCGGATGACGTCGACGTTGCATTTGAAGCGCTTTGTAGCCAAGCAGATAAGTTGTTGTACGAAGCCAAATCCAGTGGACGAAACTGTGTGAAAGCACAGTCGTTTAGCTGATCATTGCACAATAAGAGTCGCGCAACGCGGCTCTTTTTTTTGCCAGTTTTATGTGCTCATCACGTCCCTCTTAGGCTCTGGCAGAACTCGACTTACTTATCTATCTGATTCTTATCAATATGCTTCCTGCAAGTGCAGCACCTGTATATGCGTCCTTTTGCCAGGTGCTCCCATCTTTCATTTAAATCTTCTAATTTACGTAGTTGTGGTTGGTAACAATCTAGCAACTCACGGGGCTGGGTAGTTAATTGGAATTACTTACCTACCATTCAGAAATGACATAGCACAAATAATTAGTGTTCGATGTAAATGTTTTCTAACGCTTCTACGTTGCGTTGTTCGCTTCGTTGGTGTTGAAGTTCAATTTAACTTCTGCTGTTAATTAAGTTGTTGAAATTAATTGCGTTAATTTGTTTTGTTTCTTCTTTTTGGGTGGTTCTTTGAATAGATAATGGGGTTGGGTTTGTCTTGGTATAGTGTGTATTTAAATCTCATTATCACTACTTTTAACAATAAATGGTTTGAGTTCGAACTAATTTTTTGGCATTTTATATTTAACTAACCGTTCAATTAAAAATAACAAGGACGCAAAATGCCAAAGGTGGGGATGCCTGAAATCAGAAAACCGCAGCTTGTAAAAGCGACCATGTCAGTGATTGACAGAGTCGGTTTACATGCTGCGAGCATCTCGTTGATCAGTAAAGAGGCTGGAGTATCAACGGGGATAATTAATCACTACTTCGGTGGTAAGCATGGGTTGTTAGAAGAAACCATGCGCGAGATCCTTCGTCAGCTTTCTTCAACAATCACTGGGAAGCTTCGTGCGTTGCCAGCAGATGCTCATCATCAGCGTATCAACGCCATTATTGACGGCAACTTTGTTGGTTATCAGGCAGAAAACAAAGTGGCTAAAACGTGGCTAGCTTTCTGGTCTTACTCAATGCACGACGAACAGCTTAAGCGTTTGCAACGAGTGAATGAACGACGTCTGTTGTCCCATCTAAGAAGAGAACTAAAAGCACTATTAAGTGCGGAGCAAGCAGAGTTGGTTGCTCACGGGATAGCGTCACTGATTGACGGTATATGGCTACGCGGCACGCTCAACCCGCAAGGCATCGATGCTGATAAAGCGAGGATCATCATCAACGATTATCTCGAAAAGCAGCTAACGTTTTACTCTCATAAAATATAAAAGTCACAGGTCTTCACTATGGAAATGAAAACACATTACATCGATGGTGCAATGTATATCGGATGTTCTGAAGAGCATTTCACCACTTACAATCCGGCAAATGGTGAGCCATTGGCCAATGTTAAACAAGCAAACCAGAGCGATATGGAAGCTGCGATTGAATCTGCAAAACGCGGTTTTGAGGTTTGGTCTGCAATGACGGTCATTGAACGTAGCCGGATTCTTAACAAAGCGGTAGCGATTCTGCGTGAACGCAATGACGAGTTAGCCGCTTTAGAAGTGGCGGACACGGGCAAGCCAATTCAAGAAGCGATCGCTGTTGATATTACGACAGGCGCAGATGTTATCGAATATTACGCTGGCCTTGCACCAAGTTTGCAGGGTGAGCAACAACCTCTCAATGAAAGCCAGTTTTTCTATACGCGCCGTGAACCTCTGGGAATTTGCGCAGGTATTGGCGCTTGGAACTATCCTATTCAAATCGCAATGTGGAAATCAGCACCAGCACTGGCAGCTGGTAATGCAATGATCTTTAAGCCGTCGGAAGAAACACCGCTTACAGCGCTTAAGCTTGCGGAAATTTATTCTGAAGCGGGTCTTCCTGATGGTGTGTTTAACGTCGTGCAGGGTGACTACCGCGTAGGGCAGATGCTAACGGCGCATCCGGATATTGCTAAAGTATCGTTCACTGGCGAATCAGGCACTGGCAAAGTTGTTATGGGTGACAGTGCAAAAACGCTTAAGCAAGTCACAATGGAATTAGGTGGCAAGTCACCCTTGATCGTATTCGACGATGCAAAGCTGGACGATGCGGTATCGGCCGCTATGGTTGCTAACTTCTACACTCAGGGTGAGGTATGTACCAACGGTACCCGTGTATTTGTCCATGAATCTATCTACGACGATTTTGTTGCACAGCTTAAAGCTCGCACTGAGAAACTGGTTGTCGGCGACCCTCTTGATGAAAATACACAAATCGGAGCCCTAATTTCAAAAGAACATGAAAGCAAAGTGCTGTCAGCGATTGAGAGCGCAAAAGCGAGCGGTGCCACTCTGCTGACCGGCGGTTACAAAGTAACAGATAATGGTCTGCAAAATGGTAACTTCGTTGCTCCAACCGTATTTATCGATTGTGACGATAGCATGAGCCACGTACAGCAAGAGATCTTTGGTCCTGTCATGTCCGTGCTTAAATTCAGCGACGAAGCTGAAGTTATCGAACGCGCTAATGATACGGATTATGGCCTGGCTGCTGGTGTCTTCACTCAGAATCTCTCTCGCGCTCATCGCGTTATTCACAAAATTCAGGCAGGTATCTGCTGGGTTAATGCTTGGGGTGACTCTCCGGCAGAAATGCCAGTTGGTGGCTATAAGCAATCCGGTATTGGCCGTGAGAACGGCGTCGAAACACTGAAGCACTACACGCAAACTAAGAGCGTACTGGTTCAGCTTAGCGACTTCGAAAGCCCTTACGCCTAAACACACCTAGGAGACACAAAATGAAACAACACTACGATTATATTATCGTCGGTGCGGGTTCGGCCGGCTGTGTGTTAGCGGATCGCTTGAGTGAGAGTGGTCAGCACTCAGTATTATTGCTGGAAGCGGGTGGTACGGATAAGAGTATTTTCATCCAAATGCCGACAGCACTTTCGTACCCGATGAACACTGAAAAATACGCTTGGCAGTTTGAGACCGTACAAGAAGATGGTCTTGATGGACGCCAGCTTCACTGTCCTCGCGGTAAAGTTCTTGGTGGTAGCTCTTCTATCAACGGCATGGTTTACGTACGTGGCCATGCTTGTGATTTCGACCAGTGGGAAGATGCGGGAGCAAAAGGCTGGAATTACCAGGCGTGCTTACCGTACTTCCGCAAAGCGGAATCTTGGGTCGGTGGTGCTGATGAGTACCGCGGTGACAGTGGTCCGCTAGGCACCTGTAGCGGCAATGACATGAAGCTGAACCCGTTGTATGAAGCCTTTATTGAGGCTGGTAAAGAGGCGGGCTATCCAGAAACTGACGATTACAACGGTTTCCAGCAAGAAGGCTTTGGTCCGATGCACATGACCGTTGATAAAGGCGTACGTGCTTCAACCTCTAATGCATACTTAAGCCGTGCCAAAAAGCGCAAAAATTTCACGCTCATGAAGCGAGTGACTGTGCGTCGTGTATTACTTGAAGAAACAAGGCTTGAAGAAAAAGGGCTTGAAGAGACAGGACAACAAGGCAAGAAAGCGGTCGGCGTTGAATTTGAGAAATCAGGTTCAATTCAGCAGTGTTTCGCGAAAAATGAAGTCATTTCTAGTGCAGGCTCAATCGGCTCGGTACAGCTACTTCAACTTTCCGGTATTGGTCCTAAAGATGTACTGGAAAAAGTGGGCATCGAGTTGAAACACCAGTTGGAAGGGGTAGGTAAAAACCTGCAAGACCATCTGGAAGTGTACTTCCAATACCACTGTAAGCAGCCAATCACACTGAACAGTAAACTAGGCTTGGTGAGCAAAGGGCTAATCGGTACCGAGTGGATTTTGACTCGCAAAGGTCTTGGCGCAACTAACCATTTTGAATCGTGTGCGTTTATTCGCTCGCGTGAAGGGCTGAAGTGGCCAAATATTCAATACCACTTCTTACCAGCTGCGATGCGTTATGACGGTCAGGCGGCCTTTGATGGCCATGGTTTTCAGGTACACGTCGGCCCTAATAAACCAGAGAGCCGTGGCACTGTAGAGGTGGTTTCTTCTAACCCGAATGATAAGCCAAAGATTGAGTTTAATTACATCTCGACTGAGCAAGATAAGCAGGACTGGCGTGATTGTATTCGTCTGACACGTGAGATTCTTAATCAACCTGCGATGGATGAATTCCGTGGTGACGAGATTCAACCAGGTCTTCACATCACTACCGACGAACAAATTGACGAGTGGGTTAAACAGAATGTTGAGAGCGCTTATCACCCATCGTGCAGTTGCAAAATGGGTGCAGACGATGATCCGTTAGCCGTACTGGATGAGCAGTGTCAGGTACGCGGCATCCAGGGTTTGCGTGTTGTGGACTCGTCGATTTTCCCAACCATTCCAAATGGTAACTTGAACGCGCCAACCATCATGGTTGCAGAACGGGCTGCGGACATGATCTTGGGTAACGCACTAGAAAAAGCAAATAACACTCCTGTTTGGATTGCACCGAACTGGCAAGAGATGCAGCGAATGCATCCACCGAAAAGAGACTTAGATTCGATCTCTTAATTATTTATAAAGCTAAAAGTCAGAAATTATAAAAATCATTAAACTTCAAAAGGAATTCAATATGTCTAAGATGACGAAAATACTATCAACTATCGCATTAACTTCTGTCGCTACCGGCGCTTACGCAAACCAATGTGAAACCGTTCGATTTGCCGATGTCGGCTGGACAGACATTACCGCAACCACTGCTGTAACCACAGAGCTACTGAAAGGCTTGGGTTACAAAACCAAGACGGATCTGCTGTCTGTACCAGTAACTTATTCTTCTATGGCGAATGGCGACATTGATATCTTCCTTGGTAACTGGATGCCAACGATGGAAGGTGACATTGCTAAGTACCGAGATGCTGGCACTGTCGAAACAGTAAAAGCGAACCTTGTCGGCGCGAAATACACTCTGGCAGTACCAAAATACGTTTATGACGCAGGTGTGAGGAGCTTTGCTGACCTGGAAAAACATGCTGACAAATTTAAAGACCGCATTTACGGCATTGAACCAGGTAACGATGGTAACCGCCTGATTCAATCCATGATCGACAGCAATGCGTTTGGTTTAAAAGACTTCAGCCTGGTTGAATCAAGTGAAGCGGGCATGGTGTCACAAGTATCACGTGCGGTACGTCGCAATCAGTGGATCGTTTACTTGGGTTGGGCACCGCACCCAATGAACAGTAATGTTGAAATGGAATACCTGGCGGGTGGCGATGATTTCTTCGGTCCAAACTACGGCGGTGCAAACGTTTATACAAACGTACGTCAAAACTACCTTGCTGAGTGTCCGAATGTGGGTCAACTAGTGAAAAACCTAGAGTTCAGCCTAGAAATGGAAAACGAGCTGATGGAAGCGATTCTTAACCAGAAGCAAAAACCATCTAAAGCCGCACAAGCTTGGTTAAACGCGAACGCAGACAAAATCGAAGCGTGGCTGAAAGACGTCAAAACCGTCGATGGTCAAGACGCACAGTCGGCAATTGCTCGTTACCTTAAAGACAACGCTTAATTGATTTTTCTTAGTGGGCAGCAATGCCCACATCATCAACACAAAGGTTTTATTGTGAATTTTATTACGGACAACAAACTACCGTTGGGCCAATGGATGGAAACGGGCGTCGATTGGTTAACCATCAATGCATCCGGCTTTTTCGATGCAATCTCTATTACCCTAGAAACCATCATCATGTTTGTGGTGGATATCTTTAAATGGATGCCGCCAGCCGCTCCTATCATTATGACTGCTGCGTTAGCGTGGTTTTTGCACCGCAGTCTCCCGTTGGTCGTATTTATTGTATTGGCTCTGTTGGCAATTCTTAACCTTGGCTACTGGCAAGAAATGCTGGAAACCTTTGTTCTTGTGTTTGCAGCGACAACGATTTCCGTATTAATTGGCGTGCCACTGGGGATCATGGCAGCGCATCGCCCTTGGTTATACACGTTACTCCGACCTATTTTGGATCTGATGCAAACCGTACCGACATTTGTGTACTTGATCCCGACATTGGTTCTTTTTGGTTTAGGCATTGTACCGGGACTGATATCAACCATCATTTTTGCCATTGCAGCACCAATCCGATTGACGTATTTGGGCATCATCAAAGTGCCAGAAGAACTACTGGAAGCGGGTAAAGCATTTGGTGCAAGCCGTATGAAGTTACTGTTTAAGGTGGAGTTACCTGCGGCATTACCTAGCATCATGGCGGGGGTTACTCAATGTATTATGCTATCTCTTTCGATGGTGGTCATTGCCGCACTGGTAGGTGCAGATGGTTTAGGTAAGCCGGTTGTACGCGCACTGAACACGGTAAATATCTCGCAAGGTTTTGAAGCTGGTTTAACGATTGTTCTTGTTGCCATCATTCTTGATCGCTTATGCAAAGCACCAAACCAGAAGGAGGCTTAATCATGGACGCAATTACTATTGAAAATCTTGATGTAGTGTTTGGTCAGCAGCAATCACAAGCTTTGGCTTTGCTAGACCAAGGTAAGTCTCGTCAGGAGATCATCGACGAAACTGGTCAAGTAGTTGGTGTTGATAATGTATCTCTGACGGTCAAGCGTGGAGAAATCTGTGTATTGATGGGTTTGTCTGGTTCTGGCAAATCCAGCTTGCTTCGTACAGTAAACGGACTCAACGATATTTCTCGTGGCTCTCTGAAAATCCAAGACGGCGATGATATGGTGGAGCTCGCTAACTGTGATGAGCAGACGCTACGCCATCTACGTACACATCGAGTGTCGATGGTGTTCCAGAAGTTTGCTCTGATGCCTTGGCTAACGGTATTAGATAACGTTGCCTTTGGCCTGGAAATGCAAGGTATAGGTAAAGCAGAGCGACGTGCAAAAGCACGTGAACAGTTAGAAATGGTTGGCTTGTCAGAATGGGAGAGTAAGTTCCCGCATGAGCTTTCTGGTGGTATGCAGCAGCGCGTGGGCTTGGCGCGAGCGTTTGCGATGGATACGGACATTCTTCTCATGGATGAACCGTTTTCAGCACTTGACCCACTGATCAGAGCGCAGCTGCAAGATGAACTGATTCTGCTGCAAGAAAAGCTCAATAAAACCATTTTGTTCGTGAGTCATGACTTAGATGAAGCACTTAAAATTGGTAACAACATTGCCATTATGGAGTCGGGTAAACTGATTCAACATGGCAAACCAGAGCAGATCATTCTGGCACCAGAAACCGATTATGTGGCGGACTTCGTTGCCCACACGAATCCTCTGAATGTGCTTAAAGGTCGTTCTCTAATGAAGTCGAGTGATGCTTTGGTACGTGAAAAAGAGCGTGTGCTTATTTGTCCTGATAAAGAAATTTGGGTGACGCAAGAGTCGAAAGGCCTGAGTTTGCCGAACTCTGAACAGTCGCTGATTCAGTGGGTAAGCGAATCATCGAACCTTGATGATGTCGAATCTAACTCTCTGGTTCAGGTTAGCCCGAACATCAGCATGCGCGAAGCGATAGAGCTTAAGCAGCGCAGTAACCAGCCTCTGTTGCTGGTGGAAGATGACAAGTTGGTTGGTGTGTTGAGTGATCACGAGTTGTATGACGCGCTGCTTGGTAATTTTAAATCCGAGCAAGTGGCTTAGTTGAGATAAACGTCTGAACTGAAAGCGATACTCAACTCAAATTACACTCAAAACAAACAAGCCGCACATCAATGTGCGGCTTGTTCATTCAACAATGATGATTTCAATCAGCTTTTATAGCGTGGTGATAACATCATCCAATGCCATACGCGCTTTAGGTAAACCGTGATTGTAGTCTTCTCCATCTTTGTGGTAACCGATCGCCAGCGCAACTTCACAAACGTGGCCTTCCAACTCGTCTTTAAATTCTTCGCCAATCAGCTCAGGATCAACGCCTTCCATTGGAGTGGAGTCAATACCAAGGCGCGCTAATGTGTGCAGTAGGTTACCCAGTGCGATGTAAACTTGCGCCTTAGTCCAATGACCGTTGAAGCCATTTTCATCGGTGTTCGCTTCGGCAAATGCGTATGCGCCCATAAAGGTGTTGTACATATCTGCTGGTAGGTGACCTGAAGTGACTTCGGCATCCACGCGTTTTGCAAACTTCTCTTTTGTGAACTTAGGATCGTAAGCAAGAAGGATAGTGTGCGACGCCGTGGTTGCGTGGGGTTGGTTAAATTGGTGTTTGTTCGCGAACGTGCTGTGGAAGCGTTGTTTCGCTTCATCACTTTCAATCACGATGAATTTCCATGGTTGCGAGTTGATTGACGATGCAGACAGACGAATGGCTTCTTTGATGATGGCCATATCTTCTTGAGAAATGCGTTTTTCAGCGTCGTATTTTTTCGCTGTGTAGCGGCTGTTTAGATCTTTAATGATTTGATGAGACACGCTTTTATCCTCGTTATTCAGTTTTATATCGGCCGCTTTTAGCTTCGACAACCACGCGTACCTCGAAAGTGAGTTCATAGTACCGAATAACCAGCAATTGATAAGATGGCATTTATTTAAATCACTTTTAACTTTTTGTTGAAAATCGAACAGAGAACTTGGGAGTGATGTTTCAAACTTTGTGTTGAGAACGTGGCCTTTGCTGTTTCTTGGCCAAAATTACGAGCGTTGAGATATTCGCTTGCCCCTTGTTTGAGATATTAAATTACACTCATAAAATATGAGTTGTACTCTGGTTTTCGTTTGGAGTGGTCATGAATGTGATTGAGGTTTTCAACGACAGTTACGAGCGTTGTGTTCTCAGTGAGCACTTTTTCGAGCGGTTTTATGCCAAGTTTTGGTCGAAAGGAGAGAGCTTTCGGCAGAAATTTGAAGGCGTAGATATGCAAAAGCAAGTTCGTATGCTCAAAGGTTCGATCGTCTTTTTTATGATGACAGACACGTCTTCTGATGCGCGAAAAATGATGGAAAAGTATGGCAAAAAGCACGGTATCGGTAACATTGGTGTCAAACCCGAAGACATTGATATTTGGTTTGAAAGCTTATTGGAAACAGTACGAGAGTGTGATTATGAGTACAACTCAGACGTTGAAAAGGCATGGCGCGCTTGTTTTAAATCGGGTCTGGAAATCATGAAACGCGAATGTGGTACACCGCCAAGTAAATCCGACACGGATCAGTGATCGAAAGGTTTGTGATATCTAATATGAAGAAGCGGCCTTACTGTTTACACCAAACTCAACGAGACCAAACTAAGTCCACTCAAGTTAAACCCAAGCCGCTTCCGCCCTTATTTGAAAATTAATGTGGCGATTCTTCTTTATCCTGCCCCTGATTCTTTTTAACGGCGTTGGCAATGTCCGTCACCGCTTCGACCAAATTAATTGGCATTGGGAAGATGATGGTTGAGGTTTTGTCCGTCGTAATTTCGGTTAAGGTTTGCATATAGCGTAATTGCAGCGCGTTTGGCGCTTCGTTTAGCATTTCTGCGGCTTCTTTCAGCTTGTTCGACGCTTCCAATTCACCCGTTGCGTGAATCACTTTCGCTCGGCGGTTACGTTCCGCCTCGGCTTGTCGAGCCAGCGCGCGAACCATGCTGTCGTTCAAATCGACGTGTTTGACTTCGACGGTGGAGATTTTAATGCCCCAATCGTCGGTTTGTTGATCGAGGATGGACTGTAAATCCTTGTTGAGTCGTTCTCGTTCGGACAGCAGTTCATCCAACTCGTGTTGGCCCAGCACCGAGCGTAGCGTCGTTTGTGCTAACTGGCTGGTGGCATCGCTGTAACTTTCAATATTGTTGATTGCCATTTGTGGGTCAACCACGCGAAAATACACCACCGCGTTAACGCGCACAGAGACGTTATCTTTGGTGATCAAATCTTGTGTTGGTACATCCAGCACAATGGTTCGTAAATCAACACGCACCATTTGTTGGATGAAAGGAATCAAAATGATCAAGCCTGGGCCTTTTACTTCTTGAAATCGCCCCAGAAAGAACACCACGCCTCGTTCGTACTCGCGCAGAACCTTAAACATTTGTGTCGCTAATGCGAACAGCAGCACCACGATCACAGCAACAGTGTAGAGCATCATAAACGCCTCCTATTCTTTAGGGCGGTCATTGGGCTTCACCGTTAAGGTTAGCCCTTTAACATGAACAATGGTGACCGATTCACCTTGTTTGAGTTCTTGATCTTGTTCGGTCTTCGCTTGCCAAAATGCACCTTCAAACTGCACGCGGCCTTGTCCGTCGATGAAGTCGTCACTCACAATGGCATGTTTACCGGGGTAGGTCTCTAAACCTGTGGTGACGCCTTTTCCTCGAATCCTGAGTAAGAAACCAATAGTGAGAAGAATCAACGCGATAGAGAAAATGGCGATACCGAAAATCAACGGTAGGGCAATTTGGAAGCCCGGGAGCTCGCTGTCCATCAGGAATATTGAACCAAGCACAAATGCTACTACGCCGCCCAAGCCTAAAATGCCAAAGCTCGGGCTAAAGGCTTCGGCAATCATGAGCGCGATACCGAGTAGCAGCAGTCCTAAACCTGCGTAGTTGACGGGCATCATTTGCAGTGCGTACATCGCAAGCAGTAAGCAGATGCCGCCAAGCACACCGGGTAAACCCACTCCGGGGTTATAAAACTCGAGTAATAGGCCGTAAATGCCGATGAGCATTAGAATGTAGGCGACATTAGGATTGGTGATCACCGCAAGCATTTCTGCGCGCCAGTCCGGTGTTCTTTCAACCCAAATGGGATTGTCGAGTGACAATGTCACGGGGAGATTGTTCACCTTGACGGATTTACCGTTTATTGCGGTGACCAACTCTTCTGGCGAGTTGGCGATGACATCAATGACATTGAGTTCTAAGGCTTCTTCCGCGTCTAAACTGGCGGCTTCACTGACGGCTTTTTCTGCCCATTGTGCATTGCGGTTATGTAATTTTGCGAGCCCTTTAATGTAGGCTTTTGCGTCATTGATGACCTTTTTCTCCATGGCGGTTTTAGCCGGAACTTGATCGCCGCTCTTTTCTGCATTGGGTTTGTTTTCATCCGAGGCTTCTTTGTCTTTGCCGTCATCAGAAGAGGGCGCTTGTGGTGCACCACCTATGGCGACAGGTGTTGCTGCGCCTAGGTTGGTCGCTTCTGCCATTGCCGCAATGTGGCTGGCAAGCAGAATGTAGGTGCCCGCGCTCGCGGCTCTTGAGCCTGAAGGCCCAACCCAAGTCGCAATCGGTGTGGTCGAGGTTGTGATGGCGTGAATAATGTCTCTCATCGCGCTATCTAGCCCGCCAGGGGTATCCATTTTGAGAATCACTAGGCTCACGCCGTTGATTTGAGCTTGTTTAATTTCCCTAGTGAGGTAGTCACTGTTGGCTGGGCCAATTGCCCCTTTTACGGGCACAATCCAAACCGTATTTGCAAGTATTTGGCCAGCAAATAGAAGCAGCGGTAGTAGCCATATCCATGTCCGTTTCATGCAGTCCTCCTTGTCCGGTGACAGGGACTTATTGAAAACCTTGTTTAAAGTATATACGCAGACATTTATATCGGGTTGAAACCGTGTTCGATCATCAGTGCGATGCAATACTGAGTCTTACTTGGCAAGAAGCAGAGAGATTGGGGAACAAAAAAGGCAAAGCGACAGAGGCTGCTTTGCCTTGGGAGGGGGAGCTAGATTAACAGGGGGGCAAGCCAGAAAACTGAGCGAATGCGTCTTCTCGAGTCATCGGTTTATAGAAGTAGAAACCTTGTAACTCATCTATATTCCACACTTTTAGTTTGCGGACTTGGCTGGCCGTCTCGACGCCTTCTGCGACGATGGTTAATCCCAACTCTTGCGACATATTGGCAATGTTTCGCACGAGCGTTTTGGCTCGGTCGTTGGTTTCAATTTCATCCACGTACGATTTGTCGAGTTTGACGATGTCTAGCGGGAAGTTGCACACGCTGCTGAATGATGCGTAGCCCGTACCAAAATCATCCAGCGCCAGTTGTACGCCCAGTTGTTTGATTTCGTTGATGCAGTGGATGGATTCCGTTTCGCCGCCCATCAGCATACTTTCGGTGATTTCTAGCACCAAATGACCTGCAGAGATGTTGTGCTCTTCAATCATGGTTTGCAGGAATGAAATCAACCGTGAATGGTAGAAATGCTGCGCACTCAGGTTGACGTGCACCGTCAGTGGCGGCAAGCCTTGGCTGTGTCTCTTTGTGTTCAGTTTGCCGATAAAATCACAAGACTGATTGAGAATGGACTCTCCAAGTTCCACAATCAGTTTCCCTTGCTCTGCAAGTGGAATAAAGATCAACGGCGAGATAATGCCGAGCGTTGGATGCGGCCATCGAGCCAATGCTTCAAAGCCAATGATTTCACCTGATTTCGCGTTCACGATTGGTTGAAAATAAGGAATGATGTTGTCTTGTCGAATTGCTACTTCCAAGTCGCGATGGATGATCATCGACGTTTCTGCCTGCTCAGATAACTCACCATCAGCGACCAACACTTCATGCATGTGACGACCGCTCATTGACTGCGCAGAGTAACGAGCTACAAGCAATAGGTGCTCAAGGGATTGGTGGGTGATTTTAGGGTCAACCATCACGGCTTTGCTGTCGAGCGACAACATAATCCCAGAGAGTTCGATTTTGTAAGATAGCTGATTTAACAGTCGGTTTGCCGCTTCCAACGCGTCGCTGTGACCGCTTGCGTTGGGAAGAATGACGATGAACTCATGCTCACTAATCCGACCAATTTGGTGAGTGCCCAAATGGTCGCGCAACAAAGTCGAGATGTACTGGATCGCCTCATCAAAAATCAGGTGTCCGTACACTTCAGCGATTTGTTTGAGGCTCTTACTTGTGATGTAAATGAACGAGAAGTGATTCGGCTGGTGTTTCACCAACTCTTCAAGTGCACCTAAGATCACTGGGCGATTACAAAAGCCAGACACAGGATCAAAATCGGTCAGCTTTTGAATCATCTCAGCTTGTTGTTTGTTTTCACTCAAATCTTGCAACAGCAGCATCAAGGCGGTGTGCCCGTTGTGCTGAATCAGTGTTGCTTCTATTAAACAATCGATGGTTTCGCCATGGCTGTCTAGCATCTGTGCTTCAAACTGATTGCGGCCATGTTGAAGCTCTCGATACATTGCATCAACACGACACTCATCAACAGTCGTAGGGCAGAGCGTGTCTAATGGCTGCTCAAGAAGGTCGGATTTTTTATAACTCAGTAGTTCAAGCGCTCGATGGTTGGCGTCGACGATTTCACGTTCAATAACGATCAGCATGCCTAACGATGAGCTGTGGTAAAGTGCGCCGAATTTCTCCATGGAGTCTTTCAGCTGTAACTGAGTCATAGACGTGTTTTCAGAGAGCTTTTGCACAAGCTTTGTCGCGAGTTCTAACTCATCGAACTTTACGGACTGCAAACCTTCAAGCTGATATTGGGAGGCGATTTCGTTAATGCCTTCGGCAAAGTGGCTAAAGCGTGTTGCCACCTTTCTTTTGAAGATGAAAAACGTGCTGGTAGCAATGACTGACGCTACCACCCCAACCGTCGCAAAGAGGTAAATAAAGAGTGTATTACCTTTTGAATAGTGTTCGCGTTTGGTTTGTGTTTTCAACCACGCAATCGGCTCACCCGCGAGATCGCTGATTGGGGTCCATTTGATGATGGACTCTGAGGTTTTATCGATGCTTTTAGTTTTGGCATGATCGACAGGATTAAACGACTTGGTCACGAGCGTATTGTTGGCAGACATCATCGCTTTAAAGTCGCCAGGGAAACGCTCAGACAGATTGCGTCCCCACAGCATCCAGCCGTTCGAAGGACGATCTCCTTCGCTGTTGCGAACCGGCGCTAAGCTCAACCCCCAAATGTTGTCATTGATCTTAAATATGCCCGCCAAACTTTCGCGGTGAACATCAAGCTTACTGTTCATCGCCAAAATATGCTGTTGGAGGAGTGGCACGGACACGACTTTATTGTTTAGTGAGGATGAAGACTCTGGTGTGTTTTCACGACTCAATGACACTAAGGACTGCCCATCCAGTGTGATAAACGACATCAAATCGAGGTTCAGCGCATCAAGGGTTTCGACATATAAGTTGCGTTCGCTGTAACCTGCGATGTCACGGTGTGTGAAAAGGTCATAGGTCTCATCCCAGTAAGCCCAATCATAGGAACTTCCTTCTTGCTGAGTCACCATCATGTCAATTACGGCTATAGCTTGCTGACTTGAGTGGTCAATTTCCATGTTTTCCAACTCATCTAAGCTGTACAGGAAAAAGTATCGGCTGATAAAAAGGAAACTAATTATCATCCCGAGCAGACCGAGCGAGAAATACAAGGCAGTCTTGTAGCGAAGATTTAAGTTAAACAAGCGAGGTGTTTGCATTAAAAAATAGTTATAAGTATTAGTTTTAAAAAAGTGTACGACATATCATATTTGAAATAGTTGATGCTCGTCCAACTTGTCGACATCCATTTTCGCTCGCTTATCTAGGTTATACAGTGAGTTAACCGATTGCTTTTTAAGCAAAACGAGCAGTAAATTAATAAAAAAGTAGATAGTACAATCGCTTAGATAACAGCGCGTCTAGCACGTCATTTTTTGCAAAAAATTTTGTTGATTGTTTAACACGCCTTGATACAAGCATCCGTTTTTCATTCGCCTGTTGACGTAGTAAACTGCGAAAAAACAACAGGAAATTGTGATGTTTATAGTTCAACGCTTGGTCAAATTGGCCATCATCTGTGTCATCTTCTTCACCATCTTTGATTTGATTGCTTACGGTGAAGTCACTTGGTTTTATCGCCTGCTTGCCTTCATCAACTAGCCACGCTCTATTGCCTTCCTGACGCGAGTTCGAATTCTATTGGACTCGCTCTGTCTGTTTTTATCTCTCTCCCTCTTGAGCTTTATACGAAACAAAATCATACCTTTTACTCTCGCCTGAAAATGGCAAAAAATCGCATTTGCAACTAGGTTCATAGTTAGGGCGTTCTAGGAAGTTCAAGTTATGAGGCTGAGTACAGCTATCAAATGGGGTGCCGCCGTGCTATTCGTTTGTACCGCATCATCCGTCAGTGTTGCAAAAGCAGAAGTCGAACTTGTTTTGCCTATCGAGGGCGATCCGGTCGTCGACGTTAAGTTAGCGCGGATTGGTTGGTATTTATTTAGAGATCCCAACTTGTCATCGAATGGTAAAGTCAGTTGTGAAAGTTGCCACAATCTACAAACGAATGGCGCGCAAAACACAGCCGTAGCAGCAGGTGTAAAAGGGGCAGGAATACGAAACGCGATCACGGTTTTTAATGCGTCACTGAATTACCGACTGTTATGGGATGGCTCGTCGAATACGTTAGTCTCTCAAATGGATGGCCCAATTCACGACCCGTTAGAAATGGACTCCAACTGGCCGAAGATTGAAAGCTACGTTCAAAACAACGAGCAATATCAAGCGCTGTTTAAACGCGCTGGAAACCTGCCAATTTCTATCGACAACATCAAAGCGTCCATTGTTGAGTTTGTGAAAGGGCTTGAAACTCCAGGCGCGCCGTTTGATGCCTACTTATTGGGTTACACGCATGTTTTGAGTGAGAAAGCGAAACGCGGTTGGAAAACCTTCCAGAAAGCTGGTTGCGTACAATGTCATCAAGGGAAAAATGTTGGCGGCGCGATGATTCAACGCTTCGCTTACTTTGAGCATAAACCCGTGCAGAAAGACACAGGTCGCCATTTACTCACAACGGAAGGGGATGAGGGGTATTATTTCCGTGTTGCCAGTTTAAGAAACGTCGCATTAACGGGGCCGTATTTTCATAACGGGCAAGTGACCACCCTTGCTGAGGCGATTCAAATCATGTCGCAAACGCAGCTTGGTATTACGATGAGTGATAGCAACATCGAAGACATCGAAGCGTTCTTGACGTCACTCAGCGCCCCAAGGCCAGTAATATTAGAGGTGCTGGAAAATGAATAAGTTTAGGTTGGTCAATTCATGCTTATTTATTGCGATGCTGGTGGCGTGCACCTTTGCCTACATGGCTCACATTAATTCCAAGAGTACGCAACAACTTCATAGCGCGCTTTCTGAGGTCGGCCATCAGCTGATTGAAGAACGCGATGTGATTGTGAATCAGTATGCCATCAAGGAGCGAAAGAACTTCGAGCTCACTAAATCGTTGGTTGATATTGAAGTGGAAGCGGAAAAATTGGCTGATACCTTCGATAACGCCGTTTGGTTTCCCATCTCACCCAACCGCCAGAAAATACAACAGACGTTAGCCAAGTTTGAGCAACGAGTTATTCAAACCACTTCGCAATTAGACATGTTGATTGGGGTACAAGTCGAAAATCAATACGCTTTGCTGATGCTGTTGGACATCTATGAAGAGGAGTTTTCGACGCACATTGGTGAAACGCAATTAGATAAACATTACGTCGAGTTTTTTAGCCGCGACTTAGTGAATCAAAGTGGGGAGCAAAGCGAAAGTGGCGCGAACTTTTTGGGGCGCTTACATGAAAGCGATAAAAAAATCGAGCTGTTGACCAATGAGCTACTGGATCACAATTACTTTGTGTTTGTGGAAGAGGCCGAGCACTCACTTCTTGATCTCGCCCAAAATGAGGCGCGCTTCACTTGGCTGTTTGTGTTTGTCGCAGTGATGTTGTTAGTCGGGTCGTTCTTGTATCAACTGCAATACCGAATGCACAACTTGAAGCAGCTTAACTCGGAGTTGGAAGCCGAGACTGACAAAGCAGAGCGAGCCGCGAAGGCTAAATCCAGCTTTCTTGCTGCAATGAGTCACGAATTAAGAACGCCAATGAATGGGGTGCTCGGGATTTCTCAGTTGATTGCAGAGGAAACCAAAGAGCCCGTCACCAAAGAGCACATTAAGGTGATTCTGGATTCAGGGCAGCATTTAATGACTATCCTCAACGACATCTTGGACTTTTCTAAAGTTGAGGAAAATAAGCTAGAACTGGAAGAAGCCCCGTTTCATCTTGAGCAAGTCTTAACTCCGGTTTGCAGCGCCATACAACCGTTAATTGATGAAAAAAGCATTGAGCTGATTGTTGAGAACGACGTTCCGAACAACACCGAGTTCACAGGCGATTGTGCTCGACTTCGCCAAATTCTGTTTAATTTGGCGGGTAACGCCGTGAAGTTTACCAATGAAGGGCACGTACTGATTCGTACCGAGTTAAATAGTGAAGACAAACAGCTGTTGATCATCGTCAGTGATACGGGGATCGGTATCGCGCCCGATAAACAAGGGCGAGTATTTAACTCCTTCGAGCAAGCAGATTCTTCAACTACAAGAAGGTTTGGAGGAACGGGTTTAGGGTTGGCCATCGTTAAAAAGCTCACTGAACTTATGGGTGGTTCTATTACCTTAAAGAGCGTAGAAGGGGTTGGCACGCAGTTTATTGTCACTTTGCCGATACCATGGAATGAGAGCGAAAAACCGAGCCCGCAGCATACGCCAGTTCAAACCCGAAGCACTCAGAACTTGCGCATTTTGTTGGCAGAAGATAACCGCGTAAATGCTTTGGTGGCGAAAGGCTTTTGCGAAAAGTTAGGGCACGCAGTGGATGTCGCAGAAAACGGGCTGGTTGCTGTAGAAAAGGCACGCGACAACGACTATGACCTTATCTTGATGGATAATCACATGCCAGAGATGAATGGTGTCGAAGCGACTCGTTTTATTCGCGAAAAGCTAGGGGTAAAGACGTTGTTGTTTGCCTATACTGCGGATGTCTTTCGTGAGGCCCATGACCACTTTATCGCGGCAGGTGCCGATCATGTCCTAACCAAGCCTCTACAGCGGGAAAGTTTTGCTGACGCTTTGAAGCAATTCAGTGCGAGGCTCAAAGTGAAACAAACTGAAGAGGTATCGCCAGCGAGCAATGTATTGCAACTGCAACGTAAGCCGATTGAAAACTTGAGGCTGACGGAAGAAGAACTGTCGAACTCCGAAATGTTGGCGTCCCTCAAAGAACATCCGAATGAGTTACTTGATCTGCTCAACAGCATCATCACCGATTTTGAACTGGCGGTTGATGACCTGATTGAAAACTTTATGCAGAGCGATTTCGACTCTCTCAAATTGACGATGCATACGACCAAGGGAATGGCGTTGAATTTAGGGCTGAAGATACTGGCTAGCCAAGCGCTGGAACTCGAAACACAGTTAAAAATGAAGCAAGTGCCAGCGATTGAACAGCTACAGATGTTGATCAATCGCCTCCAAGTGAATATTCATCAAGGACACCGCTTGAGAGATGAGTTAGTAAAAGCGCAACAAAACTCAGAACAGGTGCTTTGAAGAGGCTTTTCGCTCATTTCACTCAGTGTCTGTTTTCTTTCCGTATTGAGCTGTGATTTACTACACCACTCAACAAGCAGGGAATGAGTATGAGTAAGCACACGGCATTAATAACGTGGCAACGCCAGGCCAATGAAATCTTTAGCGATAATCAATACAGTCGAGCGCACACTTGGCGCTTTGATGGCGGTTTGTTAGTTCCTGCTTCGCCATCTCCTCATGTTGTTCCGTTGCCGCTGTCGGTAGAAGAAAACGTCGATCCCGAAGAGGCGTTTGTTGCGGCACTTTCTAGTTGCCATATGTTGGTTTTCCTTTCGATTGCAGCAAAGCGTCGTTATGTGATCGACTCTTATGTTGATGCAGCTGAAGGGGAGTTGACCGTTGGTGAAAATGGAAAAGAGTGGGTTTCGAGAGTGGTGTTAAATCCGAAAGTTGTATTTTCTGGTGATAAGCAGCCAAGCTATGAGCAATTGGAAAAAATGCATCACATGGCGCATGAAAACTGTTTTATCGCGAATTCGGTGAAAACGGAGATCGTGACCAATATTCTTTATTCTGATTAATGCTCTATAGCCAAGCTAAAACTCTAAATCGCAGTGATAGTGATGAGATATGAGTGATCTGTTTCACACTATTGCTTCGTTGCCTGCCTTAAATGCGTGATTGTTGTGCAGTCGCGCAACTCGTTTGTTGTTAAATTAATGTTAATCTTGTGCCATGTGTGATTAGTAAAGTCAGAATCATGGACGTAATTAAGCCTTTGGACTCGTTTATTCAGCAAGATGGTATGCCGGTTTTTGGGCACCTGTCGGCGATTCCAAGATCACTCGATTTAGAGTCATTTCAATATCTCAATGAGATGGACAATCCTGTATCGAAGTGGCGAAAACATTTCGATTACAAGCAGTTCCAGTTCGTGTCTCTCGTGACGCCTGACTATGTCGTCGGAATTGCTATTGCCGATATTCGCTATTTGGCCTCCGGATTTTGTTATTTGTTCGATATTAAGCGCAATGCACTCACCGAGCAGCAATGGCTTAAACCTTGTCAGCTTGGTTATCAGACTCAACCATCGAGCTGGTTGAGCAAAGCGCATCTCGCGAACAATATAATTCAGTTCTCCATTGAGGAGGGTCAGTGGCATGTTCAGTTTGTGACGCCTTCCGTTAACGCCAACATTACACTGCATCCTCAGCCACAAAGTCTGCCTCTTATGCTCTCTACGCCAACGGGTTACTCCGGATGGACGTATACGCAAAAACACAACGCGCTGACGGTAACAGGGAATCTATTTATTCTGGGTGAAGAGCAAGATCTGTCACAGGTTGCTGCGGGTTATGATTTCTCGGCGGGTTACATGCGAAGGGAAACGAGCTGGCGCTGGGCGAGTATCAACCATAAAGATGGCGACAAAAGTTTGGGCCTCAACCTCGCCGCTGGCGTAAACGAAACCGGGTTTTGTGAAAATGTACTGTGGGTGGATGGTGAAAGGCATTTGCTTAATCCGGTGCAGTTTCAATTTTCACGTCAGAATCCACGTACTGATTGGCGCATCACCTCCGAAGATGGTTGCGTAGACTTAGTGTTTGAGCCTATCAATCAACGTTCTGAGAAAAAGAACTTCTGGTTTTTGAAAAGTAACTTTCGTCAATATATCGGTCACTTTTCAGGGTTTGTTGTGGATGGCAATGGCAGTAAGCACGAACTCGACGGTGTTGTGGGTTTAACGGAAGATCACTACGCAAAATGGTAGATAAGACAATGGATTGGTCACAAATCATGGAACGACCGGAGCTCTTGCTTATGGCTTTGGCTCCTATCTTTTTTCTCTGCATCGCCGCGGAATACGGTTTGGGACAGCGTCGAGGTAAACTGCCTGACAGCGCACAATATTATTTGCCGGAAGTGGCGTGTAACTTTGTGTTGGCGGGATTACATCAAGCTGCTGATATTTTAACGGGGTTGCTGATTGCGCATTTCTACTTGTGGATGTTTGATTGGCGATTATTTGATATCGAAATGAGTGTATCGGCCTTCTTGCTTCTTATGTTGCTGCAAGACTTTTTCTATTACTGGTTCCACCGTGCTAGCCATCGTATTCGTTGGATGTGGGCGGCACATGTGGTGCATCACAGTTCAGAAAGAATGAATTTTAGTACGGCGTTTCGCCAAAGCTTGATGTACCCATTGGCGGGGATGTGGCTGTTCTGGCTACCTTTGGTCATTATTGGTTTTGACCCTAAATGGGTAGTATTCGTGGTGTTGTTGAATCTAGGTTTGCAGTTCTTTGTGCACACGCAGTCGATTCGTTCACTTGGCCCACTGGAGTGGGTATTCAACACGCCGTCTCACCACCGAGTGCATCACGGGATCAATCGTCAATATATTGATAAAAATTACGCAGGCGTTTTGATTATCTGGGATCGAATGTTTGGCACTTTTGAACCAGAAATAGAAACAGTTCGTTATGGCATTTCTAAACCGGTAAACAGCTTCAACCCAATCAAGGTGACGTTTGCAGAATGGAAAGATATGTTCAACGAGGTACGTCGACCAAATTTAACATGGCAACAACGTTGGCGCTGTTTGTTTGCTCCGCCTTCGGATTCAACTGAGTAACTTAGAAAAGAATTTCTTGGGAGTAGATATTGGAGCGGGCAGCGGGAATCGAACCCGCATCATCAGCTTGGAAGGCTGAGGTAATAGCCATTATACGATGCCCGCGCATCGATAGGACTCAGCTAATATGCCACATTGATTTCAAAAGAAAAGTCTTTTTTCATCAGTCGCTTGTCAGTTGTATAAAAAATTGCCTTCTTGGTGAAAAAATACGCTTTCGATGAACTTAAATGGCTTCCTGATGATGCTCGACGAAAATGACACCGTTATGTGACAGAGCTGGCTCATTAATCGTCAATCCATTTGATGGTTTAATCATCACCTGACATTGAACACTTATCATTCATGGTCAAGACTCAATATTGAAATGACACAACTTTATTGTCAGCCGTATAAGTAAAAAAACGAGGAGAGCGCGTATGTGGAAAACAGTAACAATTGGGGCAATGGCGCTTTTGATGGCCGCTTGTACGACAGTAACAACAGACGTGGATAAACAAGCGGACTTCGCTTCTTACAAAACGTTTGATTTTGGTACTCAAAATGATGCTCCAGCAAGTATCGATGGACGCCGTATAGAGCAAGGTTTGGCTGCTCAACTGGAATCGAAAGGGCTTTCTCGAGTTGCAAGTGGGGGTGATTTATACGTTCATCACGATATCGTTGAGGAGTCGGAGTTGGTATCGTCTGGTTCTTCTTTTAGCGTCGGTTATGGATGGAACAGCTTTGGTGTGATTACATCAAGCCCTGAACGATATAAAGAACGCAAATACGGGAAGTTAGTGGTAGAGCTGGTGGATAGTAAGGCGAACCAAGTTGTGTGGAAAGGCGTTTCAAGCCGCAAGTTAACCGAATCAATGAGTACTGAGAAAAGGGAAAATTTGATCACAGAAGAAGTGGCGAAAATGTTCGAAAACTACCCATATGGCGAGAACTAAGTCCTCAGTTATATCAAACTGAGTGGCTAAAACCACGAGGCGAGAATTTCGATTGCAAATTCTCGCCCTCAGAGTTAAAAGTACGTATTACTGTGATGTAGGTGAACGTTGTGCGTGCTCTTCTTATTAGCTTTTTCGGGCTATTTCTGAGCTTATTGGCGGTTTCTGTCGGCCAAGAATCAACGTCGCCTGAAACTACTCACCACTACAGCGTCGGCAGTGCGTTTTATGATGAAGACGCACAAGTTTCCGAAACGCCACTAGCACCACCTTTTCATTCGTTGGCTAGCCTGTTAAATCGCAATGCACTGCGAGTTCATGATTCAAAATCAGAGCCTGATGAGCTCGATATCGGTTGGTTCGAAACGTTGGCTCCTCATTGGAACCGCGCTTTATCAGAAACGCCATATTTGAACGTGGGTCTGACTGTTTTTCTTGGTCTTGCGAAAGACTTCTCTCATTCAAAATATCAAATTGGAGATGGGTTAGGCTCTAATCTTATCTATCGGTTTATTCACGCTCGATAGTCCTAAGCATCTACCTTGTTGTTATTTAGTGATGTTTAGGAGCTTTTTTATGTTTGATTCAATGATGGGCGTCTTGCTTGCCTTTTGGCATCAAGACTTTTCTGCACTTATGGCGCCAGGAAGTGCAGGGATTATCTATCTTGTCGTGGCGACATTAATCTTTTTGGAAAGTGGTTTTATTCCTGCTGCGCCATTTCCGTGCGATAGTGTGGTGGTATTGTCTGGCACACTTGCGGCGGTAGGCGTGCTTGATCCTATTGCCATCATGTTGGTGATTATTGTGAGTGCGGGCTTAGGAAGTTGGGCGGCATACTTGCAAGGAAAATGGCTAAACCGCCTACCTAAAGTTCAAGGCTGGGTGAATGCTGTCCCACAGAAAAGACTCGAACAAGTCGATGTTCTTTTGGGTAAACATGGTTTAATTGCATTGTTTTGTGCGCGTTTCATTCCTGTGGTGCGTTCGCTTTTGCCATTGATGATGGGATTACGTGTGAAACGCGTGTCGAAGTTCCATTACTTTGCATGGCTGAGCGCCATATTGTGGACGTTGTTACTGTGCGGCTTTGGCATGCTCCTGCCTTTGCTTCCGGAGAATATCAGCAAGATGGTGACGATGGGGTTAATGGCTGCGCCAGTGATTACTCTTACTATTGCTGTGATGAGTTTTGTGATCCTCAAGGTGCGCAAAGCGCGGTTTAAATCTAAGGCGGCGTCTCAGCTCTCTTAACAATGGTTCACTCATGTGTAACTAGGATATTGATGTAAGCAAAAGGCGCAGAGAATGCGCCTTTTGTTTTTGGAACTGTTGACCCTTTACCGAGTTCTTCATTCTCGCTGGTGTCAGTAGCCCACGCGGTAGAGCTGCTCACCAACTTCTTTACACTGTGTTTGATAGAACTGTTCTATCTCAGAATCGTTGTTGTCTTGTGCTTTAAACTCGGTTTCGGTGGAAGAGAGTTGGCTAAAGCTGTAACCACGTTCAGACATCAAGTAATGACGAAAAACGGCTCGGTGCTCTGGTATCGCGTTACGAGCATTGGAAGCATTTGCGCATTCCAATAGCGTTTCGTTTGTCATTTTGTCCGCGTTTGTGTCTGTATTTGCAAATGTTGGTACTGCAGTGAAAAGTAGGGCCGTTAACGCTGCTGCTGTGAATTTTTTCATAAATAGACCTCGAATCAGATCAGATAAATTTGAGGACATCCATGCCTGGTGTGACATGCTTCCTTGTTTTTCTTTGTGGTATCAAACTGTGATGATCGATTCGCGGCCGTGTTTAAACACGTACAGTAAATTCGCCTCTTTCCGCCCTGATAAACGATAGAGAGAACGTTGGCTTTTTAACATGCCATAGCTATCAGTAGGCAACGGAATAGTTTGCCACGCTAACTCTTTTAATGGAGGAGGCAAAAATGCGACAAGTAGATGGTATTCAGATTCAAAGCTGAGGGAGAGCGAACCGTCATCAGTAGACGTTCGGCGGTAACTCACCAGAGCGAACAAGTCTCGCTTGATGTGGCGCTCAAACCCATCAGAACCCCAATAGTGTTGTTGTGCTTCTGAGTGTGGGGCGTTGACTACGGATTGAAAATCAGATTGCACGAGTTTGTCGAGGCGTTCTGACGTCACGTGATTTGTATTGTGGTGCGCTGCATACAAATGCCCAGAGAGCATGGTCAGTGTCAGCACAAATAAAATACGAAGAAGATAACGCAAAAAACAATCCTAAACGTCAGTGGGTATAGATTTGGGCAATACATCAGTCGGTAAGTGACCAATTGTGCGTATACTAACGAGACGAAACAGGAATGAACAGTATTTTAAGCGAATCTAACCAACACCTGAAAAAGCGCTAATAGATTCATGACGTGATTGACCCTCAAAGATTACACAAATATTGGCGTTGTTCTGCTCGACATGCGATTTTACCCGCGACTTGTGAGAACATCAGGCAACAAAAAAGGGAGCTAGGCTCCCTTAGTATTGATGTTCAGCGTGGTTTACGCGCTGGCGTAGATCACGCTGCCACCTTTAATCGTATCAATGATTTCGCGTGACAGCTTTTGAGGTAACGCTGGGCAACCCCAACTGCGTCCCAAGTAACCATTCTTTTTAATGAAAGAAGGATTCGCATAGTCTGCGCCGTGTACAACGATGTAGCGCTCGCGAGCTTTGTCATTAAGGCCAGAGCTAAGACCATCTAGTCGCAGCGAATAGCCGTTAGAACCGTAGTATGTTGTGTCTGTCAAAAACGTGCCAAGTGATGTTTTGCGAGAATTCACGACATTCGAAAACTGTGTTGCTGTTTTCTTTCCGCTATTCACACCATGAGCCACGTAAGTGTTGTAGATCAGCTTCTTTTTGTTTACGTCCACAACATAAAAACGTTTTTCGGTCGATGGTTTGCTGTAATCAATAATGGTTAGTATCGACTTCTTTCTGTCTGGTGTTTTTTGGTAAGCGATAAAGGCATCGCGAAACAGTTTAAAGTCGATGACGCCATTGAGTTTGGCTTCTTTATATGTGTTTTCAATAACTTGTTGGGATACGCGGTTCTCTGTCTTGCTATTTGGGTGTTGCGCCATTGCAAAAGGAGAAACCGACAAACATGTCCATATCAACAATAAAAATAACTTTTTCATTTTGACTAAATAAAAACTCTTTGGTGTTACAAATTTATCGATTGCTTCATGCACTCGTTAAAACAACTTGCACATCAATATAATTATATTCCCAATGTTTCTTATTATGCACAAAAGCACGTAATGTTGGGGTTCCATTAAGTTTCAAGGGTTCTGTCTAACCAATTGAAACTGCTTAATATTAATAAGTTAATCGTTGCTTTTGAAAAACTTCGACGTAAATACTAGCCGATTTCTCTAATTAATAAAACTGTGTTTAGCAATATTTTTGATAGAGTAAAGTTAAAAAACAATGTTTAATTAAATGGATGTGGAAAATATCTTTTAATTTCAAAGTATTTATTAGAACCATGATCGGAGGACAAAAAGTTTACTCTGTGATCCAGCTCGAAACGCCGCGTTACTTAAGGGGCTGTCTCTGATCGTTGTGATTACGGTTTTATAAATAGAATAAAGGATGTAGAACGGAAAGATAGATAAACAGCTCTTCATCTGAGCGTTTCACTCCAACTGAAAAAAGTGAAAAAAATGTGATGATGAGTTTTATAAGATACGGGGATGGAACGAATGGAAACTCTAAATCAGGCAATTCTATATAAGGAAAAACGAAAGTGATGGGTAGCCATTATTTTTATGTTTTCTTTTTATGAACTGAATAAGCAATTAGACTTTTATTATAAATGAATTAATGTTCGGTTAAGACAAGTTGAAACGGAATTAGTTTCATTTTTTAAAATTATTTTTATTCGATAAATAAAAATTGTGGTCTGGATAAAATATTATTTTGTCTTCTCTGAATTTGTTTCTTAAGTTTTTTGAGCAAAGTACGGTTATAAGTCAAATCTTCACTCAGAACATTGTGTTAGTTTCTAAACACTAATTTGGCTAGTTGAGGTCGTTATCGCGTTATAGAATTACGCTTAACGACCGCTTGCTTATCAATAAGATCATTTTCAGGGAGAAGAATTAATGACGAATAAATGTGGTCAATGCCGACAATTCACGAGAGTGAAATCAAGCGATCAGGATATATGTGGCGCTTGGGGACATCCTACCTGCGCAACTAGGATAGCTTGCGAATTTTTTATGCCTACGATTTCAACGAAACTGCGAGTCCCGACAAGTCAAGAACCCAAAAACTGAGGTTGTAGAGAAGCTCACCTTGTCTCATTGCTGATTGTTTTGACTGATAGCGTACGGAATATTCCCCCTTTAAATCTCAAGGGTATATAATGTGTGGCGCGTCGCAAAAGGGCGGCGCATTGCTACACTTCAGGACTCGTATGTTTAAGAAATCTCTTGTTTTCATTCTTGCCGCGTTTTCACTTCCTACTTTTGCTGCATCAACGATAGGTATTGTTGGCGCGATGGATGTAGAGGTTGAAGCTCTGCTGCCAAAAATTCAGAATCAACAAATCAAAAAAGTTGCGAACCACACTTTTTATATCGGTGAGCTTGAGGGCAAATCCGTCGTGGTAACGCAATCTGGTGTTGGCAAAGTCAATGCTGCGATGACGACCACTTTGCTGATTGAATCTTTTGGTGTGAACCAACTGATTTTTACTGGTATAGCAGGAGCAAGTGACCCGAAACTTGATCCATTGGACGTGGTTATTTCTACTCGTACTGTACATCATGACGTTGATTTAACCGCATTCAACAAACCGAAAGGGTTATTACCGGACTATCAAGAGCGTTACTTTTATGCTGACAAAGCGCTACAAAATTACGCGTATGAAGCAGCGGTGGAGACGTTAGGCAAAGAGAGTGTGTTCCGAGGCATCATTGCTTCTGGTGACCAATTTATCGCCAGTAAAGTAAAAGTCACGGGCATCTACCAAGAGTTCAACGCGATGGCCGTTGAAATGGAAGGTGCAGCATTGGGACAAGTTGCAACCGCCTTTAAGGTTCCGTATGTTGTCATCCGCACGATTTCCGACAAAGCGGATGGTTCTGCTGATGTGGTTTATTCTGAGCTGAAAAAAGCGACGGCAGATAACTCAGCAACCATTACGCTCAACATGCTTAAGCGCATGCAATAGGGTGAGAATACGAAAAGCAGCACATTAAGTGCTGCTTTTTTATGAGTTCGTCAAAGTAAACATTATCGATTCTTTACCTTCAAATTCCACCCTCAGCCGCGAGTTTGGTTGTAAGCGGCTGAGAGAATCGATTGTCATCGTTGGCCGATTTCCACCACAAGCTAAGTTGCTCTTTGTCCATTGGCTTTCCGAACAAGTATCCTTGCATGAAATCACATCGATAAGCGGACAACCATTTGTGCATAACGTCGTGTTCAATGCCTTCGGCGGTCACGGTTTTGTTTTGAGCATGGCACAGCTCAATGATCGGTTTGATCACGTGTCCATTATTGGTATTCATCAACGTCAGTAGAAATTCTCGGTCAAACTTAATCTTTTGTACTGGATATTGAACAAGCTGAGTGAGCGACGTGTAGCCAGAGCCGAAATCATCAATAGCAAGTCGATAACCCAGTTTCGAAAGCTCATCAAGCAATGCCGTGCCTTGCTGTTCCGCGGCAAACGTCTCGGTAATTTCTAGTTCGATACATTCTGGTTTGATGCCATTTCTAGTTACGTGTTTATGAATAAATTGCGCCATTTCTAACGAGTTTAATTCGGCCGATGAAAGGTTGATGGACAGGACAATGTCTTTGCCAAAAATGCTTCTTAAATGATGGTATTCCTCGGTTGCATTTGCAAACACCCAACGGTCTATTTTGTCAAACAACCCAGCTTGCTCTGCGATTGGAATAAATTCGGTTGGTGGCACTGGCCCCAAGCCTTCTGCGTCCCAACGTAGAAGCACTTCCAAGCCTTCAATTTCGTTGTCTTTGTTATTCATGTAAGGTTGAAACACAAGCCTAAACTCATCTTCAACGTTGCTTTTACGCAGTGCACGTTCGATCTGACTGCGTCGCTGAGATTCCAAATTTAGTTCTGCTGAGTAGTACGCGTACTGATTTTTTCCAGCACGTTTGGCTTGGTACATTGCTGCGTCTGCATTGGACAACAGTTTCGCGATGTCTTGCCCATCTTGCGGGTACTGAGCGATGCCAACACTGGCGGTCACCGGGAAGGCGTTTGCCCAAGTTTGGCTGAGGTTGCTAATTGGTTTTAATAGTTCTTTGGCGAGTAAATCTGGGATGCTGCCTACGTCTTTATTGGAGCTGAGTAGGATGGCGAACTCATCACCAGATAAACGCGCGCCAAAACAAGGGCTGTCGTATTGCTGAGAGAACTTTTGACAGGCGTTTTTAATGTGAGTCGAGAAGACCTTTAGCAGGTTGTCGCCAAGTTCATGGCCATATTTATCGTTCACGTACTTGAAGTTATCCAGATCGACATAAATCACCCACAAATGAGAAGGTGGCGAGGCTAGTTCACGCGTGGCAAGTTGGTGGAATCGATGACGGTTAGCCAACTGAGTAAGGTGATCAGTTTCTGCGAGACGTTTGGTCTTTTTGTAAATGACGTTGAGCTCTTCGTACATATCAAAAAAGCGAGATGAAAGACGGCCAATTTCATCATTGGTTCCGAGCTTTTCGATGTTGTCTCGCTGATTCGATTCTAGCTCGCTGAGTTGTTTATCGAGGCGAGAGACTGGATGCAAAACGTAACGATAGAGCACTAAGACGATCAGCGTGATGGTACAAAATGCCGCGATACCAAAAGAAAGTGCAAGCTCTAGCCATACTTTGTCCACTTTGTTCCACATCAGATACTCCGCAGGGGAGAGCACCGCATAAAAGTGGGGCAGAAGTTCAATGGTTTGCGCAAGAGGGATGTCTAGATAAATGGGTTTATCGGCAAACGTAATCACACTATGAGTATCAAATTCGACGTCGTGTTTGATGTCGTTAAACACTTCTAAAGATACGGACACGACAACAAAAAACACGTTGCTAGGATCGAAGTTAACTGGCGGTGCGCCTGTTCGTTTATCAATGAGTTCGTATCGCAACAAGATGCTTTGGCCACTGGAGTTATAAATGAACCCTGTGTGACTGTATTCACCACGAGCCGCGAAGCTGGTTGCTATGTACTCCAGCACCTTTGGGTCAACAACGCCGGACGATTCATAATATTGGTTTTCGGTGTAATAAAGCAGATTTTGCTTGCCGTCGAGGATCGCCATGCTCGCATCCCCTTTATAGCCATGACTCAGGACATCAGCGGTTTCATCCAAGCGGCTAAAAAGCACTCGCTCACGGTAGGGATTGTCGTGATTGATAAAATAGTCCTGCAGCACATCACTTTTACTCAGCGTGTACGCATAGCTGTTAAGAAAAATATTGGCTTGTCGAAATTGCCCCGCCAGTTTTTCCATCTGAAGTTGTATGTAGCTATCTTCGCGCTTGATGAGTGTTACTTTTTGAATGCTATAGATGATGTAACTCGATACCAGCGCACTCAAAATGATCACGGGTGCGACAAGCAAGATAACTCGATTGCTTAATTTCATTATGGTTCTTCGACTTCCGTTTGTGTCCCTACAAACGTTGCTTACCTAAACGGTACTGAACGGATGATATATTTTTTGCAAATTGTAACCAGATTGTAAGGTGGGTGTTCTCGAAAATCAGACAACCATTTTAGAAATGTGATGATGTGGCAGATTTCCTTCCCGTTA
The DNA here is from genome assembly GCF_900460535.1 of Vibrio parahaemolyticus. NCBI lineage: Bacteria > Pseudomonadati > Pseudomonadota > Gammaproteobacteria > Vibrionales > Vibrionaceae > Vibrio > Vibrio parahaemolyticus. The sequence goes on along the minus strand of NZ_UHIL01000002.1, from coordinate 30,891 downwards.
ACTAGAGGCTTTCTCAGTAATTGGACGTATTTCTGCTTTCGCGGGCACAAACCGTAGAGTTTTTGTGGGCTTTAAAAATGCTCATCGAAACGTTTCGATGGATAAAGTGTGACTTGGTCGGCCTTTTCTTTCTCTTAGTTGGAAAAATCACGGATCATTCTCACACCTTACCGATCGGTGACTGGTGAAATCTCGCAAGCGTCTTATTATTGCATCGAAACGTTTCGATGAGTTTTCTGTTAATAATGAAAATTTCCTAAAACAGGCACTCATTGTTGTATGAACGTGTAACCGAAAGGTCGATGAGATGAAAAAAAGTACCCTTATTAACTCAGATATTTCTTACTTAGTGGCAACGCTAGGCCACACCGATGAAATCACGATTTGTGACGCGGGGCTGCCGATTCCTGATCATGTACAGCGCATCGATTTGGCGCTAACGCATGGCGTACCAAGTTTTCTTGATACCGTTCGTGTGATTTTGTCTGAGTCACAGATTGAAGGGGTCATCATTGCAGAAGAATTTTCCGATGTCAGTCCTGTTCTTCATGAAGCACTGCTTAAAGAGTTGAGCAAAGAGAGTGAGGAAACGGGCAAGTCGATTGAAATCAAATACGTTTCGCACGAGGCTTTTAAAGCACGCACAGAGCAAAGTCGCGCAGTGGTTCGAACCGGTGAATGCACACCGTACGCGAACGTGATTTTCCAAGCGGGCGTGGTTTTTTAAGCCTGAGAATTGAGGACAGATTATGACTCAAGCCATTCTACAACTGAGCGAAATTGAAAAAGCGTTCCCAGGTGTAAAGGCGCTAGATAAAGCGAGCCTGAACGTATACCCAGGTCGTGTTATGGCGCTCATGGGCGAAAATGGGGCAGGCAAGTCAACATTGATGAAAGTGCTGACCGGTATTTATCATATGGATGCAGGTAGCATTCAGTATCAGGGTCAACCTGCTGCATTTAAAGGTCCGCGAGATTCTCAAGAAGCGGGCATCAGCATTATTCACCAAGAGTTGAACTTAATCCCTGAACTGACAATCGCTGAGAACATTTTTCTCGGTCGTGAATTTACCGGTTCTATGGGGCGCATTCAGTGGAGCAAAATGTACGCGGAAGCGGACAGACTTCTACAACGTTTGAACGTGAAACACAGCTCGAAAACCTTGCTTGGTGATCTAAGTTTGGGTGAGCAACAAATGGTAGAAATTGCCAAAGCGCTCTCGTTTGAATCGAAAGTCATCATCATGGATGAACCAACCGATGCGCTTACTGATACAGAAACCGAATCTCTGTTCAAAGTGATTAATGAGCTTCGTGAGCAAGGCTGCGGCATTGTATATATCTCACACCGCCTGAAAGAAATCTTTGAAATCTGTGACGACATTACGGTGCTTCGTGACGGTAAATTTATCGGTGAATGCCGAGTAGCAGACACGGATGAAGACGGCTTAATCGAAATGATGGTTGGCCGTAAATTAGAAGAGCAATACCCACGTATTGATGTAAAGCACGGCGAGACATGCCTTGAAGTGATTGGCTTGACAGGTTCTGGCGTTCACGATGTGAGCTTCACGCTTAAACGCGGTGAGATTTTGGGTATCTCTGGTTTGATGGGCGCAGGCCGCACCGAGTTAATGAAAGTGATTTACGGCGCGCTGCCAAGCGAGCATGGCGTTATCAATCTCGATAACAAAACCATTAATCCGGTTAGCCCGCAAGATGGCTTGGCAAATGGCATCGCTTATATCTCGGAAGACCGCAAAGGGGATGGTCTGGTGCTGGGCTTATCAGTGAAAGAGAACATGTCTCTGTGTGCATTGGATAAGCTAACTAAAGGCGTACAAATCCAGCACGATGAAGAAGTCATTGCGGTGGAAGATTTCATCAAGTTATTCAACATTAAAACACCAACTCGCGACCAAATTATTGGCAACCTTTCTGGTGGTAACCAACAGAAAGTGGCGATTGCGAAAGGGCTAATGACCAAGCCTAAAGTTCTGATTTTGGATGAACCAACGCGTGGTGTTGACGTTGGTGCTAAGAAAGAAATCTACCAACTCATCAACAAATTTAAAGCCGACGGCATGAGCATCATCTTGGTTTCTTCCGAGATGCCAGAAGTGTTGGGCATGAGCGATCGCATTCTTGTGATGCATGAAGGTCGCATAACTGGCGAATTTGATGCGAAAGACGCCGACCAAGAAAAATTACTCGCCTGTGCCGTAGGCAAAAAGATCAATGAGGAAGCAGCATGAGTACCAATACCATGAGCAAACCGACCGAAACAAGCAGCAAAAAGCTGTTTACTAAAGAGTGGTTGATTGAACAAAAATCACTGATTGCACTGTTATTTTTGATTGTTGTGGTGTCTTTTTTAAACCCGAATTTTTTTACGGTAGACAACATTCTTAACATCCTTCGTCAAACCTCAGTCAACGCGATCATCGCCGTAGGTATGACTCTGGTTATCTTAACTGCTGGTATCGACTTGAGTGTCGGTTCTGTCCTTGCGCTTTGTGGTGCATTTGCCGCGAGCCTAATCGCGATGGAAGTGCCAGTTTTAATTGCGGTTCCAACGGCTCTATTAGCTGGGGCAGCACTGGGCGCAATCAGTGGCATCATCATCGCTAAAGGCAAAGTGCAAGCCTTCATTGCGACGCTGGTCACCATGACATTACTGCGCGGTGTGACCATGGTTTACACCGACGGTCGACCAATTTCTACTGGCTTCACAGACACGGCAGACGCATTCGCATGGTTTGGTACAGGCTACGCGTTAGGTATTCCAGTGCCAGTTTGGTTGATGGTTGTTGTATTCGCAGCGGTTTGGTACCTACTTAATCACACTCGCTTTGGTCGCTATGTTTACGCACTAGGCGGCAATGAATCTGCGACTCGCCTGTCTGGTATTAACGTAGACCGAGTGAAGATTGGTGTGTACGCCATCTGCGGTATGTTAGCTGCACTTGCGGGCATCATCGTGACTTCTCGTCTGTCTTCTGCTCAGCCAACGGCGGGTATGGGATACGAACTGGATGCGATTGCAGCTGTGGTACTTGGCGGTACGAGCTTGATGGGCGGTAAAGGCCGTATCATGGGGACATTGATTGGTGCGCTGATCATCGGCTTCTTGAACAATGCACTTAACCTACTGGACGTTTCTTCTTACTACCAAATGATTGCAAAAGCAGTGGTTATCTTGCTGGCGGTATTGGTAGACAACAAAAACAAGTAATTCATAACAATCTACATATCAATATGTGAATACAAACCGAGCCAGTAGGCGTGTGCTGGCTCACCCTACACAAAGGACTAGAACGATGAAAAAACTTGCAACTCTTATCTCTGCTGCACTTCTTTCTTCCACTGTATCAGTAGCGGCGCAAGCCCAAGATACGATGGCGATTGTGGTTTCGACGCTAAACAACCCGTTCTTCGTAACGATGAAAGATGGTGCGGAAGCTAAAGCGAAAGAACTGGGATACGATTTGATTGTACTGGACTCGCAAAATGACCCGAGCAAAGAACTGTCAAACATCGAAGACCTAACCATTCGCGGTGTAAAAGCGATTTTGATTAACCCAACGGATTCTGACGCAGTGTCTAACGCGATTCGTATGGCAAACCGTTCTAACATCCCTGTGTTAACGCTAGACCGTGGTGCAAGCCGTGGTGAAGTAGTGAGCCACATCGCATCTGACAACGTTGTAGGCGGCGAGATGGCTGGCCACTACATCATGGAAAAAGTCGGCGAGAAAGCAAAAGTGATTCAGCTGGAAGGTATTGCTGGTACGTCTGCGGCTCGTGAGCGTGGTGAAGGCTTCATGACCGCTGTGAAGGGTAGCGATATGGAGCTTCTGGCTAGCCAACCAGCTGACTTTGACCGCACGAAAGGTCTAAACGTAATGGAAAACCTACTGGCTGCTAACCCGGATGTTCAAGCGGTGTTTGCGCAGAATGATGAGATGGCTCTAGGTGCACTACGCGCGGTTCAAGCGTCTGGTAAAAACGTCATGATCGTTGGTTTTGACGGAACAGAAGACGGTATCGCAGCGGTTAACCGTGGCAAGCTAGCAGCGACCATCGCGCAGCAACCTGATCTTATCGGCGCGTTAGGCGTTGAAACGGCTGACAAAGTACTGAAAGGCGAGAAAGTGGATGAGTACATCCCAGTTCCTCTAAAAGTGGTAACAAAGTAAGCCTGACGTGCGATAAAGCGTCCTAATTCCTTTGCTCTCTCCTCTGTTTATATCTGTCGTTTAGGGGGAGAGGGCAAGGTTTACCTAAGCAGCCATGCATCTTGAGGTTGCTTGGGTATAGATGCCTTTGACTTTTTATAGCGACTCAAACGAGAAGTTAAAGTCATCTAAGTATTTTCCAAAAACAGTTTTTCAAAAAAGGGTTCATTCAGAACCGAGGATAACCGTATGAATAAGTTAGTGGTGTTAGGTAGTGTAAACGCTGACCATGTTCTTCAAGTGCCTTCTTTCCCTCGCCCTGGCGAGACGCTGCATGGTCGCAACTATCAAGTTATCCCAGGTGGCAAAGGTGCCAACCAAGCCGTCGCGGCGGCGCGATTAAATGCAGACATTGGTTTTATTGCTTGTGTAGGCGATGACTCTTTCGGCATCAATATTCGTGAAAACTTCAAAATGGACGGCATCGATATCACTGGTGTTAAGATGCAACCAAACTGCCCGACAGGCATCGCGATGATTCAAGTGTCGGACAGTGGTGAAAACAGCATTTGTATATCAGCAGAAGCGAACGCCAAACTGACAGCAGAAGCGATTGAGCCAGATTTAGAACGTATTCGCCAAGCGGATTACTTGCTAATGCAATTGGAAACGCCGATGTGCGGCATTGAGAAAGCTGCGCGTGTGGCAAAAGATGCAAAAACCAACGTAATTTTAAACCCAGCTCCAGCTCGTGAGTTGTCAGATGAACTGCTTGCTTGTATTGACGTGATCACGCCAAATGAAACGGAAGCTGAAGTGCTGACAGGTGTTACTGTAACAGACAACGAAAGCGCGCAAGAAGCGGCGAATGTGCTACATGGTAAAGGTATTGAAATTGTCATGATCACTCTCGGTGCAAAAGGTGTTTGGTTGAGCCAAAATGGCCGAGGTGAAATCATCCCTGGTTTCCGTGTCGAAGCGACCGATACCACCGCGGCAGGTGATACGTTTAATGGGGCATTCGTCACTGGTCTCTTAGAAGATTTACCTTTAGAATCAGCGATTAAGTTTGCACATGCGGCGGCTGCAATTTCTGTGACCCGCTTTGGCGCGCAAACGTCGATTCCAACCCGCGAAGAGGTGGACGCGTTTCTCGCTGAACAATAAGGCGCACAACGCCTCATAAAAATAGGAGTAATAACATGGCGACGATGAAAGACATCGCAAAACTGGCAGGGGTTTCCACTTCAACAGTGAGCCATGTTATTAACAAGACGCGTTTCGTGAGTGAAGAAATCTCTGAACGTGTTAACAATGCAGCAAAAGAACTCAACTACTACGCGCCATCTGCTTTGGCGCGTAGCCTTAAAGTCAATCGTACCAAAACCATTGGTATGCTAGTGACAACTTCTACCAACCCATTCTTTGGCGAAGTCGTAAAAGGCGTGGAACGCAGTTGTTACCACAAAGGTTATAGTCTCATTCTATGTAACACTGAAGGTGACAACGAACGCATGCGCCAATCCATTAATACGCTTTTGCAAAAGCGTGTCGATGGTTTGATCTTGATGTGCTCGTCGTTAGAAGGGGAGCGTATCGATGTATTTGAGCGTTATCCAGATATCCCTGTCGTGGTGATGGACTGGGGGCCGATGCTGTTTACAAGCGATAAAATTCAAGATAACTCACTTCGTGGCGGTTACTTAGCAGCGAAATACTTGATTGATTGCGGCCACACTGAAATCGGATGTATCACTGGACCTTTGATTAAACACCAAGCGCAAATGCGATACGAAGGTTATAAGCGAGCAATGAACGAAGCTGGCGTGGAATTTAACGCCAATTGGATCATTGAATCGGACTTCGAATGTGAGGGTGGGTATCAAGCGTTCAAGAAAATGGCTGAACGAGGTACGTTACCCAGCTCGATTTTTGTCTCTAACGATATGATGGCGATGGGTGTGATTAACGCCGCAAATGAGCTCGGTATTAAAGTGCCAGATGATCTTTCCATTATTGGCTACGATGACATTCATATCGCGAAATTTATGTCGCCTTCCTTAACGACCATCCACCAACCTAAATATCGACTCGGCCAAGCTGCCGTCGAAACTCTTGTCCGAAGACTGGACGACAAATCTAACGAAGCTCAAGTCGTTCAACTGGAACCAACATTGGTTGTACGCAACAGTGTGACGAATTTCTCTTAATTAAAAACAAATGCATGGTTAACAAATTTAGTGCATATAATTTATAAAAAAATGGGCTAAAAATAAATAAGCATGCAAAACAGATGTTCGAATTTATTAAATCAATATTTGAAAAGTGTGATTTTTTGCGAGTAACTCAAAAGATTTCGTGTCGATAGTGCTTAAAAAGCTTATTATTAATAAAGCCCATAATTAGATTTATAAATTATTGAGATGAATGGAAAATCTTTATGTTAGTTAAGAGATATGCACAGTATTCAGTAAAGAGGCCGTGGTTTCACCGTTTCAATATTTCACTAGTATTAACGGTGTTTGTCGTGAGTGTTTATGAGCTACTTGCGAATGAAGAGTATGTATACTTGGCTGGCGTGGTGTTTACATTTGCTTCGACTTTACTGTTCGCGTCAGCATCGACGTTCAAAAAGCGCTACCTAGGACACGAGTCCTAGTTCATTTAGAATGAATGGTTGATATAAATAGGCGCTTTCAAGTAAGTAATGATCTGATTTATGATCGAGTGCATCAAGAGGAGGACAAATGTCCTCCTTTTCGTTTGTTGTTGCACCCTAATATGGGCCTATTCCAAACAAAATAATAAAGGACATCACCATGGACCTATTTGCCTTACTCGATATCAACAATACCCTCGTTAACATTCCGATTGGAGACGGCTACGCAATGAGCTGGATCGAAGCATTCGGAACCGTCTTTGGTCTGCTTTGCATTTGGTTTGCGAGCCAAGAGAAGACCATCAACTACGTATTCGGCTTACTGAATGTCACGCTTTTTGCTGTTATCTTTTTCCAAATTCAGTTGTACGGATTGCTACTTCTTCAACTGTTTTTCTTCTGCGCCAATATTTACGGTTGGTACGCATGGACTCGACCAAATGCACAAGGTGAAACGTTGGAAGTTCGTTGGCTTAGCAAGCAAAAGCTGATGGCGACTGCGGTTGTTTGTGTGGTCTCGATTGCATTGTTGACCATCTACATTGACCCATTCTTCTTCGCGCTGGCAAACATTGCTGTTGATAGCCTAAACATTTTCGGTGCAGGCCTGTCTGAGCCAGTACTTGAGCCTGATGCGTTCCCGTTCTGGGATGCAACCATGACGGTACTTTCTGTTGTTGCACAAATTCTGATGACACGTAAATACGTCGAAAACTGGATTCTATGGGTTGTGATCAACATCATCAGTGTGGGTATCTACGCGACGCAAGGTGTGTACGCAATGTCTGTTCAGTACGCGATTCTTATGTTCATTGCTGCCAATGGTACGCGTGAGTGGGCTCGTAGTGCCAAGCGCAATGGCGATAAAACCTTAGCTCAAGCAGCAGCGTAAGGAACAAGCAAATGGCTAAACAACCTCATATCGGTGTTGATGAAACACAAGTCGCTCCTCTTGTTATTGTATGTGGCGAGCCAGATCGAGCGAATCGTATCGCGGCATTATTTGATGATGCAGAAATGGTGTCGGAAAACCGTGAGTACCGCGTGTTTACCGGCAACTACAAAGGTCAGGCTGTTTCTGTATGCAGCACAGGCATCGGCGCACCATCGATGATCATTGCGGTAGAAGAGCTCAAACAGTGCGGCGTAACTCATGTGGTACGTGTTGGATCTGCGGGTGCTATGCAATCTTGGGTTCAGCTTGGAGAATTGATTGTTGCTGAAGGTGCAGTAAGAGACGAAGGTGGTTCCAAATCGTACGTCGATTCGGCTTATCCGGCGTACGCAAGCTTTACTCTACTGAAAGAAGTCGAGCGTTATTTGTCAACGCAAACGACGCCATATCATTTCGGCGTAGTACGTTCTCACGACAGTTTCTACACCGATGACGAAGAGGCCATTTGTCAGTACTGGAACAAGAAAGGTATTCTAGGTGCAGACATGGAAACTTCGGCGCTGTTTACGGTCGGTCGATTACGAGGCCTTCATGTGGCTTCGATTTTAAACAATGTCGTACTCTACCAACAAGATGTGAAGGAAGGGGTAGGTCAGTACGTAGATGAAGCTAAAGTTATGATGGAAGGTGAAAAGCTTGCATCTTTCACGGCTTTAGAAGCGTTGATTGCTCAAGCATAGCGTCATCCCTTTCTGAGATTAATATCCAAAGCGGCGCATGGTTGTCGCTTTTTTACAAATCAGATGCGATAGCCAATAGAGATGTTTTTTTTTGCAGCCTATGTTGATCGCTATACAACCCGATACAACTAATCTCTTTCTGCCTTAAAACGATATTGTTCCGACAGGCAGACCAAAAGACCAACTAAAGCCGAAACAATAATTACACATACTTGGTAGGCGACTTCCCCAGCCCCAAGCTCGTTCAAAATCTCGGTAGCCGCAAGCATAGGAAGCGTTACCGTGATAAATAAGCTTAATAATCGAGGAACCTTAGATTTCTTTCCATGTCGCTTAGTATAGAAGTAATGCGCATAATCCGAGTACATGATAAACAAGGAGATCAAAAGACCCAGTATCCAAAACATCGCTTACAAATCCTCTCGCGTCTGCTCACTATAACCACTAACCATTGTTAGACCTCCTTTCTTTAATAAATGTTAATCGTACAATATAGGTAAGTGATTCATATGCAAGTTGTGGCTTTTGTTATTAGGCTCAAAATCTCAAAGTTAGGAGAGGCTATTACTAATTAATGAACTTGTTTTGCAAAAAAATATATGTGGTTAAAGTGCGATCTTGAAATATGAAAGAACAAGATTGAACGTGGGCACCAAACAACAAGTAAATAAACAATTTATTTCAAGAACATATTTTCTCCGCCCGAACTCAATGGTGTAGGTGTTAATCTTTATCGAGCTTTTTGGTCACGCCTTTCACCGTTTTCTTCTCTTTTTCTGGTGTCATTGCATCAACGGCTTTGCCTGCCATCCCTTCATCCGGCAGTTTGTCTTTTCCTGCATCAACTGCGGTATCTTTCAGTGCTTCTTTAGGCGTACAGCGACCGCCAACACCAACCACGGCTTTTGTTGCTGCGGCTTTGGCTGCTTTTTCTGCATCGCAGTCGGGGTCCATCACGCTAGCTAAGCTGGTGGTTGAACCAAAAAGCAAGATAAGCAGAGCGAGGTTACGTTTTTTCATGGTAGTCACCGATGTTGTGAAACATAGGTAAAGTGTAATTGAGGGAAAAGAGTTTGGCTGAGAATTTGCTGGTTTAATCTAGGGATGCAAAGTAAGAAAAAGTGCCACCGAAGTGACACTTTTATTGGGCTTTGTTTAAACGTGGTGGCTGACCTAGTTTAGTCGTCGTAGCCTTCTCGCTCGATTTCGCGAGCGACGTTTTGATTATTGATGATCACACCATCGACTTCGACACGTGCACCATTCAAGTTCAGTTCTTCAATGCCTTGGAATTGAGTTTGCGCATCGATAACCACCAATTTGTTATTTAGCAGTTGATCAGCATCATTCTCACAACGTTCGATTTCAAATGTTCTTGCATTCGCATCGTAATTTGACACATAACCTTCGCATTCAAACTCTTTGCCTTGCCATTGATGGTTGTCATCAAAATCTGGCGCTTCAAACTCAACGACGGTGGCAATGCGTTTGCCATTTCTCAAGACAGAAGAAACGTCGACTTCTTGGCCTTGTTTTAAACTCATTTTGCTACCGTCTTCGAATCGAGTTGCGTTATCAACAAAGAACGCACCGCGGTAGTTTAGTGAAAACTCGCTGTAATCGTTCGCAACCCAAGTGACGATGCCTTCCACATCGCTGTCGTTTTCTAGGTTGTCATAGCCTTCTATTTCGACGTCAGAGGCGACAAAAGTACCCCCTTCCATTTTGCCTTCCGCTTCTACCCATTGACCTACTTTTAGTTGGTCAACACTGTGGTAAGACACGGTGATGTTTGCGCCCAGTTTGAAGGTGCTTTGGTTTGCATCAATGCTTGCGATTCGGCCTTCAATTTCGTACATGTCGCCTATGCTTGGGTGGTGGTCAACGTCAATTTCCACCACAGATAAGACTTTGTAGCCAGCATCAGCAGTTGGAAGTGAAGACACCATCACCCAATCACCTAAACCGATCTCGTTACTTAAGCCATCAAACTGCAGTTCTACACCATTTACGGAGAAGGTTTTCTTTGCGTAATCAATGGCAGTCACTCGACCAGTAATGGTTGGTTCTAGTGACACAACGGCGTGGGCGTCTGCTGTTTTTTGGATGTTTTCATCCACTTTTACCATCATATTTGGTTGCACAACAGCTAACGCTAATGGAGTTGTACCGTAAACCACCTTTGAAACGCGGTAAGTATATCCATTGACGGTTAATGTGCTTTCTTGAGCATCTACAGATTCAACAGACCCAATAGCTGCACTTGGTTTTGCTGTTGGGAGGGTTGATGAGCTGTCGTTATTGTCGCTGCCAGAACCACCACAACCAGACAATGCCAAACCTACGACAGAAATAAGAGCCAGTTTTTTCATTGTATTAACCTCAATTTACGAGCTAGTTTAGGAATTTGGCGGTATCTTATGAGGCATACCGTGAAGAGATCGTGAAGAAATGTGAGTCGTATGAAAATTTTAATTGTTGATGATAACCACAATGTTTCCGAGACCATTGCTGACTACCTAGAACTCGAAGGTATGACGATAGATTGCGCGTATCACGGAGAGGCTGCGCTGGCGTTGTTGGAAGATAACCATTACGACGTGATCATTATGGATATCATGATGCCAAAACTCGATGGCATCAGTACCGTACAAAAGCTGCGTCAGGAACAGTTTTGCGGAACGCCCATTCTTTTTCTAACCGCAAAAGACACATTAGATGACAAAATAGCGGCATTTAAAGCGGGTGGGGATGACTACTTAATGAAGCCGTTTGCGATGCAAGAGCTCAGTTTACGTATTCATGCTTTAGCTAGTCGTGGCCCACGCCAAGACATTGGTACGCTGACGTTCGCTGATATCTGTTTAGATGCGCGCACTGGTAAAGTCACGCGCGATGGTAAAGAGATCAAGCTAAGTCGCATCCAAACCAAAATCTTAAAGCTGCTGTTGAAGTACGCGCCTGCGTCAGTATCACGAACGGAAGTGATCGAAAGTGTTTGGGGCGATGAGCCACCTAGTAGTGATGCATTACGCAGTCATATTTATGGTTTGAGAACTGCACTCGATAAAGGTTTTGAAGAATCACGATTAGAGACTATTCATGGACAAGGCTACCGACTTAAAGCATAACGAATACCCAAGTATTTATCGCAAGATTCGCTGGGGTTTTGGCGTGATGACGTTCGTCATGTTTACGCTGTTTTGGTCACTGATTTATGTCGCAGAAAACAAACTTGAGGTATTGAGCCTCCATCACTGGCTCGATACAGAAGCGGCGCTCTACACCGAAAATTTTCAAAAGCAGGGCTGGAAAGCCCCGTTACCAAACAAGTTGGAATTTAACTCCTATTGGAGCAAAGCTCCGACACCAAGTTGGTTGCTCGCGTTCAAATCTCCAGGCTTTTATGAATACTTGTTGGGCGAAGAGGATAAGCACTTTGTGGTGTTTGATCATCCTTCTGGCGAAGGTTTGATGTACATCGTCTTCCAAGATGACTCGGACGATTATCTGGATGAATACGAAAGCTCATTGCACCAGTTCACTCTGTTATTGGGCGGGTTGTTTTCCTTGATTATGCTTGGTTACGGTATTTATATGGTGAAAATTTTGTCTCGACCGCTCGCTAAAATCGAGTCAAAAATCAGCCAGATGCCACCCGACCAGCCTGCATTTGAAGTGGAAACGAAGTTCAGTGAAACGCGCCATATTGAGCAGACGTTGTTAGACAGTAAGAACGACATCGCGGGCTATTTCCGCCGCGAACAAGAGTTTAGTCGCTTTGCCTCCCATGAGCTTCGCACGCCTATTATGGTGATCGCAGGCTCAACAGACATTTTATCTCGAGTGCCTGACCAGCCAAGGGTGGCACAAAAAGCGATTGCGCGAATGCAAGCTGCGTGTGAAGACATGCGCGTTTTGACCGAGGCGTTTTTGTTGTTAGGTAAAGAGAAAATTGAGCCACAGCACTTTGGCGATCAAACGCTTTTGGTTTGTTTACACCAGCAATTGGAAGAGCTTGCTCCGTTGTTTGCAAAGCAAGATGCGCATTATCAGCTTAACGAACAAAATAGCGGCGAAGTGTATGCTCCAGCAAGCTTCGTGACGATAGTCATCAACAATTTAATCAAAAATGCGTTCAGTTACAGCGTTGGAGACATCGAGATCGAACTACAGCAAAACACGCTGATTATCACCAATCGTCATGATGGTAACGAAACGTATAATGCGGGTTATGGTTGCGGCTTAGTGATAGTGCAACGCATTTGTGAACGGATGGGGTGGCCGTTTGAATTAAACGATGATGGCGTCCGATTTAGCGCGAAAGTGACGTTTGTTTCTTGACGTCCAAATTTGCCAATGAAGCCAGAGTTAACGTTCTGGCTTTTTTGTCTCACTTTTTACCTCTAACTCACAGTGAAACAAGAAAAAACTAGGATTTGATTTAGAATAAGTAGAGCGAAACAGAAACTTAAGGAATGGCTATGCTTGCTTATCAGGTCAGCAAAAGTATTGAAATCAACAAATCTCAAAGTGAGATCATCGATTATCTAAAGGATTTTAAAAACTGGCCTGAGTGGTCTCCTTGGATCATTTTGGAGCCAAGCTGCGAGCTGACTTACAGTGACAATCAAGGCCACGTTGGTGCTGGTTACCAATGGAATGGGCAACGAATTGGAACGGGGGCGGTTGTTCTGGAAAGCACACAAGAACATCGTTTAGACATGGAGCTGCATTTTTTTCGCCCTATCAAAAGCCAAGGAAAGGTGACGTTCATCGTGACGCAGTCACAAGATGGTTGTACCGTAGAGTGGCAAATGCAGTCTCGTGTTCCTTGGTATCTGTTTTTTCTGAAAACGATGTTCAAATCCATGATTGAAATGGATTACGATCGTGGACTCAAGATGCTAAAAAGCCAGTTAGAAACTGGACAAATATTGTCGCAGTTGAGCGAAATCGGCACTCGTCATCAAGATTTGATTCATTACGTTGGTTTGCAAGGTTCAGGCACAATTCCTGAGCTTGGTCCAATCATGAAAAAGCAAACTCAAAGACTGTACGAACTGATGCAGAAAGAAAGTCTGCCCGTCAGCGGCGAACTGTTCTGCTATTACCTTTCAATGGATATGAAGCTCGGTCATTTTGAATTTGTAACCTGCTTGCCCGTGAGTGAAATGGTAGAGGTACCAAATGGTTTTGTGTTTGGCACGATTCCAGCGTGTGAAACTTTTGTGATTGAGCACAAAGGTGACTACCAGTTTTTGGGCAATGCGTGGTCGTTAGGGATGAATTTGACACGCCAAAACGGCATAAAAGTGAAGAGCAAGCCTTTGGGGATTGAGCGCTACTTGAATAACCCGAATGAGACACCTAAAGCCGGCCTACGTACAGAAGTGATCCTATTTAAGAAATGATTTGGGTTGCAAAACCATGATGTAACACGCGGTTTCATCCTAACTGAATGATAGTATTGATGAATACTTGTAAGCAAAACAGTAATTAAAGTGACGGCTTATATTCGCAGTCACTTTTTCATGGATGAAATATGACAATCAGATACTCTTTACTTGCGGCCAGTTTACTGGCCGGGTTTGTTCACGCCAATGAAGCACCGAAAAATATTATTTATATGATCGGTGATGGAATGGGCCCTGCCTACACAACCGCCTACCGTTATTATCAAGATAACCCAGAAACTAAACAGATTGAGCCTACAGTCTTTGACTCGATACTGGTTGGCATGGCTCACACCTATCCCGATGATGATACTTATGTCACTGACAGTGCAGCAGGCGCGACGGCCTTAAGCAGTGGCATAAAGAGTTACAATGGCGCCGTCGCTGTTGATACCCATAAAAAGCCAGTTAAAACGATGTTGGAAGTAGCGAAAGAGCAGGGCATGACAACCGCTCTAGTGGCGACTTCGCAAATTAACCACGCGACGCCCGCAAGCTTTGCCGCGCACAACGAATCTCGTCGTAATTATGATCAGATAGCAGACGACTACTTGGATAACAAAGTAAATGGAAAGCTGCCCGTCGATCTGTTACTTGGTGGTGGTGTTCGATATTTTGAGCGTGAAGACAGAAATCTGATTGAAGAATTTAAAATGCAGGGTTATCACTACCTAACGGATTTTGATACCTTGCCTTCGTTGCAAGCATTGCCTGCGATTGGGTTGTTTGCCGACAAAGCATTTCCGTTTGCTTTGGATGAGAATCCCAACCGACTCGAGAAGATGACGAATAAGGCGCTGTCTTTATTATCGCGCTCTAAGCATGGCTTTTTCGTCATGATCGAAGGAAGCCAAATAGACTGGTGCGGTCATGCTAACGATATAGCATGCGCGATGGCAGAAATGGATGATTTTGCTAAGTCGATTACTTTAGCCAAGGCGTATGTTGATGCTCATCCTGACACTTTGCTCGTTGTCACCGCCGATCACTCCACGGGAGGTTTAACTATCGGCGCAAATGGAGAATACGACTGGAAAACGGATGTGATCAAAGGCGTGCATCAAACGGCGTGGCCATTAGCAACGTCACTTGCAAAGGGGTCAGACATCAAACAAGTGTGGTCAGAATCAGTAGATTGGGCGCTGTCAGATGTGCAATTTGCGCTCCTCATTGACGCGAAGAAGAGTGAAGAGCCCGCGAAAGCGCTTTATCAAGCCGTAAAGTCAATCATCAACGATCAAAGCCTTACAGGTTGGACGACAAAAGGGCATACCGCGGTGGATGTTCAGGTGTTTGCTTATGGTAAGGGGTCACAAGCATTCGTTGGCTCTCAGAACAATACCGATATCGCAAACAAGTTGATTGGTTATCTTCAATAAGAGACATTTTTTAGCCGAAGATAAGTTAGAAGTTACTCTGTAAACGAAAGAACAAAGAAAATGCCTCAGCAATTGCTGAGGCATTGTTTTAGAAGCCAACTTCTCTTGCTAGAGAATTATTGTGCACGGTATTTACCGCTGTTTAGTTCAATTTTAGACGCTTTGACGCGACTGTCAGCATTCAAGTAATCGCTGATGCTAAGCAAGTCTTGTCCTTCAGAAGCTTTTAGCACCGCAGATTCACCATCTGCAAACACAACGTCTAGCTTTAACTCTTTTGCTACTGCTTTGGCATCAGCGGCGTTGTTTACGGTGATGTAGATAAGTCCCGTCGCTTTAGACACATTGCCAAACGCGTTCTTAAACACCTCGTCACCGGCTTGCAGTTTAACTGCTTCAGAGAGATTGCTCACTGTGTTCGTTTGCACTTTACGATACGCTTCACCATTCACCTCAACTGCATCAGAAGGAACAAACAACTCGGGATTCGGTTGTTGCGACAACTGCGTTTCGGCATAGGCTGCGTTGGCTATTAGTGAAAGAGCCAAAATAGAAAATGTCTGATATTTCATGTGATTGACTCCTTAGTGGCCAAAGATACGCATAGACCAGTTTTTGATAACTCCTGGTTTTGCGTTGTTCGCCATCGGTACATCATAGATAGCGGATGAGTTGAAGTAAGCGATAAATGAGAAGACTTCATCACCGTTTGTATCGATAGCTCTCAGTGTCCATTCACCCTTGGCATTCTCGCCGTAGAATTGGTTAGACAACATCAGTTGGTTTTCGTAACCCGTAATGTTTGGATCAAGAGACTGACCAACAAGGCCGTTACGTGGTGTTTGCAATACGGAGCGAGTGCCTGATGGGGAAACAAGCTCGATTGCCAAATCAGGTAGACGCGAGTGCTCTAGCGTCAGCTGCACCTGTACAGACTCAACGGTAATGTCGTCAGTAATTGCGATGTTTGACGAACCACCAGCAAGGCTTGCATCGGGCACACTGACTTCTGTTGCATTGTTTGCCCACGGTGTGATGATTTGCGCTGGCAGAACATTATTTGTCATGCGAGCGCGTTTCATCGCTTCATCCAAATCAACGGCACCAAAACCATAGAAGGTATGGAAGTTCACGCCAGCCGCGTTTTTCTGCCAAGGTGAGATCGCTTCGTAGCTCACCAACTCACCTTTATTATTGGTAAATTCAAGTTGAACACCCGGATGCTCGGCATCGGTAACGCGTGCGGTTTCTGCCAGCAACGCACGAATATCACGGGCAGATAAAGCGTGGTTGGTTGACATGATAGCGGCGATTGCACCAGAAGTGTTCGGCGCAGCCGATGATGTGCCGTTCATGGTGCTGGTGTAATTACAGTTCGGGTCAAGCTCTGTACCACCGTGTAGACCATTAATACCAAGGCCGTCACTGGTGTTTTGTCCTTCTTCACATCCCATCAGGTCAGTTGTGACCATCGCAGGGAAGTCTTGCCCGTATTCCCCTGCTGGCGCGGCAACCCACACGTTAGCGCCAACAGAAGAGTAACTTGCTCGGGTGCCATCTGCGCGTAGCGCGCTGGTGACAAGGTTGAAGTAGCTTGAGTTGTCGTAAGATTGCGCCGAGTTGTGCATCGGTAAACCTTGGTTTCCGCCTCCCGCGAAGAAATCGCTAGGAAGAACGAAGAATCGTCCAGTGTTGAAATAGCGGTAACCATTCCCCGCAGACTTGACAAACAGTGCACCGCGGCCCCAAGCGTTCGTTTCGCTGACGTTCTGCATGACATCCATTTCAAGCTTGAACTGTGGGTCATTCTCATCAAACGCGATTGGGTTGATCGGACTAAAGCCATAGCTTTGGTTAAATACGCGTACATCTCGCGTTGCTGGGTCCATACCGTGAGAAATTAACCAACCTTCTAATGTTTGGTTTGCAAGCCAGTTAAAACCAACAAGCGAAGAGTGAGAAGCAACGCCGCGTCCACCTTCACCATTGTTACCTACCGCACTAATCAAACCAGCAACGGCAGTACCGTGGCCGTTAGTGTCGACGGGATAACTGGATGGGAATAAAGAGTCTTCAACGAAGTTTCTGCTACCTGTGACTACGTTACCTGCAAGGTCTGGGTGATCGATCTGCACACCAGAATCAATGACCGCAACTTTAACGCCAATACCGGCAATGCCCATGGCTTGCGTAAGTTTGGTGTTTAAGTCATTACCCGCAACAGCAGGGTTTGCTGCGAATGCTGTTTGGCCAGTGTTGTCGAGATGCCATTGTTCTGAATAGAGCGGATCAAACGCCGAGACGGCAGGTGCAAGGCCCACAGCCAACATAGCGGCAAATAGGCGATTAAAGCGTGTTTCCATTTGTGACCTCATGTCTTTGTTTGGAATTTTTGTCCCTGTTCGATACTCCTTTAAACAGGAATGAATAAAACTAGCGGCAAAGAATGAGGACGCAAACTGTTTACAAATTGTTTACGTTGTTTTTTCGACGGACTGCGTAAATTGATGTTAACTCACTGAAGTAAAGGAAGGTTTTGGCTGATCTTGATCATTGTTAGATGTAAAAAAGCAGAAAGTTGGTAAGGACTTTCTGCTTTCTATCTCATCTGTTAGCTAGAGAGAGGTGATAGCTACTACAGTTACTATTTGGTGGAGGCTGGCTGAATGGTTGCCATCGGTTTGCGCGGTGCTGGCTTTTTCTTTGGTAGCACGCTATCGACAAACTTCTCCAAATACCACTTATTCAATTCGTTATCGCACCATTTTTTATTGAGTCCACGGCGGTTGAATTCTGCACCAATCGCGACTTTGGTTTGGTTCGTTGAGCGATTGTAATACAGCGTCTCACAAAGTTGAGTATTGCTCATTTGTTGAGCGTACATGTTCACACTGCTGCTACGCATGCCCATTTGCGACGCTTGTTGATTACTACAAGCGGATAAAACAACAGGTGAAAGCAGGGCGAATATTAATTTTTTCTTCATGGAAGTATCTATTTACTCGTGGACGCCACTAAGACGTCGAGTGAATCTTAAATTGGTTTCTGCCCGCTTGTTTTGCGTCATATAACGCTTGGTCGGCCAAGAAGAACCATTGGTCCCACTCTTGTTTGATGGTTTGGGCTGATAACCTGTCGACCGCACCAAGCGAAATTGTGGCGTTTATTGGCTTAGAGTCAATGATTAATGGCGTATTTTCAATGACATGTCTCAAACGCTCTAGCGATTTCGCACAATCATTTGGATCGTTCACCTCCACCAGCAACACAAATTCTTCACCGCCCCAGCGAATCAGCAGGTCACCTGAGCGAGTGGATTCGTTGAAGATAGAGGCAATGTGCATCAACATTTGATCGCCGATGTCGTGACCATAAGTGTCGTTAAAAGCTTTGAAATGGTCGACATCAAGAACCGCAAGCGCGAAGGTTCTATCTGGAGTGCGGCGGGCCATCTTCTCTAACCATACTTCTAAATAGCGGCGATTGTGAAGGCCAGTCAAAAGATCTGTAGTACTTTCTTGCGTCAGTGCTTTATTGATCTTTTTGACTCGCAAAACATAACGGAAACCCACCACACCAATGGCTGCAATAGCGATAAAGTAGAACATTTCGCGGTAACGTTGCGAGCGCAACTCAGAGGCTTGAAGTGCGTTTTTCGTCTCAAGCAAATTTAACTCTTTCTGAGCCAATTTCGCTTCAAGGTCAAACTTAATGTTGATCATTTCTTCGCCGTGAATGTGCTCAGAAAATTCTTCTTCAAGTGCTCTCAACTGAGACAAATAGCGGAAGGCGGCTTCATAATTTTGCAGCACTTGGTTGGCGTTAACCAAAACCGACAACATATCGATACGCTGTTTTAGCTCAAGCTCATTGGTTGATTTGGTTTGTTCTAGGACGAGGAGAGCGGTTCGAATCGCTTTGTCGTATTGCTTGTCGGCGAGATACGCTTCGGCAAACGCTTCATAGCATGGCATCTTAATGATTTCGATGCCGTCTGGGTTAGGTAACTCAACACAGCGTTGTGCGAGCAGTAGGGCATCGTCTGTTTTACCGATGCTGCTTAGCATTTGAGAAAAGTTGGACAATGAATGATGTTTAATGACATCCGACCCTGTTTGCATTGAGCGTCGAATCGCCTCATGGAAGTAGTATTCGGCCTTCTCACTGTCTCCTAAGCCAAGATGAACAATGCTCAAGTTGGCATAGATTACGCCAATAAAGAAACTGTTGTCGTACTCATATTCACTGCTCTCATATACATCGAGTGCTTGTTTTAGATAGTTGCTTGCGCGATTCCAATCGGAGGAGTCTAAATAGACAGTACCGATGTTGTTAAGTGTCATCGCTACTTGAATCTCAAACACTGTATTTTCAAGTAACTCGTAGGCGGTACGATAATGTTTTAATCCGTTGTGGATTTGGTTACGCGCAATTTCTAAATTTCCCATCCAGCGATAAGCGCGGCCTTGCAGCGCCAGATAGCCAATATCACGAGACTCCCCAATTACATCGTGGAGCAAAAGCTCTGCGTGCCAATCGTCATCCAACTCAATCATTCGAATCGCTTTGTTCAATTTTGCTTCTGCGACAACCCAAGGCATATTGTGTTTTCGACCAAACTCGATCAAATCTGGCATGTCGTCAGGTAGGGGAACACCTTCATAGCGTTCTAAATAAATACGAGCAAAATAGTAGAGGGCGAGCGTTTCGGGCGAAGCATCTTGCGGAACCGTGAGCACATTTTCTTTGATTGAGCGAGGCTTACCCATAGAACGGAAGTAGGTACTCAACATGGGTTGGCTTTCGGGCGAAATGTGTTCTTCGAGATAGATATGTTTATCTGTATTGGCGAAGACATAACCAGTCTGGAAGAAGAGTCCAATCACCGCTAATAGAGCGCAAGACAGCGTTTTAATCGGAAAGTGCATGAGCTTATTAATAAATTGTGATCTCGTTAAGTAGCAGTACTTGCTAAGTCTATCACTTCTTATCTATTAAGTGCTTATGGATTCCCCAAGAATAAGGGAACTTAAGACGAATATAATTGTTTGATTTGTTTTAATTTTTTGATTTATAAAGAAAAGTGCTTTTTATAAGTTGGGAAATAATTTTAATCGCAATATAAGGGAACCGGAGGTTTGGATTGAGAAATAGCGATAATCGGTGAAGATATTTCCATGCGAACTATGTGTGATACTGCTCCCAAAAGTAATTCCGATCTCCAAAAGATGATTTTGGTGTCATAAATATTTAATGTTTGTATGGGTTGTTAAAAAAAATGGATATTCGACATAGTGTTATTAAGCCAAAGTAAATTGGCTGTTCATAACAAACAGGAGATTATTTATGCATAACGAAATGATTCAACCGTCGCACTTCGGCATCATTGCTCGCACTTGTATCGCCTCAGTAGTAATGTTGGCGGGTGTTTTCGCTCTTATTTAGTGGAGTGACGTAAGCTAGATTACGTTTTAGAAAACAAAAGCAAAATTCAGGGAATTACCTTTAGTTGTAAACGGTATTCCCCTGAAAATCACTCAAAGTAACCCCTTCTTAGCTGAGTAAGCTAAAAACCAAAGCACTTACCGCAACAATACCTGTGATCAGAACAAAATAGGTAGAGGGCTTTCCACGATACTGCTTCATCGACTCAATCTTATGTACCGCCAACATCGGCATAATGAACAAGATCATTGCGATAACTGGTCCAGATAACGCTTCCATCATGCCTAAAATACTTGGGTTCATGATTGCTGCAGCCCAAATTGACAAGAAAAGAACCACTACGCTAATACGATCAACACGTGTTTCAGACAAATTTGAGTGCTTTGTGATTAAGCCGTTCAAGCTTTCACGTGCGCCTAAGAAATGACCAAGGAAAGAAGAAGTGATCGCGACAAACGCCACCAAAGGACCAAGTGTTGCGATGAATGGGTTATCCGTTGCGTTTGCAAGGTAAGAGAGTACGGATACGTTTTGCGCTTTTGCCTGTGCAAGTTGCTCTGGCGAAAGTGCTAATACGCACGAGAAAACAAACAATAGTACGAATGCGATAAGCATGATGCTCGTGCGACGTAAAATCAGTTCGGCTTTTGCATCGGCATCATCGCCGTAGTGTCGGCGCTGAACATTGGCAAAGCTAGAGATCGCTGCTGCATGGCTAAACGAGAAAATCACAACAGGAACGGCTAACCACATTGTGCTCGCAAACGCACCCATGTCCGGTGTATCAAGCACGGGCATTGTCCAGTTCGGCATTAAGTAGAATGAGAGGAAAGCGAGAATCGCAACAAGCGGATACACCATAACGGCAAACGCGCGCAGCATCACTTTTTCGCCCGCCATCATAATGGCAATCAAAGCGAACACTAATACGCCCGAAAGTAGCTCGCGTGGTAAGGCTTCCATTCCCGCTTGGTTCACCATAAAGCTGTCTACAGTATTGGTGATGCCCACGCCGTAAATTAACAGGATAGGAAAAATCGATAGGAAATAAAGCAGAGAGATTGAACGTCCCGCTTTTGCGCCAAAGTGTTCTTCAACCACATCAGTAAAGTCGGCATTTTTGATCTTAGAAGACAATACAAAGCGCGCTAAACCTCGGTGGGCGAGGTAAGTCATTGGAAATGCCAAAAACGCCATTGCGACTAGTGGCCAAAACCCACCGATGCCCAAGTTGATTGGCAGAAACAAAATACCGGCACCAACGGCGGTCCCGAATAGGCTAAGTACCCAATGTGTGTCATGTTTTGACCAAGAGGTTGTTGTGTTTAATTCACTAGAATTTAACGTATTTCGAGATTCTTTCACTTAAGACTCGCCTTTATAAAAATAATAATGTGGCGGATGGTATCTGTTTTAGTGATTGTTATCACATCAACTATGTGGTGAATCGTGCTGATAAAAAGACAATTTTGTAAATTATCAAACTATGAATATTTTTAAAAACTAGATTTATATTCTGAATTTTAATGTGTGAATTGAAGTTATTTACCAAATTTTCAATATTTTTTGGTTTTAGATTTTGTGATTAAAATGTGTCCATGGTGGTATTTGCTATGGATGAGGGCAAGGAAAGTGTTCCGCTCCAACTGTTTGAGTTGACAGCAAAAGTTGGGTTTAACGAAGGATTCCTCTATATTGCTGCAAACAAAGGAGTTTAGGAGTGGAGTTGAGATGGACATTTTGTCTGCGCGTAAAGAAGATTTAGCCGCTGTTTATGCTTTAGAAAACAAGTTGTTTGGAGAACATTCGTATCCTCAGTTTTTTATACGACAAGCCTACGATTGTTGGGGTGAAAGCTTGTTAGTCGCAAAGGAAGGAGAAGCAGTTGCTGGTTATGTGCTTTTAACCACCAGCAATGTCGCGAAGCACTATTGGATAATGTCGTTAGCCGTAAATTCGGAATTTCGCGGTCGAGGAATTGCGAGATCGTTAGTTGAACGGGTGATGGCACCTCTGGCCGAAGGTTCTAGTGTTAAACTGACGGTTGATCCTCTCAACCAACCTGCATTGTCTCTCTATCAATCTATGGGTTTTACCGTACTAGAAGAAGAAGCGAATTACTTCGGTGATGAAGAATCCCGCTTGGTAATGGAATTCGTAAAGTAGGCCTGCACAGAAATGAGTCCAATCTGCACTTAAAATGTGCGGATTTAAAAATACCCCGTTCATCATTTTTCATAATGCCTTGTAATTAAAGCATTTTCATTATTGGCACTTTGTTTGCTATTTGTAGAATGTTCATCGTTAACTCGATGACCGCTCTCCAGAGCAGGAGGAGATGCGGGTTAGGGTATTACTTTTTAAAAATGTACTTACAGCGTTAAAGGCATTGCAGCCTCTCCAGTTTGGAGAGGCTTTTTTTTTGCTCGCATGGTTGGGTTTGTAAGTCGCGTTGGTCAATAGCAGGAGGCGTAATGTCGCAAGGATGCAGAAAAACGACCTGTCCTTATTGCGGGGTAGGATGCGGGGTTGAAGTAAACTCAAAAGGAATTATTGGGGACGATAACCATCCTGCGAACGCGGGAGCCTTATGTGTGAAAGGTGTTGCGTTGGCTGAAAGCTTGAACATGCCATCACGCCTTTTGTATCCGAAGCTTGTCACCAAAGAGCGGCCACAAGGTAAAGAAATTCACTGGTCGCAAGCCACAAACATGATTGCTGAAAAGATCCATCAAGCTAAAGCGGAGTTTGGGCCTGATTCCGTCGCGATGTATGTGTCAGGTCAGTTATTAACGGAAGACTATTACGTCGCCAACAAACTCATGAAAGGCTATGTTGGCAGCGCTAACATCGATACTAACTCCCGTTTGTGCATGTCTT
Source organism: Vibrio parahaemolyticus (assembly GCF_900460535.1). NCBI lineage: Bacteria > Pseudomonadati > Pseudomonadota > Gammaproteobacteria > Vibrionales > Vibrionaceae > Vibrio > Vibrio parahaemolyticus. The sequence goes on along the minus strand of NZ_UHIL01000002.1, from coordinate 7,259 downwards.
CGGCGGTTGCGGCTCATGTACGAGCATTTGGTGAAGATGTCGTTCCTGTCAATTACGATGACATAGATAAGACTGAGCTATTGATAATTTGTGGTGCTAATACCGCTTGGACGCACCCGGTTTTATTTCGACGTATTCAACAAGCGAGAGAGAACAATCCTAATCTCAAGCTGGTGGTCATTGACCCGCGTGAAACGGTCACAGCACAGCAAGCCGATTTGCATCTACCGATTAAAAACGATGGGGATGTGTCTCTTTTTAATGGGCTGCTCAAGTTTCTTATCGAAAAGCAAGGCATTGATTCTCAATACATTCAATCTCATACCGATGGCTTTGATGCGATAGCGAGAGAAGTAACTCAACAACGTTACGATGTCACTAATTTAGCAACTGATGTAGGCGTTTCACAAGACAAACTCACAACGTTTTTCCAATGGTTTGCCCACAGCCCGACTGCGATTACGCTTTTTTGCCAAGGGGTTAACCAAGCCGAAAATGGTGTCGATAAAGGCAATGCGATCATCAATGCGCATTTAGCAACGGGTAAAATTGGCAGGGTGGGCTGTGGCCCGTTTTCCATTACCGGGCAACCTAATGCAATGGGCGGGCGAGAAGTTGGCGGTTTAGCTAATCAATTAGCGGTGCACCGAGGGTTTGATGGCGAATCCATTCAACAAGTACAAGCGTTTTGGGAGTCACCAGAAATCGCTACAAAACCGGGGCTAAAAGTGGTTGAACTGTTTGAAGCGGTTGAGCGTGGTGAGATTAAAGTTCTGTGGATCATGGCGACCAACCCCGTTGTCTCTTTGCCAGACAATCAGTTTGTTAAGAGGGCGCTAGAACGCTGTCCGTTTGTGATTGTCTCGGATATTACCGTAGAGTCGGATGTTGCGCGTTATGCCGACTTGTTGCTTCCGGCGGCTGGATGGGGTGAAAAACAGGGGATGGTGACGAATTCTGAACGTCGGATTTCAAGACAGCGTCAGTTCCAAAACCCTCCCGGCGAGGCAAAATCGGACTGGTGGGCAGTGAGCCAAGTCGGGCAAGCATTATGCACCTTAGAAGAGACAAAGAATGGTTTTGATTTTGACTCTGAACACGAGGTGTTTTGCGAGTACGCTGCCATGACAGGCATGAATACGAAGTCGCCTTTAAAGCTAGATCTGTCTCAATATGCCAATTTGAATGAGCAAGAGTACGAAGAGTGGCAGCCAACCCAATGGGGCGGTGAGCGACCGTTTTCCGATGGCGTGTATTCTCACCCAGATGGTAAAGCGCGGTTTGTAGTAACTCGCGAATCGCCACAGCGTTTAGCCAGAACGAAAGGCTGGTGGCTCAATACGGGTAGACAACGCGACCAATGGCATACCATGACGCGTACAGGGCATATCGCACACCTAGCCGCCTCTGAGTTGGAGCCAACCGTGTACATGAACACGCTCTCTGCCACTCAAAATCGTTTGAAGGCAGGGCAACTCGCGAAACTCTTTCAACCAAGTTCAAATACAAGCATTCATGCCAAAATAGCCATAGACGATGGGCTTGGTTTTCAAGAACTGTTTATGTCAATGCACTGGGCGGGTCGATATGGCGGTGAAAGCAGTGTTAACGCGATAGTAAACAGCGCAAAAGACCCTATTTCCGGGCAACCTGCGTTTAAGTCGTCTTATGTTGAAGTGCAAGACGCAGCGGTAAAAACCTACGGTATGTTCATCGGGACACAGTTTGATTCCAGCAAGTTTCTCTACAGCGCATTTCAAGCAGAAAGTAATTTGGGCATCTGGCGCTTTGCGCACGATAAACGACCAAAAAAGCAGAGTCTTTGTCGAACGGAAAAGAGCCGCAGAATTGCGATAGATATTGCCCAAGGTTGGCTAGCGGTGGATTACGACCTTGTTGGAGACGTTCGTATCATTCGTTCGGTTTTGGTGGTGTCTAGCGAACCGATTCAAACCGACTACACCAACTTTACCGGCTTGATTGGCAAGCCGATGGAGCTATCGCAACTGCTTACCATCACTCAATCGCAAAGCAGCGCCAAACTGATCTGTAGTTGTTTCCGCGTCACCGATAAACAAATACATGACGCGATGGAGAAACAAGACTGTACTTCACTGACCCAACTTCAAAACAAACTCAAATGCGGTACCAACTGTGGTTCGTGCGTTTCTCAAATCAAACAAATGGTCGACAGCCATCAGCGTCAAAAGGGCAAACAGCAAGCGCACCAGCAAAGTCTGGCGATTCAAATAAAGTAAGTCACAAAGAGGATAAGCACATGGAAGCGCCTTATCAAAAGTCTTGGTTTAAGAAAGGACAAGCGGACCAGAGTCAAGAACGCTCGTCTCGCTTTTCTAGGCATGACCAAGCAAGCAAACTGAACAAGCTTTTAGAAGACCAATCCGTAGCTCTCGACGCGAACCACAAAGGTTTTGTCTCGATTGTCGGAGCAGGCCCGCACGATCCAGACTTGTTAACGGTGAAGGCAGTGAAAGCAATTATGTCAGCAGAGGTGCTGCTGTACGACCGTCTGGTTAACAAAGATATTTTGGAGTTGGCTTCGCCGCAAGCCGATTGGATTTACGTGGGAAAACGATGCGGACAACCCAGTATTGGCCAGGAAGAAATCTGCGGTTTAATGGTGTCATTAGCTCAGCAAGGCAAACGTGTTGTTCGGCTGAAAGGAGGCGATCCGTTTGTGTTTGGGCGAGGTGGCGAAGAAGCGTTAGCTCTAGTCAAACATGCGATTCCGTATGAAGTCATCCCCGGTATTACTGCAGCGATTGGTTGTTCCGCAAATAGCTTGATTCCGCTGACTCATCGTGGTATTGCTCGCAGCGTTACCTTTGTAACAGGGCAAGTGGTCACGGGCGCATTTGAGGCTTGGAGCCAACTGATGCAAAGCGGCCAAACATTGGTGTTCTACATGGGATTAGAAAAATCGACAGATATACAAACCGGTTTAATTGGTGCTGGTTTGAACCAAGATTTCCCTGTTGCGATCATCACTCATGGTTGTAGCCCCCAACAGCGAGTGCACGTTACCCAACTCAATCAGCTCAATGAGTTATCGATTACACTCAAAGGCATCAGCCCAGCATTGATTGTGATGGGAGAAGTTGTCAAACTGCGCGAACAACTAATAGAAACCGTACAGTCAGTGACGGAATTCGAGGGAATATGAGCAGCATTTTGGAATGTATCAGAACAGTTGGTCGTGGCGAGCGTGGTAGAAAACCACTTAACTTTGACCAAGCGTTTCGAGTGATGGATGAATACCTAAACGGCGAGTGCGACGACGATCAGATGGCAATGCTGTTGATGCTGATCCGCGTACAGAACGAGACTCAACAAGAAATCGCTGGCTTTGTGAAAGCATTCCAATCCCGCATGCCTGCCATTGGCGCAGACATTGACTGGCCATGTTACGCAGGCAAACGTGAGGCGGCAGGTCAGCCTTGGCACCTGTTGGCAGCGAAAATCCTTGCTGACAACGGTCATAAAGTATTGATGCACGGCTATCACGACCGCCAATCTGGTCGTTTACACGCAGAAGATTACCTCGACAAATTTGCTATCAAGAAAGCGGAATCAGCAGAAGACGCAAAGCGTGTGTTAGAAACACAAAACATCGTGTATCTACCGCTGAGTGCGTTTGCGCCGCAAGCAGAAACCATGATCGGTTGGAAGAATCGTTATGGGCTTAGAACGCCGATTAATACCGTGGTTCGAGCACTGAACCCGGGGCAGGCGACAGTCGGTATTCGTGGTAGCTTCCATCCTGGTTTTCAGCAGCTCCATGCTGAAGTCGAGTGCGAAATTGGCCAAACGGCGCATGCTGTGGTGTCGTTTAAAGGCCAGTCGGGTGAGTCAGAATACAACCCGAAAGTGAGCCAGACAGTATGGCTTAGTCAACCCAGTGGCGTGACATCTCACTACTGGACAGAGCAAATGCTGTCAGAGGTGCCAATGCCTACGGCTTGTCCATTTGGTACAGAAGAAACCGACATGAATCAAATGGCGAACACGGTGTTAGCTACCATAGCGGTTGTCTTGTTTGCTGAAATGCATGACAGAGAACAAGCTTTTGAACGTGCATTTTCGTACTGGGCGTCGTATTGCGCAGCAAACTGATTGCATGACTGCCTAACGATACAAAGTTGTTGGATCGGAATCCTTTATCTATTGTTTGTGTATGCTCGTCAGTGATGAATTTATCACCACAAGTCTCTCTTTGCTGGTTAGCATAAACATCACCATTGCGGTGATGGGTTTACTTTTCGATAAGAAATGAGGACATGGATAATGCTAAAGCACACGACGTCAAGTGAAAAGGCGGCTCACCCCATCCCGCAAGAAGCCTTCGATTGGTACGACGAATACGCGCACGGAAAGATCTCGCGCCGAGAATTTCTTAATCGGCTTGGTGGCCTTGCGGTGCTAGGGTTTAGCATGACCGCACTGGTTGACGCACTGACACCAAATTACGCGCTTGCCGAGCAAGTCTCCTTCAATGATCCTGAAATCAAAGCCACGTACGAAACCTTTTCGTCGCCGAATGGGCATGGTGAAGGGCGTGGTTACTTGGTGATGCCTCAGAAAAAGACCATCAAATCACCAACGGTTTTGGTGATTCATGAAAACCGTGGCCTCAACCCTTACATTAAAGACGTCGCGAGGCGACTAGCGAAAGATGGTTTTATCGCCTTTGCTCCCGATGCTCTCTACCCGTTAGGTGGGTATCCGGGAAATGATGATGAAGGGCGAGCAATGCAAAAAGAGATGGACAGAGCCAAGATTGAGCAAGACTTTATAGCGGCCGCTAAATTTATCAAACAGCACGAACATGGAAACGGCAAGCTTGGCGCGGTTGGTTTCTGTTTTGGTGGTTATGTCGTCAATATGCTGGCGGCAGTTATGCCAAATGAGCTCGATGCAGGCGTACCTTTTTATGGAACACCCGCTGCAGAAGAGATTCAAAAACAAGTGAAAGGCCCATTAATGTTGCATTTCGCAGGGTTGGATAAACGTGTGAATGACACTTGGCCTTCGTACGAGCAGCAGTTGATTGCTTCAGGTGCGAAGTACCAAGCTTTGATGTATGAAAACGTCAATCATGGTTTCCACAACGACTCAACGGCACGTTACGCACCCGAGGAAGCGGCTCTTGCTTGGGAACGTACCTTAGCTTTCTTCAAAGAACATCTCATCGCCAGTTAATCGGAGTTGGCACATTCCTTGTTTTATCTCCTTTAGTGAGTGAGATATTAACAAGGAATGTGCATGACTCAATCAACGTCAAAAACACCCATTATCGTCTGCTGTGACAGCCTTCAAGAGCAAGCTCGATTGTCCGGCTTATTGAGCAAAGATTACGACAACATCATCGGTAGCCAATTGGCACAGCTAGAAACGCTGATACGGAGAGAGCCATCGGCAAGAGTTGTGGTTGGATGGCAGCAGCCAACCGCAGAGCTGCGTTTGATCGTCGATTACTGCCGACAAAAATCGGTACCACTTCTTATCGTGCTAAAGCAACTATCTTCTAATGATATCAATCGGTTATCAAGCCAAATGGATTATGTGTTGATGCCTAATGATACTGAGTTTGCTCTTCAACCTTGGATTGACCACGCAACCTTGGTACGTGAGCGGTTCGAGAGAATGAATTCAGAAATTGAATCGCTGACGAACAAGATTGAAGAGCGAAAGCTGGTGGAAAAAGCCAAAGGCTTATTGATGAAAGTGCACAATGTAGATGAGGAACACGCGTACAAAGCAATGCGAAACTCTGCAATGCAATCGAGTCAAACGCTTACTCAAGTTGCGAAGAACCTGATTACCGCATTGCAACTAATTGATTAACTTCTCTACTACTTTGGAGTTATGGTGAAAATTCTACCGTGGTGCGTGTTGCACTAACAGTAAGCAAATACAATTGTTTGGTAACTAGGGTCAACTCTAATTTGCTGTATTTAAAGTGAAAAATTAGTTGGCACAGTAATTGGATTAGTTAGAACGGGTTTATTGTTGAATCGCTTATCTCAATTATCAATGGCGGTAATTGCAGACTTAGCAACGGCGCTACTGCTCTTCGGAGTAGTAGCGCTTTTTTTATGGGAGCAATCCAATGAAATGGAGTTCGATGCTGAAAGTGTCAGCAATTTCGTTATCGGTAATCACCACGGTTAGCGCAAAGGCAGAGTTGGGTGAGCCAGAAATTGAAGACCTGAAGTTTGGTTTTATTAAGTTAACCGATATGGCGCCGCTAGCGGTTGCCTATGAGCAAGGCTTTTTTGAAGACGAAGGGTTATACGTCACGCTCGAAGCGCAAGCAAACTGGAAAGTGCTGTTGGACCGCGTTATCGATGGTGAACTCGATGGCGCGCATATGCTGGCAGGGCAGCCGTTGGGCGCGACGATTGGTATCGGAACAAAAGCAGAAGTGATTACCGCGTTCAGCATGGATTTGAATGGCAACGCAATCACGGTTTCCAATGACACGTGGGAACAGATGAAGCCACACATACCAAAGCAGCCAGATGGCAAACCTGTACATCCAATCAAAGCGGATTCGTTGGAGCCCGTCGTTGACAGTTATCGCGACAAGGGCAAGTCATTCAATATGGGCATGGTGTTTCCTGTTTCTACTCACAATTACGAGTTGCGTTATTGGCTTGCTGCTGGTGGGATTCATCCAGGTTTTTATGCACCAGACTCAGGCGATAACAGTGGTCAATTGGATGCTGACGTTCTTTTGAGTGTTACACCGCCACCACAAATGCCAGCCACAATGGAAGCGGGCACAATCAAAGGGTACTGCGTCGGCGAACCATGGAACCAGCAAGCCGTATTCAAAGGCATTGGTACGCCAGTCGTGACCGATTACGAAATCTGGAAGAACAATCCAGAGAAAGTGTTTGGTGTGTCCAAAGCATGGGCAGAAAAGAACCCCAACACGCACATTCGTGTCGTGAAAGCCCTGATTCGAGCGGCACATTGGTTGGATGAAAACAACAATGCCAACCGCCAAGAAGCGGTGAAGATGTTGGCGAAGAGCGAGTATGTGGGAGCTGATGCCGATGTTATCGCCAACTCAATGACAGGCACGTTTGAATACGAGAAAGGCGACAAACGAGACGTACCAGACTTCAACGTGTTCTTCCGTCATAACGCCACGTACCCGTACTACAGCGATGCGATTTGGTATCTGACCCAAATGCGCCGCTGGGGACAAATCTCAAGCGAGAAATCCGATG